>DASTCK010000149.1:0-19133 GCA_035711225.1 Casimicrobiaceae bacterium
ACCGCCAGCGTCGGCTGCCTCGCGAGCGTCTCGGCTGCCTTGTCCCACCAAAGCCCGGCCGCGCGTCCGCCATATGCGTAGACGAACACTTCGCGGGCGCGGCCGCACGCCTTGCGCACGGCGCGCTCGTCGGGCAGGCCGACGTCGATCCATTGCTCGAGCGCACCCGTCAGGTCGCGCAGGACCAGGTCGGGCTCGTCTTCCGCGCTCAAGCCCCGTCCGAACTCGAGATGCTCGGCGGCATGCAACGCGAACGCGAGCAGCCGCACCATCATGCGCTCGTCGGTCTCGGACGGATGCCGCGCGATCGTGAGCGAGTGATCGCGGTAGACGCCGCGGTCGATGTCGGCCACGGACAGGTCCGCCTTGAAGATCGTCGACTTGAGGGCCATCCCGCGAGTGTAAGGCCCCGTGCGGAGGCCCCTGGCGATGTCGTCCACGGCATCGTGGATTCCCGTCCGAGCCCGGCGACGATTCCCCTTTGACGCCGGCTCGGCCGCCGGCGCAGACTTGGCGTTCGCAGCGTCCCGTGGACAGGGTTCCGAACTTTCGAGGAGGCCGACATGACCCGACTCGTCGCCGCTTGCGCGACCTTCGCGCTGGCGCTCGCTGCTCCCGCCCACGCCGACGAGCCGGGCTCGCTCGGCAAGCTCGGCAAGGTCGACTTCGCCAACTCGTGCAGCGCCGAGGTCCAGGCCGACTTCGCGCGCGCCGTGGCGATCCTGCACTCGTTCTGGTTCAGTGCCGGCGAAGGCGCGTTCCGCGACGTGCTGAAGAAGGATCCCGGGTGCGCGATCGCCACCTGGGGCATCGCGTCGATCATGATGAACAACCCGCTGGCCGGGCAGGGCGCCTCGCCCAAGGGCGCCGAGGTCGCGCAGGCCGCCATCGCCGAGGGCCGGCGCATCGGCGCGAAGACCGAGCGCGAGCGCGACTACCTCGAGGCGGTCGCCGCCTATTACGCGGACTTCGCGAACCGGCCCGAGCGCGCGCGGCAGGAGAGCCGCTCGAAGGCCTACGAAGCGCTGGCCCAGAAGTATCCGGGCGACGACGAGGCGCAGATCTTCAGCGCGCTCTACCTCGCCGGCACGCAGGCGCAGGCCGACCAGACCTACGCCAACTACCGCAAGGCGTCGGCGATCCTCGAGCCGCAGTTCGCGAAGCATCCCGACCATCCCGGCGTCGCGCATTACCTGATCCACAGCTACGACGCGCCGCCGATCGCGAAGGACGGCCTCACGGCGGCGCGGCGCTACGCGTCGATCGCCCCCGACGCGCCGCACGCGCTTCACATGCCGTCGCATGTGTTCACGCGCGTCGGCGAGTGGGAGGACTCGATCGCGACCAATCGCCGCTCGGCGAAGGTCGCGGTGGCGGGCAACGAGCCCGACGAGTCGTACCACGCCGAGGATTACGCGGTGTACGGGCTTTTGCAGCTCGCGCGCGACGACGAGGCGCGCCGCGAGATCGACGGCGCGATGAAGGTGCAGGGGATCAGCGACCGTTTCGTGCCCTACTACGCGATCGCCGCGATGCCGGCCCGCTACGCGGTCGAGCGCGGCGCGTGGCGCGAGGCGATGGCGCTCGAGCCCAGGCCCACGAAGTACCCGTTCGTCGACGCGATCACGCGCTACGCCCGCGCGCTCGGCGCCGCGCGCAGCGGGGAGGTCGCCGCCGCGCAGCAGGACGCCGAGGCGCTGGCCGCGCTGCACAAGGCGCTGCTGGAGGCGAAGAACACGTACTGGGCCAACGAGGTCGAGGTTCAGCGGCTGGCGGCCGCGGGCTGGATCGCGCTCGCGCAGAAGAACGACGCCGAGGCGCTCAGGCTCATGCGCGCCGCCGCCGACCTCGAGGACCACAACGAGAAGCACATCGTGACGCCCGGCCGGATCCTGCCGGCGCGCGAACTGCTGGGGGACATGCTGATGCAGATGGGCCAGCCCGCCCTGGCGCTCGCCGAGTACGAGATGTCGCAGCAGCGCGAGCCCAATCGCTTCCGCGGCCTCTACGGGGCCGCGGTGGCCGCCGAGGCTTCGGGCGATCGAAGCAAGGCGGCGCGATTGTTCGCGCGGCTCGGCGAGATGACGAAAGGCTCCGCCTCGTCGCGGCCGGAACTGTCGAAGGTGCGGGCGTCGCTCGCCTCGCGATGAGCCTGGCGACCTCCGCCACGGCGCGCGCATGTCGTGCGGCGCTGGCGCTCGCGCTCGCCGTCGCGATCGGCGCCTTCGGCGTTCCGGCAGGCGCCGACCCGTCGTTCGACCTGTCCTCGGCGCTCGCCGACGACGCGGATGTCGTCGCCGGGAGGGAAGCGGCCGACCGCAAGGAGTGGGACGCGGCGGCGAAGCGCCTGTCGCAGGCGCTCGTGCGCCACCCCGACAGCGCGGACTTGCACAACGACCTCGGCTTCGCGTATCGCAACCTGCGCAAGCTCGATCTCGCGTTCGAGCATTACCGGCGCGCGATCGCCCTCGACCCGCGCCACCGCGGCGCGCACGAGTACATCGGCGAGGCCTACCTCATGGTCGGCGACCTGCCCAACGCGGAGAGGCATCTCGCCGACTTGCGCGCGATCTGCCTGCTGCCCTGCGAGGAGCTCGAGGATCTCGAGAAGGCGGTCGTGGGTTACCGCAGGGCCAGGGGGCTTCCCGTCGCGAAACCTTCGGCGAGCCGCTGAAGCCGGGGAGGCCGGTCGCGACGATCGGTGACCCGCCTACGCCGGTCGTGACGCATCGGCCGGCCGGGCCGGCGGGCCGTCCACGGCACAATGCCGGATGCCCAGGAACTACGCGATGGGGGGACGCGCGCCCGCCTCCGGACGGGGCGAGGGCCCGCCGACGGTCGCTTCGCAGTCGTGGCGCGAGCGCCTCGGCGCGCTGCGCAACCTCCCGCCGTTCCTCGCGCTGGTCTGGCGCACGAGCCCGTCGCTCACGATCCTGCAGGGGACGCTGCGCGTCGTCCGCGCGCTGCTTCCGGTCGCCACGCTCTACGTCGGCAAGCTGATCATCGACGAGGTGGTCCTGCTGGTCGGGGCGCCGCACGCGCCCGACGACCTGCGCGAGTGGTGGCAGCTCGGCCTGCTCGACCGGATCGGTTGGCTGCTCGGCCTGGAGTTCGCCCTCGCCGTCCTTTCCGACGTGCTCGGCCGCGCCGTCTCGCTGGTCGATGCGCTGCTCTCGGAGCGCTTCAGCAACGAGACGAGCCTGCGGCTGATGGAGCACGCCGCCTCGCTCGACCTCGAGGACTTCGAGGACAGCGACATGCAGGACCAGCTCGAGCGCGCGCGCCGCCAGGCGGCGGGCCGCTCGAGCCTCATCGGCCAGTTGTTCGCGCAGGCGCAGGACGTGGTGACGGTGGTGAGCTTCGCCGCGGGGCTCGTCGTGTACGCGCCCTGGCTCATCGCGCTGCTCGCCGTCGCGCTGGTGCCGGCTTTCGTCGGCGAGGCGCACTTCAACGCGCAGAGCTACTCGCTCAACTACGCGCGCACGCCCGAGCGCCGCGAGCTCGACTACGTGCGCCAGACGGGCGCCAGCGCCGAGACCGCCAAGGAAGTGAAGATCTTCGGCCTCGAAGGCTTCCTGATCGAGCGCTACCGCGCGCTCGCCACCAGCTTCTTCGTCGCCAACCGGCGGATCGCGACGCGCCGCGCGGGCTGGGGGAGCGTCCTCTCGGCGATCGGAACGCTGGCGTACTACGCCGCCTACGCCTACATCGTCTGGCGGACGATCCACGGCGACTTCACGATCGGCGACCTGACGTTCCTGTCGGGCTCGTTCCGCCGGCTGCGCAACCTCCTCGAGAACCTGCTGATGGGCTTCTCGCAGGTGGCGGGCCAGGCGCTCTACCTCGACGACCTGTTCTCGTTCTTCGAGAGCCGCGGCGAGATCGTATCGCCGCCGGACCCGCGGCCGTTCCCGGTGCCGATCCGGACCGGGTTCGATTTCGAGAACGTCGGCTTCCGCTACCCCGGCGCGGAGCGCTGGGCGGTGCGCGGGCTGTCGTTCCGCCTGCGCGCCGGCGAGACGCTCGCGCTGGTCGGCGAGAACGGCGCCGGCAAGACGACGCTGGTGAAGCTCCTGGCGCGGCTCTACGACCCCGACGAGGGCCGCATCCTGCTCGACGGCCACGACCTGCGCGAGTACGACCTCGGCGCGTTGCGCGCCAACATCGGCGTCATCTTCCAGGACTTCGTGCGCTACCACCTGACCGCCGCCGAGAACATCGCGGTCGGGCGCATCGAGGCGCGCGACGACCGCGCCCGCATCGTCGAGGCCGCGCGACGCAGCCTCGCCGACGAGGTGATCGGGAAGCTCCCGAACGGCTACGATCAGGTGCTCGGCAAGCGCTTCCGCACCGGCATCGACCTGTCGGGCGGCGAGTGGCAGAAGGTCGCCATCGCGCGGGCCTACATGCGCGACGCGCAGCTCCTGATCCTCGACGAGCCGACCGCGGCGCTCGACGCGCGCTCGGAGTTCGAGGTGTTCCAGCGCTTCAAGGAGCTCTCCGAAGGGAAGACCGCGGTCCTGATCTCGCATCGCTTCTCCAGCGTGCGGATGGCCGACCGCATCGTCGTGCTGAACCACGGCGCGGTCGACGCGATCGGCACGCACGCCGAGCTGGTCGAGCAGGGCGGCATGTATGCGGAGCTGTTCGAGCTCCAGGCGGCGGGGTACCGGTAGGGCCGACGATCGACGTCGAGCCGACCCGCGCGGCGTCGGCGCGCTTTAGGACGCGTCGAGGTGCCGGCGGTGCAGGTCGTAGAGCGCCGCGTAGCGGCCGTTCAGGCGGATCAGCGCCTCGTGCGTGCCGCTCTCGACGAGCGCGCCGGCATCGAGCACGAGGATGCGATCGGCGATGCGCACGGTCGAGAAGCGGTGCGAGATCAAGAGGATCGTGCGCCCGGCGGCGAGCGCGCGGTAGCGCTCGAACAGCCGGTACTCGGTCCCGACGTCCAGGTTCGCGGTCGGCTCGTCGAGGACGAGGATGCGAGCATCGCGCGCGACGGCGCGCGCCAGCGCGAGCTGCTGCCACTCGCCGCCCGACGGCGCGTAGCGTCCGAACTCGCGCCCGAGCATCGTCGCGTAGCCCTGCGGCAGGCCGGCGACGAGCCCGTCCACGCCCGCCGCGCGCGCGACGGCCTCGATGGCGGCGTCGTTGCCGACGAGGCGCTCCCAGTCGCCGAACGCGATGTTGTCGGCGGCGCTCGCCGCGTAACGGCCGAACGATTGCGACAGGCAGGTCACCTGCCGCCGCAGGTGACGGGGATCGAAGGCGCGGGCGTCGATGCCGTCGAAGAGCACGGCGCCGGACGAAGGCTCGTGGAGGCCCGCGATCAGCTTCGCGATCGTGCTCTTGCCCGCGCCGTTGTCGCCGACCAGCGCCACGACCTCGCCGGGCGCGATCTCGAACGACAGGTGGGCGAGCGTCGGCTCGGCGGTCCCCGGGTAGGTGAACGACACGTCGCGGAACGCGACGCCGCCGGCGAGCGGCGTCCGGAGCGCGTCCTTGCGCGGAGGATCGGGTTCGAGCGCGAGGAAGGCGCGCAGGTTGCCGATGTGCAGCAGGTCCCAGCGCAGCCGCGCCACGAGCGCGATGCTGCCCTCGACGAGCGAGCGCAGTTGCGCGGCCGCGCTGCCGTAGATGGCGAGATCGCCGATGGTCAGCCGGCCATCGACGATGGACAGGGCCGCCCGGGTCATCGCGAGATACACCGCGGCCACCGAGACGAGCGCGAAGACCAGGTTGCCGACGAACTCGAAGCGCTGGTAGCGGCGCTGCAGGTCGCGGAACTCGGCCATCAGCGCGCGGCAGCGCTCGATGAACAGCGGCGCGAGCCCCAGCAGCTTGATCTCGGCCGCGTGCTCGGGACCGCTCAGCAGCGCCGTGTGATAGTCGATGCGGCGCTCCTTCTCGACGCGCACGTCGAATTCCTCGAACTGCCGGCGCGACAGCCGCCACTTGAACGCGAGGTAGGGGACGCCGACCGGCACCAGCAGCACGAACAGCACCGGCTCGATGACGAACAGGATCGCCATCAGCGACAGCGCCTGCGCGCCCATGCTCGCGAGCTCGAGCGTCCCGGCGATGCAGCGCGAGACGAAGAAGTGCGGATGCTCGCTGGCGCGCCGGAGCGCGTCGTGGAACGCGGGGTCCTCGAAACGCGCGAACGCCATCGCGTCGCACTGCTTCAGGATGTCGAGCTGGAGCCGGTAGCGCAGCTCGGCGTCGAGGCTCCGCCCCACGTAGCGGATGGCCGAGCCGGTGACCACCGTGCCCACGGCCGCCGCGAAGCCGAGCAGCAGCCAGGGATAGAGCGCCGCGGGCTCGAACGCGTGCGGCGAGGCCAGACCGTCGCTCACCGCGTTGACCAGCCCGCGAACGGCGAGCGCCGCACCTGCCGGGAAGACGATCGCGACGATGGCGATGATCCACAGCGCGGCGTAGAGCGCGGGACTGGTCGTCCGCCCGACGGCGAAGGCCCAGCGAATGCGGCGCAGCGTCTCCCGCGGCGCGGCGAACGGGCGCTCGGGCTCGCTCATCGGGCCCACGCTCGTCGGATCGTGGCGCGGGCGCACGCATCGGCGCGGCGAGCGCGGGTGCGCGCCTTTGGTGCGACGCTCCCTTCCGGCGTCCGCAACGGGTTCAGCGTCGGCCCCTGCGGGGGGCGCCCACCATCCTCGTCCTGCCAGGAGAATGCGCAGCCGCGAGCCGCGCTGCACAACGACGGACGAGTCCTCCCATGGGCGGGTATGGTACCCGCGCAGGAGCGACGGCGACGTCGGCGATCGCTTCCCGGGCCGCACGCGGGTCCCGGTTCACCGGTCCGCAGCCAGGAAGCGCAGAATGCCGCGACGCGCCCGGGCGTCGTGGCGGCAGTGAGGCACGACCCGCGTAACGATGCCCGGCGGCGCGCTCGACCGATAAGGGGGGATCACCGTGCCCAAGTACTTGTTCGAAGCGCACTACACCGCTGCCGGAGCCAAGGGAGTGCTGCACGAAGGCGGCGCCGCGCGCCGGGCCGCCGTCGAGAAAGCGGTCCAGGGCCTGGGGGGCCGTCTCGAGGCGTTCTACTTCGCGTTCGGGGGCGTCGACGCCTACGTGATCGTTGATCTTCCCGACAACGTGACGGCGGCCGCCATGGCGCTCAGCGTCGCGCAGTCCGGGATGGCCGCGACGAAGACCGTCGTGCTGCTGACGACGCAGGAGGTCGACGCAGCGGCCAAGAAGACGGTCAGCTACCGACCGCCGGGAGGCTGACCGGCGGCGGGTAGCGAGGCCGTCGTGTGATGCGCACGGGATCGCCTGCTGGCACAGGGCGAGGGAGGGGCGCCCCGCGACGGCCGAGCTATCGCGGACGAGCTGCCAGCGCCTGCTTTGATCGACGGTCTATGCCTCCCGGCGCGCCTGGATCGTCATCCTGCAGTATCGCCCGCGGGCCGGTCGCCAAGGAGGCCAGGTGGCGCGGAGCGCGATGAATGGGGTTCAGGTCCCGCCATGGCCCACCGGCGAGCGAACGACATTCTGCGAGGTGGACGGCTACCCGATCGCCTATGTCGAGGCAGGGACGCGCCTGCCGGCGCTCGTCCTGGTGCACGGCTCGATGATCGACTACCGCTCGTTCCAGTCGCAAGTGGGCCCGCTCTCTGCGCACGCGAGGACGATCGCGGCCAGCCTGCGGCACAGCTACCCCGAGCGGTGGGACGGCCGCGGTGACGACTTCAGCGTCGATCGTCACGCCGACGATCTGGGTGAGTTGATCGGGCGTCTCGGACTTCGCGCGGTGCACCTCCTCGGCCATTCGCGTGGCGGCGCGGTCGCGCTCCAGCTCGCGTTGCGGCGGCCCTCGCTCGTCCGCACGCTGATCCTCGCCGACCCGGGGGGCCTCGACGGGTTGCTGCCCGACACGCCCGAGGGCCGCGCCATGGCGCGAGAGACGGTGACGATGTTCGCGAAGTTGCGCGCCAACCTCGCGCACGGCGACGAGGTGGCGGCGGCGCGCGGGTTCGTCGACGACCTCAACGGCCCCGGCGCGTGGGAGCGGCGCTCCGACGAGCAGCGCCGGATCATGCTCGACAACATCCGCACCGGCCCGGCGTGCGCGGAGCGTCCGGCGTTCACGGCGGCGCAGGTCGCCTCGCTCGCGATGCCCATCCTCGCGATCACCGGCGAGCGCAGCCCCGCGCGCTACCGGACGATGTTCGACGCGATGCGCGCGCTCAATCGCAACGTGTCGCCGACGGTGACGATCGCCGGCGCGGCGCACGCGATGCATCGGGAGGCGCCCGCGGCGTTCAATGCCGCGGTGGTCGACTTCCTCACCGCGCACGGGTGAGTTCCGGGGAGACTAGACGAACACTTCCTCGCGGCGCCGGCGGATCCGCGGCAGGATCGCGACGACGAGCAACAGCAAGGTGAGCGCGAGCAGCGACGCGGAGATCGGGCGCGTGAGGAACACCGAAGCGTCGCCGTTCGAGATCACCATCGCGCGCCGCAGGTTCTCTTCCATCGCGGGGCCGAGCACGAGCCCGAGCAGCATCGGCGCCGGCTCGAAGTCGTGCTTGACGAGCCAGTAGCCGGCGAGCCCGAACACGCCGGTCAGCACGACGTCGAACGACGAATTGTTCACCGAGTACCCGCCGATGCAGCAGATCGCGATGATGGCCGGGAAGAGCAGCCGGTAGGGCACGCGCAGCAGGCTCACCCATACGCCGACCAGCGGCAGGTTGATCACCAGCAGCATCAGGTTGCCGATCCACATCGAGGCGATCAGCCCCCAGACGAGGTCGGGCTGGCGCACCATGACCTGCGGCCCCGGAATGATGCCCTGGATCGTCATCGCGCCGATCATGAGCGCCATCACCGCGTTCGCCGGGATGCCCAGCGTCAGCAGCGGCACGAACGACGTCTGCGCCGCGGCGTTGTTCGCGCTCTCGGGCGCCGCGACGCCTTCGATCGCGCCGGTGCCCAGGCGCTCGGGATGTCGCGAGACGCGCTTCTCGAGCGTGTAGGCGGCGAACGAAGCAATCACCGCGCCGCCGCCCGGCAGGATGCCGAGCAGCGCGCCGATCAGCGAGCCGCGCGCGATCGCGGGCGCCGACGCCTTCAGGTCCGCCCGCGTCGGCATCAGGCCGCTCACCTTGCCGGTGACCATGCCGCGGCGCTCGGGCGACTCGAGGTTGCGCATGATCTCCGCGAAGCCGAACACGCCCATCGCGATGACGACGAAGCCGATGCCGTCCGCGAGCTCGGGGATGCCGAAGCCCATGCGCGCCACACCGGTCACGAGGTCTGACCCGACCATCGACAGCACGAGTCCGACCAGCACCGTCGCCACGGCCTTGGGCACCGAGCCGCGCGACAGGACGACCGCGAACGCGAGGCCCAGCACCATGAGCGAGAAGTACTCGGGTGCCCCGAACGCCAGCGCGACCCTGGTCAGCGGCGCGCTCAACGAGGCGACGAGGAGCGTCGACACCGTCCCGGCGAAGAACGATCCGATGGCAGCGATCGCGAGCGCCGCACCCGCGCGTCCCTGGCGCGCCATCTGGAAGCCGTCCAGCGTCGTGACGACCGACGAGGCTTCGCCGGGAATGTTCACGAGGATCGACGTGGTCGACCCGCCGTATTGCGCGCCGTAGTAGATGCCGGCGAGCATGATGAGCGCACCGATCGGCGGCAGGCCGAAGGTCAGCGGAAGGAGCATCGCGATCGTCGCGACGGGGCCGAGTCCGGGGAGCACGCCGATCAGCGTGCCGATCAGCGCGCCGGCGAGGCATAGCCCGAGGTTGACGGGCGTCACCGCGACCGAGAATCCGAGCGAGAGGTTCGCGAGCAGGTCCATCGCCGGGCGTCACCAGCGCGGCCAGAGCGGCAGCGGCAGCCCCAGCGCGGTCGAGAACAGCAGCGTGCAGCAGACGCTGATCGCCGCGGCCCACGGGATCGCCTCGCGCCAGCGCGTCTCGCGGCTCGCCGCGCTCGCGACCAGCACGGTGACGAACGTCGCCGCCACGAGGCCGACGAGCTTCACCGTGCCGGCGAACACCAGCACCGAGGCGAAGATCAGCAGCGGCCCGCGCAGCGCGTAGGGACCGGCGGCGGGACCGGTCGTCACGACGCCCAGCACCGTGACGATCGTGCCGGCGAACGCCAGCAGCCCGGCGAAGAGCCGCGGCGCGGTTCCGGGACCGAAGGACAACCCTTGCGAGCCGGGCAGGTCGCGCGAGGCCCAGAATGCGAGGGCGGCCAGCGCGACGAGCGCCAGCCCGCCGTAGAAGTCCTGCGGATTGCGGATGGCGCGCGCGCGCAAGGCTGTCCGGTCTCCCCCGTGGTCCCCGGCTCCCCGCGCGGGGAATGGGCGGGAGGCGCGCAGGGCGCCTCCCGGGCGCAGCGCCCTAGTTCACCTTCAGCTTGTACTCCTCGACGATCGGCTTCCACTTCGCGCGGTCGTCGACGATCATCTTCGCGAGTTGCTCGGGCGAGGTCGGCATCGGCACGCAAGCGACGGCCTCGAGCCGCTTCGCGACGTCCGGGTGCTTCAGCGCCTCGTGCGACGCCTTGTTCAGCGCCGCGATGATCTCCGGCGACGTGCCCTTCGGCGCGTAGAACGCGTTCCATCCGACCAGCTGCACGTCGAGGCCCACCTCCTTGAACGTCGGCACCTTCGGCAGCAGCGGCGAGCGCTCGGGAAGCGTGACGGCGACGGGAGTGACGGTGCCGCCGGTCAGCGATCCCATCGCCGAAGGCATCGCCTCGATCACCGTATCGGTATCGCCGCGCATCAGGTCGGGGAAGAGGTCGCGGTTGCCGGCCATGTAGGGCACGTTGGTGAGCTGCACCTTCGCCGCCTGCCGGAGCATCTCGAAGATGACGCGCGACGTCGTGCTCGCGAGCCCCATCTTGAGCGGCGGCTGCGCCGTCTTCGCGATCGCGACGACGTCGGTGACGCTCTTGTCCTTGAGCCTGGGGCCGACGGCCATCACGTAGCCGGTCGCCGCGATGCCGGTGATCGGCACGAGGTCCTTGTCGGGATCGAAGCCCATCGACGAGTACAGGAGCGGGTTCGCGACGTGCGTCGCGTTGCCGGTGCAAAGCAGCGTGTACCCGTCGGGGGTGGCTTTCGCGGCCTCGGCGGCGCCGAGGTTGCTCGCCGCGCCCACCCGATTCTCGATCACGATGTTCTGCTTGAGCACGACCTTGAGCTGCTCGGCGAACACCCGGCACATCACGTCGGTCGCCTGCCCGGGACCGTAGGGAACGATCAGCTTGATGCTCTGGCTCGGATACGCCTGCCCCTGCACGACGCCGGCCGCGGCGATCGCGCACGCGGCGACGAGTCCTTGGATGGAACGGATCATGTCGCTTCCTCTCTGGCCGCCTGCGGTTGCACCGGGCGACCGGCTTCCGCGAATCGAGCGCGCGGCCGCGGTGACGGGCCGTCGCGCGTTCGGAGCATGCAGCGCCTCCCGAAACGGGTCACGGCGCGGGCGGCGGCGGGTTCCAGGAATTGTGCTCCTTCTTCACCCACGGCACGCCGCTGTCGCCGAAGTCCTCGTCCTGCCACTCGACCAGGTGGATGTAGTCGTGGCGGACCGGCGAGAAGACCTCGATCAGCGACACCGGCGTGGTGCCGAGCGCGTAGCCGCGATGCATCGCGAAGGCCGGGACGTCGACGACCTCGCCGGGGCCGATGTCGTACTCCTCGCCGTCGATCTCCATGCGCATCGTGCCCTTGACGACGATCAGCAGCATGTCGTGCGGGTGGTCGTGCGGCCGGCGATGGTTGTGCTGGCTCCCCATCGGCTGCGGCGTGATGTCGGCGAACACGATCTGCGCGTTCTTCGTGCGGATCGAGTAGCGCGTCATGCGCCCTTCGTGCAGGTTCTTCTCGCGCGGGATGTCGGCGATCTTGTAGACCGGCAATCGTGCCATGGCTCCTCCTCGTGGTGGCGCGGCGCTTCGGGGCGCTCTGCCGGCGATCATAGCGACGCGCCGAGCCTTGTCACAGATGGGAATCCGGATTTCTGCTTTGCGTATACTGCAAGGCAAGCATGGATCCCGAGCGCCTCGCCTGGTACCTGTGCATCGTCGAGACCGGGAGTCTCAGCAAGGCCGCGCTGCAGCTGCAGGTATCGCAGTCGATGCTGAGCCGCGGCATCCACGATCTCGAGCAGGAGCTCGGCCACCGGCTGTTCCATCGCACCGGCCGGGGCATGCAGCCCACCGATTTCGGCCGTCGCCTCCAGCCGCTCGCAGAGCGCGCCACGCTGGAGGTCGAACGCTTCACCCACGAGGCGAAGGCGCTGCGCGGCAAGCTCTCGGGGACGGTCGCGATCGGCCTGCCGGGATCGATCGCGGCGCGCGTGGTCGCTCCGCTCGTGATCCGCGCCCGCGAGCGGCACCCGGAGCTCACGCTGCGCTTCGTCGAAGGCCTCAGCGGCGGCGTCGAGGAGTGGCTCGCGGCCCGCCGCATCGACATCGGCCTCGTGTTCGCGCGGGAAGGCAGGGCGACGCGAGGCGCCGTCCCGCTCGCGTGGTCGAACCTCTACCTCGTCGGTCCGGCGGGCGATCGGGTCACGGCGAAACGCGCGGTCCCGCTCGCGCAGCTCGCCCTCTGCCCGATCATGCTGCCCGGCCGCCCGCACTCGGTCCGGGCGATGGTCGAGGACGTCTGCTCCGAGGCGGGCATCCCGCTCAACCTCCTCTGCGAGATCGATTCGCTGCTCGCGATCAAGGAGACCGTCGCCACGGGCTGCGGCTACACGATCAGCGGCTACGACTCGGTGGCGAACGACGTCGCCTCGGGCCGCCTGCAGGCGTCGCCGATCAAGCCGACGATCTCGCGCGTCCTCGTGATGACGATGGGGCCGAAGCACTCGATCACCACCGCGACGCGCGCGGTCGCGGACCTCGTCTCCGCCGTGGCCGCGAAGCTCGTCGCCAGCGGGACCTGGCGCGCGCCGAAAGTCTGACGACGCTGCCCGCCCCGGACTCAGCGCGCGTCGCGCTGGGGGCCGATCACAGTACCTTGGTGCACTTGCCGCCTTCCTTGGTGCCCGACCAGTGCTCGCCGGCGTTGACGCAGTCGCGCGCGAAGCCCGCGCAGTCGAACTCCTTTCCGCCCGGCCCCTGCTTGCACTGGTTCTGCAGGCAATTGCCGTTCGCATCCTTCGCGAGGCACTCGAACGTGCGGGCGATCGACGGATTGGTCGTGACCTCGAGGACGCTTCCGGTCGAACCGCCTTGCGGGCTGCAGGCGCCGAGCAGCGAAAGCGCTCCGATCACCAGCAACGGCAGCATCGTCTTCATCGCGACTCTCCTGGAACGCCGTGGCCACCGCGCGGCACGAAGGTCGGGGACTCCCGCCGGGCAGGCATCGGAGGGGCAGGTCGTGCATCTGCGACGAAGGGGAGGACGCAGGTCGGGCGCGATGCCATCGGCGCTCGGCAACTCTGCGCCGCGGCCGCCAGCGTTGTCAACTTGTAGTGTTCAAGGCGGCCCATCGGCGGGCCCGGCTCGTCAGCCGATTGACGCCGGCCCCGAGGGCATCGTGTAATGGTCCGGCCTACAATTCGGTCTGCCGGCCCGAGGAGGATTCCATGAGCCCGTCCGCGCGTATCGCCCTGGGAGTGGTGCTGTTCCTGCTCGTGATCGGCTCGCTCTGGATGTTCTGGCAAAGGCCCGACCGGGCCCCGGGGCCGGCCAAGGACGACCCGGTCAAGGGCGCCGTCGCCCTGACATCGCAGCCGGCGGCAACGCCGGACGCGAAATCGGGGACGCGCTCCGACGTGACGGCTGACGCGAAGCCAGCCGCAACGTCGCCGGCCGCGCCGAAGGCCGAGGCGCCCAGGACGGTCCTGGTGTATTTCGATTTCGACCGCTCCGCGCTGCGACCGGGCGAGGCGCCGAAGCTCGACGAGCTGACGGCCAAGGTCAAGGGCGAGGCATCGGTCCATCTCGGTGCCGCCGGCTACGCGGATCGCATCGGCGAGGCCCCCTACAACACGGCGCTCTCGACCAGGCGCGCCGAGGCGGTCGTCGCCTACCTGGTCGGGAAGGGGATGGACGCCGGGCGTATCCACGCCGAAGGCAAGGGCGAGGACCTGTCCCCGGATCCCTGCACGAACCTGGGACCGGAGAACGGGACCAACCAGAAGCTGGTCGACTGCCTGCAGCACGACAGGCGCGTCGAGATCACGCTGAACTGACGCGTCGCCGCGGCCGGGTTCGCCACCCGACCCCGACACTCCCGCTAGGCCAGGTCGTCCCCCGCCTCGCGCAGCTTCACGAGCGCGTGCAGCGTGCGGTTGACCGGCGTCGGGACGCCGAGCTCGCGCCCGCGCTGCGCGACGTAGCCGTTCAGCATGTCGATCTCGGTCGGCTTGCCGCGCAGGACGTCCTGTGCGGTGGACGAGTACTGCGTCGCCATCGCGTCCGCCGTCCGCCACACCGACGCGAGCGTGCGCTCCTCGTCGAGCACGACGCCGGCGGCGCGCGCGACGGCGACCGACTCGCGCACAGTGGCCTCCATCAGCTCGCGGATCGCGGGCTCGCGCACCATGCGACCGTAGCGCGCGCGGCCGAGCGCCGAGATCGCGTTGAACGCGCAGTTGACGACGAGCTTCGACCACAGCGCGGCGTCGACGTCGTCGACTGCAAGGCACTTGACGCCCGCGCGTTCGAACATCGCGGCGACCTCGCGGGCACGAGCGGCCGCCCCTGGGCGATTGGCGCAGGCGCGCGTGACGCCCAGCTCCAGATCGCCGCGGCCGGCATGGCGGACGACGCCGGGACCCTCCATCCACGTGCCCACCCACACGACGGACGCGAGCACGACCTGCTCGACGACCGCCGCGATCGTGTCGGCGTTCGCCACGCCATTCTGCAGGCTGACGACGACGGCGTCGCCGCGCAGATGCGGCTTCATCGCCGCAGCCGCCTCGCGCGTGTCGGGGGACTTGACGCACAAAAGGACGATGTCGGCGCCTGCCACGGCCGTTGCATCCGTCGTGGCACGCACGCGCACCACGTCACGGCGATCCGCGCGGTCGATGACGAGGCCGTTGCGCTCGATCGCCTCGACGTGCGCCGCCCGGCCGATCAGCGTCAGCGGCACGCCGGCGAGCGCCAGCATGCCGCCGTAGTAGCACCCCACGGCGCCGGCGCCCATCACGGCGACGGTCGGAGCTGCGTGCATGTCGTTGCGACGTCGGGGACGCCCGTCATCGAGCAACGGGAAGTGTAACGTCGGAGACCCGGCAGGGGCGGCGCCGGCGAACGGCCGATGGCACGCCCGTGGCATGTGCCGCGGGATCGTCACTCCGGGCGCTGCGTCCGTCACGCGATAGGCGCGCGTCGCCCCGCGGGCGGCCCGATGTCCCGGAGCCGGCAGGGCCGCCTTCCGAGCCATCACGCCAGGCCGGCGCCCGGCCGCGCACTCACCGAATGTTGTATTGACCTCGGCTCGACGGCCCGGAACAGTGGGTGCCATCGTCGGAGACACCGATGCGCATCGGGGCGGCAATCGCGGCGATGACCCGCTGGCTGGCCGGACATCGATTTCGGCGCGCGAGGGCAGGCAGCGTCACGTCGTCGTCGATCGTAGTCACGACAACCGGCGGCGCGTCGCTCCAGCTCGTCGGCGATTCCACCTTACCCTAGGAGAAGTGACCATGAAGAACCCGCGACGGACCCTGGTGCCGGCACTCGCCCTCGCTTTGCTCGCGACTTCCGCCGGCGCGCAGCCGAAACCCTCTCTCGTGCAGGATCGCGACGAGCCGGGCCGCAACCCCTGGCAGCAGGTGATCCAGCTCACGCAGAACACGACCACCTGCGGCGCGCTCCTCGCGCTGTGCTCGCTGACATTCGATACGGTGCCCGCCGGCAAGCGCCTCGTGGTCACGCATGCGTCGGTGACCTTCCACACCGACCCGTCGACGGCGAACCCGCTCGCCTACGCCGGACCGGCACAGATCCCCACCTTCGCGGTGACGCTGCCGCTGCCCGAGGCGCGCGGCGGCACGCGCCACGTCGCGTCCGGGCCGGTGCTGTTCTACGTCGAGGCGGGCTCGTACCCCTACGGCATCGTGCAGGGATT
Source organism: Casimicrobiaceae bacterium (assembly GCA_035711225.1). Taxonomy (GTDB): domain Bacteria; phylum Pseudomonadota; class Gammaproteobacteria; order Burkholderiales; family Casimicrobiaceae; genus VBCG01. The sequence goes on from DASTCK010000149.1 coordinate 16,091, forward strand.
CCCGCTGACCGACGGCGCGTCCGTGGCGTTCGCGCTTTCCGGCTATTTCGTCAACGTGCCGTGACCGTCGCGGCCGGGGCCCGAACCCGGCTTCGCATCGAACGGCGCATCGCCGGGCGCCTTCGTCGCGCGCGCCCCCGCATCGCGAGGGACGCCCCACTCCTCGGCGAGCTCGCCGCACGGGACCGTCGACCGGAGCGACTCGCGCGCCCGTGAAGCCCGTGCGGGCAGGGGGAGCCGCGGCGTCGTGCCGTCCGGAAGACGTGCGCCGCCGCCTTCGCGAGCTCGCGGCGTGAAAGAATGCGGCTCCCGCGCCACGAGCCTCCCGCGCAGCGGCCCTTCGTCCCCGTTCATGTCCTTCGACCTCGTGCTCTTCGGCGGCACCGGCGACCTCGCGTGGCGCAAGCTGATGCCCGCGCTCTTCCAGGCGCATCGCCACCGTTCGCTGCCCGCCGGCGGGCGCATCGTCGCCATCGGTCGCAGCCCGTACGGCGACGACGACTACCGTCGTTGGCTGTGGGAGCGCTTCGCCGATGTCGAGGACGCCAAGCGCCCGGCGGACGGCGAGTTCTCGCGCTTCGCGGCCCTCGTGCATTACCTGCAGCTCGACCTTTCGCGTCCCGCGGACTACGCAAAGCTGAAGGCGTGTCTCGCGTCACCCGTGGAGGGCCGCGCCGCCGGTCCCGCCGACGCGGTCGTCATGTACCTCGCGACGAGCCCGCACCTGTTCCCGGTCGTGTGCGAGCAGCTGGGCCGCGCGGGACTGAACGGCCCGACCGTGCGCGTCGTGCTCGAGAAGCCGCTCGGCCACGATCTCGCGAGCGCGCAGGAGATCAACCGCGTCGTGCGCGCCGCCTTCGACGAGGCGCACGCGCTGCGCATCGATCATTATCTCGGCAAGCCGGCCGTGCAGAACCTCGTGGCGCTGCGGTTCGGCAACGTGCTCTTCGAGCCGCTGTGGCGCCGCGAGAGCATCGCCAACGTCCAGATCACGATCGCCGAGGAGCTCGGTGTCGGGACGCGCGGCGATTTCTACGACGGCACCGGCGCGCTGCGCGACATGATCCAGAACCACGCGCTGCAGCTCCTGACGATGATCGCAATGGAGCCGCCCGCGCACCTGACGCCCGACGACATCCACGGCGAGAAGCTCAAGGTGCTGCGCGCGCTCAAGCCGTTCGACGAGGCGTCGGCGCTGCGCGACGTCGTGCGCGGCCAGTACCGCGGCGGGACGATCGACGGGAAGCGCGTGCCGGGCTACCGCGAGGAAGCGAAGGTCCCGGCCGACAGCCGCACCGAGACCTTCGTCGCGCTGCGCGCCGAGGTGCAGAACTGGCGCTGGGCGGGCGTTCCGTTCTACCTGCGGACCGGCAAGCGGCTCGCTTCGCGCAACGCCGGGATCGTCGTGACGTTCCGGCCGACGCCGCACAACATCTTCCCCGGCGCGAGCCGGCCCAACAAGCTCGTCATCAAGCTGCAGCCCGAGGACGGGCTCGAGCTGCACCTCGCCGCGGCCAAGGGATCGTCGCAGGGCGAGGCGCTGTCGCCGGTCTTCCTCGACCTCGATTTCGGGAAGGCCTTCTCGACCGCGCGCGTCGGCGCGTACGAGCGCCTGCTCCTCGACGCGATCGCCGGCCGCCTCAATCTGTTCGTGCGCAGCGACGAGCAGGAGGAGGCGTGGCGCTGGGTCGAGCCGGTCCTGCAGGCGTGGCAGCGGGAGAACGAGGCGTCGAACGGACCGGTGAGCTACGCGGCCGGCACGACCGGGCCGGCGGCCGCGAGCGCGCTCGTCGCCCGGGAGGGATTCGCGTGGGAGGACGAGCAGTAGCTCGAGTCCGCAGGCAATCCCACGAGGGCGTCCCGGCGCGAACGGTGCGCCGTGCTGGTGGCCCGACGCCTGGCGTCAGCAGCCTCCGCCGTCGCCGCGGCGTGACGAAGTCCCCCAGGTCCTACGCCGAGGCTGCGACGATGGGAGAGCCGTGGGTCTCCGGACGGGGTTCGATGCAACACGGAAGCACGTCGGTCGACCGACCCGTGTTGCTACCCACGCCTTGCGAATTCGCGGCGGCGCGATTGTCGGCGTTCCTTACACGCTGCTTCGCGGCGGGCTGCGACCGTTCGCGTCGGTCCGCGTAACCTCCTGAATCGTCATCGGATCGGGGCGCTGGCGCGAGTGATGCATGCGGCCTCGCCGCGTGCGCGTGCGCAAGCAGCGTCGGTCGAAAAAGGGGACTGAATGAAGCCGCGCGTCTTGGGTTGGCTGGCGGTCGGGCTCCTGGCCGTGACCGCCACGCATCGCACGTCCGCCGCCACGTTCGTCTTCGACACCGAGCCGTTCGCCGGCAGCGCCGCGTTGACGACGCCCGGGCGTCAGGTCGTCGGCGGTGAAACGTTCATCAACGCCTTCGACGTCGCCACCGACGTGCTCGTGTTCGACGAGGCGGTGTTCGGCATCGGCACCCTTCACTTCGTCAACGATGTCGTCGGTAACCTGCCGGCCAGCGGCGTCAACATGATCGTCCTGCAGACGTTCGACGACGACGCCAACGCGGGCACCCCTTTCGGCGCCGGGAACGCAGCGAACCTGATCGCAACGCAGATCACCGCGCCCGGCGCCGGTTTCTTCATCTACTTCAACAGCGGGCTGAACCTGCCACGGCTCGTGTTCTCCACCGATCTCGACGACAACACCGCCGATCTTCAGATCCTCGCCCGTTTCACCGGCTTCGAGAACGAGCCGGGCGCGATGGCGACCTTCACCGACGCGAACGTCGCGACCAGGCGAGTCCCTGAACCCGGAACATTGGCGCTACTCGTGCTCGGACTCGCAGCCTTGTGCGGCGCGCAGCGACGCAGGGTTGCCCGTGCGAACGGGTTCACCCGTTCGAGGCGACGTTGAACGAGGGGTGCCTGTCGGAAGGCAGTCCGGGCTGATCGGCAGTCGTCCGGCGATCGCCGGAACGTCGCGCCGAACAGTCGTTCCGGGGCTCCGTTGCGCGAGGGTCGAGCCGCTCAGGCCCGCGCCGTCTCGGGGGCCGGCAGC
>DASTCK010000150.1:0-13862 GCA_035711225.1 Casimicrobiaceae bacterium
CGCACCCTGATCGGCGCCATCGGCGACGAGCGCAAGCTCGACCCGGAAATGTTCGACCCGCTGCCCGGCGTCGAGCGCTCGCTGCACATCCTGAAGCCGTACAAGCTCGTCGCGCGCGAATGGCACAAGGCGAGCACCGTCGTCGACGTCCGCGGCGCGCGCATTGGCGGCAGCGACGTGCAGGTGATCGCGGGTCCGTGCTCGGTCGAGACCGACGTGCAGATGGCGGCCGCGGCGGACGCGGTCGCGCACGGCGGCGCGCGGCTGATGCGCGGCGGCGCGTTCAAGCCGCGGACCAGCCCGTACGCGTTCCAGGGCCTCGGCGTCGAGGGGCTGCGCATGCTGAAGCGCGCCGCGGCGCGCCACGGCCTCCCGATCGTGACCGAGCTGATGGACGTGCGGCACCTCGACATGTTCCTCGCCGAGGGCGTCGACGTGATCCAGATCGGCACGCGCAACATGCAGAATTTCGATCTCCTGAAGGAGGTCGGGCGCGTCCACGTGCCGGTGGTGCTGAAGCGGGGCATGAGCGCGACGATCGCCGAGTGGCTGATGGCGGCCGAGTACATCGCGGCCGGCGGCAACCACCGCATCGTCCTGTGCGAGCGCGGCATCCGCACGTTCGAGACCGCCTACCGCAACGTGCTCGACGTGACTGCCGTGCCGTTCGTGAAGCGCGAGTCGCACCTGCCGGTGATCGTCGACCCCTCGCACGCGGGCGGCAAGGCCTGGATGGTGAGCGCGCTCGCATGCGCCGCGATCGCCGCGGGCGCCGACGGCCTGCTGATCGAAGTGCATCCCTCTCCGAGCGAAGCGTGGTGCGACGCCGACCAGGCGCTCGCGCCGGACGAGTTCGCCTTGCTGATGGGGCGGCTCGGCGCCGTGGCGGCGGCGATGGGGCGGACGCTGGCCGGTGCCGGATCGCCTTCGACGAAGGACGCAGCGACGATGGTCGCCTGACCCCCCGCGTATCGTCTCCATGGGTGTCAGGCACGTGTCGGACACCGTGTCCGACACCGTAGAATGAGGCGGTGTTCGAGCTCACCGCGGTCGAGAAGCGCCACGGGGACGGTGTCGCCGTCGCGGTCGCGTCGTGGCGGGCGGCGCGCGGCGAAGCGTGGTTGCTCGCCGGTCCGTCGGGAAGCGGCAAGTCGACGCTGTTGCACCTGATCGCCGGGCTGACGGTGCCGACGGCTGGGCGCATCGTCGTGGCGGGCCAGGACCTCGCCGAGCTCGCCCCGAGCCAGCGCGATCGCTGGCGCGGGCGCACGGTCGGCCTGGTGCCGCAGCGGCTGTACCTGATCGGCGCGGTGAGCGTCGCCGACAACCTCCGCCTCGCGCAACGCCTGGCCGGCGCGGCGCAGGACGACGATCGCATCGCCACGCTGCTGCAGGCCGTGCAGGTCGCGCACCTCGCGCACCGCCTGCCCGGCGAGCTGTCGCTCGGCCAGGCGCAGCGCGTGGCGATCGCGCGCGCGGTCGTCAATCGGCCGGCCGTGCTGCTCGCCGACGAGCCCACCGCCGCGCTCGACGACGAGCACGCCGCAGCCGCGCTCGAGCTGTTGCGCGCGCAGGCGCTCGAGGCCGGTGCGACGCTCGTCGTCGCCTCGCACGACGCGCGCGTCAAGCCGTTGCTGCCGCACGCGTTCCTGCTTCCATCCCTGGCGGCCGGCAAGGCGGCGGCATGACGCTCTCCGGCCTCGCGTTCGCCTACGCGCGCCGCCGTCCGCTGGCCACGATGCTGGTCATCGCCCTCGGAGCGCTGGGCGTGGGCATCGCGACGCTGACGCTGCTGGTCACGCACGAGCTGGAGACACGGCTTCGTCGCGATGCCGAGGGCATCGACCTCGTCGTCGGCGCGAAGGGGAGCCCGTTGCAGCTGGTGCTCGCCGGCGTCTATCACGCGGATGTTCCGCCCGGGAACGTTCCCTACGCCTCGCTCGCCACGCTGCGCGCGAATCCCCGGGTCGCGAGCGCGATCCCGCTCGCGTTGGGCGACAGCGTGCGCGGGTTCCGGATCGTGGGCACGGAGCCCGCGCTGGTCGAGCACTACGCAGCGACGCTCGCCGCGGGCGAGATGTTCGTCGCGCCGATGGACGCGGTGATCGGCAGCGACGTCGCCCGTGCCACGGGCCTGCGCGTGGGCGCGACGTTCGCGGGCTCGCACGGCCTCGCCGAAGGCGGCGGCGAGCATGCCGAGACGCCGTACCGCGTCGTCGGCGTGCTCGCGCCCACCGGCCGCGTCGTGGACCGGCTCGTGCTCACGCCGCTCGAGAGCGTATGGGAGGTGCACGAGACGAAGCATGGCGCGCGCGCGGCGCCGGCTGCGGGAGCCGGCGGGGATCGCCAGGTCACGATGATCCTCGTGCGCTTCAGGAGCCCGCTCGCGGCGACGAGCCTCGCGCGCGAGATCAACGCCTCGAGCGCGCTGGTGGCGGCCTCCCCGGCCTACGAGACCGCGCGCCTGTTCACCGCCTTCGGCGTCGGCCTCGACCTCGTGCGCGCGTTCGCCGCGATCCTCGTGGCCGCGTCGGTGCTGCTCTTGTTCGTCGCGCTCGCGCAGGCGCTCGAGGAGCGCCGCTACGACCTCGCCATCCTGCGTGCGCTGGGCGCTCGGCGTCGCGACATCGTCTGGGTGCTGATGGCCGAAAGCCTCGCGCTTGCGGCGGCCGGCACGCTCCTGGGAATGGCCCTCGGCCATGTCGCCGCAGCGACGATCGGCACGTGGCTGCCTGCCGCGTCGCCGCTCGCGGGCGCGGCCTGGCGCCTCGCGCCGGAGGAGGGGATCGTCGCGGCCCTGGCGCTGGGCGGCGGTATACTTGCGGCCTGCTGGCCGGCGTGGCGCGCGGCGCGGCTGGACGTCGCAGCAACGCTCGCCGAGGGCTGAACCATGCGCTACCGTCTCGCTCGCATCGTCGTCGCTTCCGCCGCGGTCCTGGCGTGCGCCGGCGCGCTCGCGCTCGACACCAGCGTGCCGCCCGGCGGATTGCCCTCCGCGGCCCACTACAGCGGGCAGCTGCTGCTCGAGCGCAGCGACGTCGTGTCATGGAAGTCGCTCGCGCAGGTCGAGCACGTGAAGCAGGGCGACCGGATGGTCCCGGCATTCGCCGGCGCGATCCTCGCGCTCGACGAGCGCGAGGCGCGCGTGCAGGGGTTCATGATCCCGCTCGACATGGGCGACCGCCAGAAGCACTTCCTGATCTCGGCGGTCCCGGTGGATTGCCCGTTCTGCCTGCCGGCCGGTCCCGAGGCCGTCGTCGAGGTGCTCGCGAAGGACCCGGTCGGCTACACGCTCGACCCGATCATCGTCGCGGGGCGCTTCGCGGTGCTGAAGGACGACCCCAACGGCGTGCTCTACCGGCTCACCGGCGCCACGCAGATCGGAACGGCGTCCGTGTCGCGCCCGGCACCTCCCGGCGTCCCCGGGCGCGCCGCGCGGTCCGACTGACGCCGCGCCCAGCCTTCAGGAAGTCTCGCGCGCGCGGCGGCGCAGCTCGAGCGCGGTCATGCTCGTCGGCGCGAAGACGCCGGTCGACTTCTCGTCCATCACCGACTCCAGGATCTTCTGGTTCTGCAGCTCGGTGATGCGCTCGAGCAGCTCGGCCAGTGCGAGCATGATCAGCTTGAGATCCCCTCCCTGGTCGGACGTCATCTCGTGGCTCCCATCGTCGTTCCGGTCTCGTTGGTCGAGGACGCGTCCCCGACGACCGTCCCGGCAGGCGGCATGGCCGTGCCGGCACCCAAGCCCGAACCTTGCCACAAATCGGAGCGACGGCCGCCGCGTGCGGCGGGAACGCGCCTCCCGCCGCGGAAGCGCGTCGCAAGGACTTGATTCTGCGAAGCGTTCTCGGGCCGTCTGGTAAAATCCGCCGTTTTGCATGCCGCCGGTGCCCTCGCGCTGCGGCGCCGCCATGGAACTCGCGAAGAGCTTCGAGCCCCACGCCGTCGAGGCGAAGTGGTACCCGCTGTGGGAGTCGCGCGGCTGGTTCCGGCCGTCGATGCAGCCCGGCGCCCCGGCGTTCTGCCTCCAGCTGCCTCCGCCGAACGTCACCGGCACGCTGCACATGGGCCACGCGTTCCAGCAGACGCTGATGGACGTGATGATCCGCTGGCACCGGATGCGCGGCGACAACACGCTGTGGCAGGTCGGCACCGACCATGCGGGCATCGCGACCCAGATCGTCGTCGAGCAGCAGCTGAAGGCCGAGGGCTCGTCGCGCCACGACCTCGGGCGCGACGCGTTCGTCCAGCGCGTCTGGGCGTGGAAGGAGGAATCCGGCGGCGCGATCACGCGGCAGATGCGGCGGCTCGGGTTGTCGTGCGACTGGACGCGCGAGCGCTTCACGATGGACGAGGGCCTGTCGGCCGCGGTCGTCGAGACGTTCGTGCGTCTGCACGAGGACGGGCTCATCTACCGCGGCAAGCGGCTCGTGAACTGGGATCCCAAGCTCGGCACCGCGGTGTCCGATCTCGAGGTCGACAGCGAGGAGGAGCAGGGCAAGCTGTGGGAGCTGCGCTACCCGCTCGCCGACGGGTCGGGCTCGCTCGTCGTCGCGACGACGCGCCCGGAGACGATGCTCGGCGACACCGCGGTGGCCGTGCATCCGGACGACGAGCGCTACCGGCACCTGATCGGAAGGACGGTGCGCCTGCCGATCGCGGAGCGCGACATCCCGGTGATCGGCGACGAGTACGTCGACCGCGAGTTCGGCACGGGGGTCGTGAAGATCACGCCCGCGCACGACTTCAACGACTGGCAGATCGGCCAGCGGCACGGGCTGCCAGCCATCGCGGTCCTCGACCTCGAGGCGAAGGTCAACGAGAACGCGCCGGCGAAGTTCCGCGGGATGGACCGCTACGTCGCGCGCAAGGCGGTGCTGGCGGACCTCGCGGCGCTCGGGCTCGTCGCGTCGGAGAAGCCGCACAGGATGATCGTGCCGCGCTGCGGGCGCACCGGCGAGGTCGTCGAGCCGATGCTCACCGACCAGTGGTTCGTCGCGACGACCAAGGCCGGGCCCGCGACGCATCCGCACTTCCCCGGCAAGTCGATCCAGGAGGTATGCCTGGCCGCCGTCGACGCGCAAGGCCTGCCGGGCCGCGGCCCGGGCGCGGGCGAGCACCTGCGCTTCGTGCCCGACGAATGGATCGCCACCTACCTGCACTGGATCCGCAACCTGCAGGACTGGTGCATCTCGCGCCAGCTGTGGTGGGGACACCAGATCCCCGCGTGGTACGACGAGGCCGGGAACGTCTACGTCGCGCGCAACGAGGCGGACGCGCGTGCTCAGGCGCGCGCGAAGCTCGGTCGCGAGCCCGCGAGCTTCGAGCGCGACCCCGACGTGCTCGACACCTGGTTCAGCTCGGCGCTGTGGTGCCACTCGACGCTCGGCTGGACCGGCGACGGGGCCGCCGACGCCGCGAACCCGTTCCTGCGCACGTTCCTGCCGTCGTCGGTCCTGGTCACCGGCTTCGACATCATCTTCTTCTGGGTCGCGCGCATGATCATGACGACGACCTGGTTCACCGGCCACATCCCGTTCCGCGACGTGTACATCAACGCGATCGTGCGCGACGAGGAAGGCCAGAAGATGTCGAAGTCGAAGGGCAACGTGCTCGACCCGCTCGACCTGATCGACGGCATCGGCACCGAGGACCTCGTCGCCAAGCGCACGGCGAACCTGTTGGACCCGCGCCAGGCGGAGTCGATCGCGAAGCGCACGCGCCGGCAGTTCCCGAACGGCATCCCGTCGTTCGGCGCCGATGCGCTGCGCTTCACGTTCGCGAGCCTCGCGACCTTCGGGCGGACGCTCAACTTCGACCTGAACCGCTGCGAAGGCTACCGCAACTTCTGCAACAAGCTGTGGAACGCGACGCGGTTCGTGCTGATGAACGTGGCCGGCAAGGACGTCGAGGCCGGGCCCCTCGTGCCCGACGAGCTGTCGTTCATCGACCGGTGGCTGCTCGGTCGCGTGCAGCGGGCCAAGGCGGAGATCACGGATGGCGTCGCGAGCTACCGGTTCGACCTCGCTGCGAAGGCGCTCTACGAGTTCGTCTGGGACGAGTACTGCGACTGGTACGTCGAGCTCGCGAAGGTCGAGCTCGGGGAAGCGGAGAAGTCCGGTGACGCGGCCGCTGCGCGCCGCACCCGGACGGTGCTCGTGCGCGAGCTCGAGGCGACGCTGCGGCTTGCGCACCCGTTCATGCCGTTCATCACCGAGGAGCTGTGGCAGAAGGTCGCGCCGCTCGCGGGCAAGGGCGGCGAGACGATCAGCCTCGCGCCTTTCCCGGCGCCCAACGACGCGCTCCGGTTCCCGGCGGACGACGAGCGGGTGAATGCCCTCAAGGCGATCGTCGACGCGTGCCGGTCGCTGCGCTCGGCGATGGGGCTCGCGCCCGGCGTGAAGGTCGGTCTCCTCGTCGCGGGCGACGTTGCGACGCACGGCGTCGACGCGTTCAGGCCCTACGCGATGGCGCTCGCCCGGCTCTCGGACTTCCGCATCGTCGACACGCTTCCCGACGTCGACGCGCCGGTGCAGGTCGTCGGCAAGCTCCGCATCATGCTCGACGTCAAGGTCGACCCGGCAGCCGAGCGCGAGCGGCTGTCGAAGGAGCGCGCCCGCCTCGACGGCGAGGTCTCCCGCGCGAAGGCCAAGCTCGGCAACGAGGGCTTCGTCGCTCGGGCGCCGGCGGCGGTCGTCGAGCAGGAGCGGTCGCGCCTCGCCGGCTTCGAGGCGACGCTCGCGAAGGTCGACGAGCAGCTGCGCCGGCTGTCGGGCTGACGACCGGCGATGCGCATCGCCCGCGTCTGCGTCTACTGCGGCGCGAACCGTGGCCGCGATCCCGCCTACGCGGAGGCGGCGCGCGCGATGGGAACGACGCTGGCGCGGCGCGGCATCGGCCTCGTCACCGGGGGCGGCGGCATCGGCTTGATGGGCGTGGTCGCCGACGCCGCCCTCGCCGCCGGCGGCGAGGTCATCGGCGTCATCCCTGACGCGCTGATGAAGAAGGAGCTCGCCCACCGCGGGCTCTCGGAGCTCGTCGTCACGCCGTCGATGCACGAGCGCAAGGCGCGCATGGCGGAGATCGCCGACGGGTTCGTCGCGCTCCCCGGCGGCCTCGGCACCTACGAGGAGCTGTTCGAGATCTGGACCTGGGCGCAGCTGGGCTGGCACCGCAAGCCCTGCGGGCTGCTGAACGCGGCCGGCTTCTACGACAAGCTGGTCGCCTTCCTCGACGCGGCGAGCGAGGCGCAGTTCGTGAAGCCCGAGCACCGGGCGATGCTCGTCGTCGACACCGATCCCGACCGTCTGCTCGACCGCTTCTCCGCCTACGAGGCGCCGACCGTCGCGAAATGGATCGGCCACGACCAGACGTGATGCGCGTCGACGTCGAGCCCGCGCCGGCGTGAGCGAAGGGCTCCTCGCGCGCGGACGCCATACCTTCCGGGCGCTGCGGCACCGCAACTACCGGCTGTTCTTCACCGGCCAGGGCCTGTCGCTGATCGGCACCTGGGCGCAACAGGTCGCGATGAGCTGGCTCACCTGGCGCCTCACCGAGTCGGCCGTGCTGCTCGGCGTCGTCGCCTTCTGCGCCAACGTCGGCATGCTCGCGCTCGGTCCCTTCGTGGGTGTGCTTGTCGATCGGGTGAACCGCCGCCGGGCGCTGCTCACCACGCAGTCGCTCCTGATGCTGCAGGCCGCGACGCTCACCGTCATCACGGCGCTGGGCGTCGTGACGATCGGCCACCTCATCGCGCTCGCGCTGTTCCTGTCGGTCGTGCAGACCGTCGACGTGGTGCTGCGGCAAGCGTCGTACGTCCACTTCGTCGGCGACCGCGCGGACCTGCCGAACGCGATCGCGCTCAACTCGATGATGGTCAACGCGGCGCGCGTGGTCGGTCCCGCGCTCGCGGGCCTTCTCGTCGCGGTGACGAGCGAGGCTGTGTGCTTCGGCATCAACGCGGCGTCGTTCCTCTTCGTGCTGGTCGCGTTGACGCGCATCCGCTGGCCCGCTCAGGCCCGCGACAAGGACGGCGCCGGCTGGTGGCCGAGCTTCGTCGAGGGGGCGCGCTATTCGTTCGGCTTCGTCCCGGCGCGCGCGCTGCTCGCGACGGTCGCGCTCACGTCGTTCACGATCGTGCCGTACAGCTCGCTGATGCCGATCTACGCGAAGGTCACCTTCGCCGGCGGCCCGCAGACGCTGGGCTTCCTGCTCGCCGCCGCGGGCAGCGGCGCGCTGATCGCGATGGTGTGGCTCGCGGGTCGCCATTCGGTCCGCGGGCTTGGCCGCGTGATCGGCGTCGCCGCGCTCGCGAGCGGCGCCGCGCTGGCCGCGTTCTCCCACCTCGAGCTCTTCCCGCTCGCGCTCGCGCTGATGGTTCCGATCGGCGGCGGGGTGACGCTCGTGGCCGCGTCGTCGAACACGATCCTGCAGACCATCGTCGACGACCGGCTTCGGGGACGCGTCGCGGGGTTCTACACGCTCGCGTTCCTCGGCGTCGCGCCGCTTGGCCACATCACGGCCGGCGGCGTCGCGGGCGCGATCGGCGTGCAGAACGCCTTCCTGATCAACGGGATCGCCTGCCTCGCCGGCGGCCTCGTGTTCCTGCGGACGCTGCCGCGGCTCGCCGTCGACATCCGGCCGATCTACCGGCGCCTGGGCATCCTGCCCGACGAGTGAGCGGCGCGGCGGGCGACGTAGCCCGTCACCTCCTCACGGTCGTGGTAGAGCTGGCGGAACGCCAGCGTCGCCTCGACGCCGGCCGTGGCGAGGCGCTCGCGGATCAGCGCATCGCAGCGCTCGACCTCGTCGTGGCGCTTCTTCATCGGCAGCTTGAGGTTGAAGATCGCGCTCTCGGCCAGGCCGGTCGCGATCCACTCGCCGACCAGCGCGGCGATGCGCGCGGGTCGCTCGACGATGTCGCACACGAGCCAGTGGACCGGCCTGCGTGGCCGCCACTTGAGCCCGTCGGCGCGCACGTGCTCGACGTTCGGGTCGCGCGCCAGGGCGGGCGCGAGCGCGCCGTTGTCGACGGCGGTCACCTGCAAGCCGCGCGTGACGAGCTGCCAGGTCCATCCGCCGGGCGCGGCCCCGAGGTCCACCGCGGACTGGCCCGCGTGCAGGAGGTCGCGTTCGCGATCTCCCAGGAACACGGCGATCGCCTCGGCGAGCTTCTGCGTCGATCGCGACGGCGCGTCGCGGGGCATCGAGAGCCGCGGGATGCCGAGCGGCCAACGGCTGCCGCTGACGGGATCGCTCGTGCCGGCGTAGGCCGTGGCGCCATCGACGAGCAGCACGTGCGCGCGCAGCGCCGCGCCGTCGGCGACCAGACCGCGGTCGCGCATGGTCCCGGCGAGTCGCGCGTCGAGCGCGCGCGCGAGCGTCGACATCGCCTTGCCTTCGTTGGTGTCGGCATACTCGAGCCATGCCCCGAGCCACGGAGGCTCGTGGCCTCTCCGGTGGGCGAGGCCCGAAAACGCGTCGACGAGCGGGGCGATGCGATCGGGGCGGCCCGCGCTGCGATCGGCGATCGCGTGCGGTCCGCTGCCGGCGAACTGGCTGCGGACGAAGATCGGAGGATGGTCGCGTGCGGCTCGTCGCCATGCGGGCACGTCGAGCGCATCGACGCTGCCTACGACCAGGCCGGCGCACGGCGCGGCGACGTCGAGCGCGACCGGCGCCGCGCGGGCGACGCGCAACAGGTCGGCGGTCGCCTCGGGCTCGAACCCCGCGCGGCAGAGCGCGACGACGACGTCGGGCATCTCGATCCCGTGCGACGTCGGCGCGCGGCGCCGCCGCGAAGGATCAGGCCTGCTCGGTTTCGGGTGCGGCCGTCGACGACGCGTCGCGCGCCGGCTCGGTCGGCGCCGGCGAGTCGACCGCAGCGGGCGCGACGGCAGGAGCGGCTGGGCCGACTGCCGGCGCCGCCGGCCGCTTCATCAGCAGCGCGGGAACCGGACGGCCTGCCCCGAACCCGCGGCGCACGCCGGACTCCGGGTGCGACGGATGGGTCGCCGGCGTGGAAGGACGCGAGACCGGCTGGTCGGGGTTCATCGCATACGCGGCTTCGCGCTCGGCTTCGCGCGTCGCGCGCGACTCGCCCGCCGGACGCTCGGCGCGATCGGCGCGGGGAGGTCTCGGCGCACGCGGCGCGCGCTCGGCGCGCTCTCGCGGCTCGGCTCGCGTGCGCTCGCGCGGCGCGACACCGGCGGGGCGGCTCCGCTCGCGCCGCTCGCCCGCCGGCCGCGTGAGGTCGATGCCGACCGGCGTCGAGATCGGGATCGTTTTCTTGAGGAGCCGCTCGATCTCGGTGAGGTACTTCATCTCGGCGGGATCGACGAGCGAGATCGCCTCGCCGGTCGCGCCCGCGCGGCCGGTGCGGCCGATGCGGTGGATGTAGTCCTCGGGGACGTGCGGCAGCTCGTAGTTGACGACCAGCGGCAGATCGTCGATGTCGAGGCCGCGCGCCGCGACGTCGGTCGCGACCAGGATCTCGAGCTCGGCGTCCTTGAACTTGGCGAGCGCCTCGAGGCGCGCCGCCTGCGTCTTGTCGCCGTGGATCGCGGACGTGATCATGCCGTCCTTCTCGAGCTGGCGCGCGAGGCGCGAGGCGCCGTGCTTGGTGCGCACGAAGCACAGCACCTGCTTCAGACCGCGCGAGCGCACGATGTGCTCGAGCACCGCGCGCTTGCCTTCCTGCGGGACCTTGTACGCGCTCTGCGTCACGGTCTCCGCGGCGGTGTTGCGCCGGGCGACCTCGATCAGCTGCGGGGCGTTGAGGAGCTGGTCCGCGAGCTTCTTGATCTCCATCGAGAACGTCGCGGAGAACAGCAGGTTCTGCCGCTTCGCCGTCGCGGGCAGGAGCGCCATGATGCGCTTGATGTCCGGGATGAAACCCATGTCGAGCATCCGGTCGGCCTCGTCGAGCACGAAGATCTCGACCTGGCCGAGGTAGACGCTCTTCTGCTCGATGTGGTCGAGCAGCCGGCCCGGCGTGGCGACGAGGATCTCGACGCCGCCGCGCACGATCGGCAGCTGCTGCTTGATGTCGACGCCGCCGAACACGCACGTGGAGCGGAGCCCCGTGTACTTGCCGTAGGTCTTGACCGCTTCCTCGACCTGGATCGCGAGCTCGCGCGTGGGCGCCAGGATCAGCGCGCGCACCGGATGACGGGCGGGCGAGGGCGAGGAGTTCGCCTGCGGCAGCAGCTTCTGCAGGATCGGCAGGGCGAACCCGGCCGTCTTGCCGGTGCCGGTCTGCGCGCCGCCCATGACGTCGCGCCCCTCGAGGATGACGGGGATCGCCTGCGCCTGGATCGGGGTGGGATGGGTGTAGCCGGAATCGGCCACGGCCCGGAGCAACTCCGGCCGCAGGCCGAGCTCCTCAAAGCTCGGGGCACTGCTCATTGAACGCTCTCCTGGAACGCGGCCCACTCGCTACGCGAGTTCCGGTCCAGGCTGCGGAAAGTAACAGTGGAAAAATGCGACCGGAAACAAAGACTTCGACAGTATACAGCACGGAGCGTTCCAGCGGGGGAAGCGTCCGACAGGTGCGTGGACAGCAGACATCGAACCAGCCGGGGGCCGCCGGAGCATCCTGCGGTGTCGGCCGTGCGCCCCGCAGCCGGCGACCCGTGCCTGGGCGTGGCGCCGCCCCTTTCGACGACCTCCTTCCTACGTCTCTGCTAAGTTGTTATAATCGAAAGCTTTTTCCCGGACGCCCATGCCCGCCCTGCGCAACATCGCCATCATCGCCCACGTCGACCACGGCAAGACGACGCTGGTCGACAAGCTGCTCGTCCAGGCGGGGACGTTCGCGCGCCACCAGCACGTGGGCGAGCGCGTGATGGACAGCAACGACCTCGAGCGCGAGCGGGGCATCACGATCCTCGCGAAGAACTGCGCCATCCAGCTCGGGGACACCCGGATCAACATCGTCGACACGCCCGGGCACGCCGACTTCGGCGGCGAGGTCGAGCGTGTCCTCGGCATGGTCGACGGCGTGCTGCTGCTCGTCGACGCGGTCGAGGGCCCGATGCCGCAGACGCGCTTCGTGACGCTCAAGGCGCTGAAGCAGGGGCTCGCGCCGATCGTCGTGGTCAACAAGGTCGACCGGCCGGGCGCGCGCCCCGAGTGGGTCGTGAACCAGACCTTCGAGCTGTTCGACCGCCTCGGGGCGAACGACGCGCAGCTCGACTTCCCGGTGGTCTACGCGTCCGCGCTCGGCGGCTGGGCGACGCTCGACGTCAAGGTCGCGAAGACCGGCAAGCCGCCGGAAGGCGGCGGCGACATGAAGCCGCTGTTCGACACGATCCTCGGCCACGTGCCGGCGCCGGGCGGCGATCCCGCCGCGCCGCTGCAGTTCCAGGTGTCGGCGCTCGACTACTCGAGCTACGTCGGCCGGCTCGGCATCGGCCGTATCCGCCGCGGCACGCTGCGCGCCGGCGCGGAGGTGGCCGTGCTGCACGGACCGCTCGCGGAAGGCGAGCCGCCGGTGAAGGCGAGGATCGGCCAGGTGTTCACGTTCGCCGGGCTCGAGCGCGTGCCCGTCGACGAGGCGGGAGCCGGCGACATCGTGATGGTCACCGGCGTCGACGACCTGACGATCGGCACGACGCTCGCCGACGTCGAGGCGCCCGAGCCGCTGCCGCCCATCGCGGTCGACGAGCCGACGCTCGCGATGACCTTCCAGGTGAACACGTCGCCGCTCGCCGGGCGCGAGGGAAAGTACGTGACGTCGCGCAACCTCCGCGACCGGCTGCACAAGGAGCTCTTGACCAACATGGCGCTGCGCGTCGAGGACACCGAGGACACCGACGTGTTCGCGGTGCTCGGCCGCGGCGAGCTCCACCTGACGATCCTGATCGAGAACATGCGGCGCGAGGGCTACGAGGTCGCGGTGTCCCGCCCGCGCGTGGTGACGCGCGAGATCGCCGGCGTCGTCGAGGAGCCGTTCGAGGCGCTCACCGTCGACGTCGAGGACGCGCACCAGGGCGCGGTGATGCAGGAGCTCGGCAGCCGCCGCGGCGAGCTGTTGCACATGGAATCCGACAGCCAGGGCCGCACGCGCCTGGACTACCGGATCCCGGCCCGCGGCCTGATCGGGTTCCAGGGCGAGTTCATGAACCTGACGCGCGGCACCGGCCTCATGAGCCACGTGTTCGACGGCTACGGCGTCTTGAAGGGCGACATCCCCGAGCGGCGCAACGGCGTGCTGGTGTCGCAGGACGACGGCGCGGCCGTCGCCTACGCGCTGTGGAAGCTGCAGGAGCGCGGTCGCATGTTCGTGTCGCCGGGCGAGCCGGTGTACGAGGGCATGGTGATCGGCATCCACACGCGCGACAACGACCTCGTCGTCAACCCGATCAAGGGCAAGCAGCTCACCAACGTGCGCGCCTCGGGAAAGGACGACGCGATCCTGCTGACGCCGCCGATCAAGCTCACGCTCGAGTACGCAGTCGAGTTCATCGCCGACGACGAGCTCGCCGAGGTGACGCCGAAGTCGATCCGCATCCGCAAGCGCCACCTGAAGGAGCACGAGCGCAAGCGCGCGAGCCGCGAGGCGACGGCGACCGTCGAGGGCTGAGCGCTTGCCCTTCCGGAACCGGGTTCGCAACCGGGTTCCGAACCGGGTTCCGGAATTCAGGAGGAGCGGATTCCGGGCACGTCGACGACGCGCCGCTCCGCCGGACCGGGCGGATGCTCGACGGCACGGACGAGCGCCGCGACCATCTGAGCCAGCGTCACGAAGCCCAGCCGGCGCGCGGCATCGCGCGTTGGCGGGAGCCACTCGAGGAGCTTCGCGACCGGCATCAGCACCATCGGCCAGCGGTGCCCCGGTCCGATCACGTACCAGGGACGCA
>DASTCK010000151.1:0-8361 GCA_035711225.1 Casimicrobiaceae bacterium
GCGCTGACCCCGACGCCACCGGCGCGCATCCGCGGGGGGCGGAGGCGCGCCCTCCCGGCCATGCGACGACATCGTCCCCCCCTCCTTCCTCGGCTGTTCGCGGCGCTGATGCTGGCCGCGACGCTCGCGCACGCCGCGCAGGTGCCGCTGTCGCCCGTCGCGAGCGGCCTCGATCACCCGGTGGACATCGTGCCGGCGTACGACGGCAGCGGTCGCCTGTTCGTCGTCGAGAAGCCCGGGCGCATTCGCGTGATCGCCGACGGGGTGCTGCTGCCCACGCCGCTGCTCGATGTCGAGAGCCTCGTGCTGCTCGGCGACGAGCGAGGGCTCCTCGGCCTCGCGTTCCATCCGGCGCACGCCGCCAACGGCTACCTGTACGTCAACTACACGCGCAAGCCCGACGGCGCGACGGTGATCGCGCGCTACACGGTGCCCGCCGCGACGCCGAACGTCGCGGACCCGGCCTCGGTGCAGGTGCTCCTGACCGTCGCGCAGCCTTACGCGAACCACAACGGCGGCGCGCTGCGCTTCGGCCCGGACCGGCTCCTGTACATCGGCATGGGCGACGGCGGCAACGGCAACGATCCGCAGAACCGCGCGCAGGATCCGCAGAGCCTGCTCGGCAAGATGCTGCGCCTCGACGTCGACGGCGGGACGCCGTACGCGATCCCGCCGGGCAATCCGTTCGCGAACGGCGCCGGCGGCCGGCCCGAGATCTGGGCGACGGGCCTGCGCAATCCGTGGAAGTTCGCGTTCGATCCGCGCAACGGCGCCCTGTGGATCGGCGACGTCGGCCAGGACGTGCGCGAGGAGGTCGATGCCGTGCCCGCCGGCGCTGCGCCCCCGAACTTCGGCTGGCGCGTCCTCGAAGGAACGCGCTGCACCGGGCTCGGCGGCGGCCCGACGTGCATCGCGCCGGTCTACACGATGCCGGTGGTCGAGTACACGCACGACGAAGGGTGCTCGGTGACCGGCGGCGAGATCGCACTGGGCGCCGCGCTCCCGGGCGTCGTCGGGAGCTACCTGTTCGCGGATTTCTGCAACGGGAAGGTATGGGCGGCGACCGGTTCGTTCGCGACCGGATGGACGCGCACCGACGTCGGCACGGCGGGCTTCCAGGTCAGCACGTTCGGCCGCGACGAATGGGGCGACGTCTACCTCGCCGATTACGCAGGAGGGCGCGTGCTGCGCATCGGCGCGGCCGCGACGCCGGGCACGATCCCGGTCGTCGAGTTCCACCACGCCGGCTTCGATCACTACTTCATCACCTCCGACCCGCTCGAGATCGCGGGGCTCGACAGCGGCACGAGGCCCGGCTGGCAGCGCACCGGGCTCGCGTTTCGCACCTGGACGGGCGCGGTGCCCGGCGCCGCGTCGATCTGCCGGTTCTACCTGCCGCCCGGACACGGCGACTCGCATTTTTTTCCGGCGGACGTCGCCGAATGCGATCGCGTGCACGCGGGGAACCCCGACTTCATCCTCGAGTCGACCGAGGCGATGTTCCTCGCCGCACCGGATCCGGTCACCGGCGCGTGCGCCGATCCGCAGACCCAGCCGCTGTACCGGGTGTGGAACCGCCGCCCCGACACCAATCATCGCTACACGACGAGCGCGGCCGTGCGCGACCAGATGGTCGCCGCCGGCGGATTCGCGGAGGGCTACGGACCCGACGCCGTGGCCATGTGCGCGCCGCGCTGAGGCGTCCCGTCGGGTACGGCGGCCTAAGCGCTTGATCGCGGTCAAGAAACTTGGTTGACCGCCCGGGCGCGGCTTGACAGAATCCGGCGAAACGCCGCGGGCAACGGCTGAAGTCCGGCCGTGCCCAGCGAATTCGAATCAAGGGCGGGGGGCGCCGGGATCGGGCCTCGCGACCCATCCACCCCCGAGGCTCTGGAGGAGTTCCATGGTGCAAGCCAAGCTCGCGACGGCGCTCGCCGCCGTCCTTTCGATCGCGCTCGTTCCGACCGTGCGCGCGGACATCAACGTCGGGGTCACGCTGTCGGCGACGGGGCCTGCCGCCTCGCTCGGGATCCCCGAGAAGAACACGTTCGAGCTCCTGCCGACGTCGATCGGCGGCGAGAAGATCAACTGGATCGTGCTCGACGACGGGTCCGACACGACCAAGGCCGTGCAGAACGCCAAGAAGCTGATCGGCGAGAACAAGGTCGACGTGCTCGTCGGCTCGACGATCACGCCCAACTCGCTCGCGATGATCGACGTCGCGTCCGACGCCGAGACGCCGATGATCTCGATGGCGGCCTCGGCGCGCATCGTCGACCCGGCGAACCCCAAGACGCGCTGGATCTTCAAGACGCCGCAATCCGACGCGCTGATGGCCGACGCGATCGCGGTCAGCATGAAGGCCAACGGCATCCAGACGATGGGCTACATCGGCTTCGCCGACGCGTACGGCGACGGCTGGCTCGCGGAGATCAAGCGCTCGGCGCAGACGGCCGGCATCAAGGTGATCGCCGAGGAGAAGTACAACCGCAACGACACGTCGGTGACCGGCCAGGTGCTGAAGATCATCGCCGCGAAGCCGGACGCGGTGCTGATCGGCGCCGCGGGGACGCCGGGCGCGACGCCGCAGAAGGAGCTGGTCGCGCGCGGCTACAAGGGCAGGATCTACCAGACGCACGGCGTGGCGAACCCGGATTTCCTGCGCGTCGTCGGCAAGGACGGCAACGGCACGCTGCTGCCGTCAGGCCCGATGCTGGTCTACGAGCAGCTGCCCGACAGCAACCCGATCAAGAAGGTCGCCGCCGAGTACATCACCCAGTACGAGAAGAGGTTCGGCACGCGATCGACGTTCGGCGGCCACGCGTACGACACGTACCTGCTGCTGCGTGCGGCGATCCCCGATGCGCTCAAGGCCGGCAAGCCCGGCACGAAGGAGTTCCGCGCCGGCCTGCGCGACGCGCTCGAGAAGGCGAACGTGGTCGCGACGCACGGGGTGTTCGTGATGAACCAGCACGAGCACAACGGCCTCGACAACCGCGCGCGCGTGATGGTGAGGATCGAGAACGACAAGTGGATCCTCGCGAAGTAGCGAGCTGACCCCCTGCGACGGGCCGGGGCGGGCGACCGCGCCGGCCCGTCGCTTGTCGGACGCCGACGTCGATGGACCTCTCGATCGCCGCGCTGCTCGCGCAGGACGGCATCACCAACGGCGCGGTCTACGCGCTGCTGGCGCTCGCGCTGGTGCTCGTGTTCGCGGTGACCCGCGTCATCTGGGTGCCGTCGGGGGAGTTCGTCGCCTACGGGACGCTGACGCTTGCCGGGCTGCAGCTGGGCCGCGCGTCGGGCATCGCCGGGCTCCTCGCCGCGATGGCCGCGATCGTCGCGGCGATGGAGGTCGTGCGGGTCACGCGAAGCGGCGAATGGCGCCGCCTCGCGCCCCGGCTCGCGGCGTGGAGCGGGGCGCCGCTCGCGATCGCCGGGCTGCTGGTGCTGGTCGCGCCGCTCGATCCGCCGTTCGTGATCCAGATCGTGCTCACGCTGGCCGCCGTCACCGCGCTCGGCCCGCTCATGTACAAGATCGCCTACGAGCCGATCGCCGAGGCGAGCGTGCTGGTCCTGCTGATCGTCTCGGTCGCGCTGCACTTCGCGCTGCTCGGCCTCGGGCTGTGGTTCTTCGGCGCCGAGGGCTCGCGAACGCCGCCGTTCACCACCGCGTCGTTCGACTGGGGCGGCGTGATCGTGAGCGGGCAGAGCCTGCTCGTGGTCGCGACGAGCGTGGCGCTGATCGTCGCGCTCGCCTGGTTCTTCAACCGGTCGCTCTACGGACGCGCGCTCCACGCCACCGCCGTCAACCGCGTCGGCGCGCGGCTCGCGGGCATCTCGCCGTCGTTCGCCGGCACGCTCACGTTCACGCTCGGGGCGCTGGTCTGCGCGTTCTGCGGCGTGCTGATCGGGCCGATCACGACCGTCTACTACGACTCCGGCTTCCTGGTCTCGCTGAAGGGCTTCGTGGGCGCGATCATCGGCGGGCTCGCGAGCTACCCGGTCGCCGCCGCCGGCGCCGTGCTGGTGGGGCTGCTCGAATCGTTCAGCTCGTTCTGGGCGAGCGCGTTCAAGGAGGTGATCGTCTTCACGCTGATCCTCCCGGTGCTCCTGTGGCGCAGCCTGGCGACGCAGCACCATGACGACGACGAGTAGGCGCGCGCCGGCGGGCCTCCTCGCGGAGGACGCGTGACGCCGGCCTGGACGCGCGCGGCGCTGGCCGCGTTCGTCGTTCTCCTCGCGCTGGTGCCGGTCGGCGCGCCTCCGTTCTGGGTGACGCTCGGCAACTACATCGGCCTCTACAGCATCGTCGCGCTGGGGCTCGTGCTGCTGACCGGCGTCGCCGGGCAGACGTCGTTCGGCCAGGCGGCGTTCGTCGGGCTGGGCGCCTACACGAGCGCGTGGCTCACGACGAACTACGGGACCTCGCCGTGGCTCACGCTCGCGGTGGGGCTCGCGATCACCGCGCTGGTCGCGCTGGCGCTGGGCTTCATCACGCTGCGCATGCGCGGCCACTACCTGCCGCTCGCGACGATCGCGTGGGGCATCAGCCTGTCGTACCTGTTCGGCAACCTCGAGTTCCTCGGCGGCCACACCGGCATGACCGGGATCCCGGCCCTGTCGATCGGCGGCCTCCAGTTGCGCGGCGAGCGGACGATCTTCTACCTGATCTGGCTTCTCGCGCTCGGCGCGCTGTGGGCCACGCACAACCTGCTGGACTCGCGACCCGGCCGCGCGATCCGCGCGTTGCGCGGCGGCTTCGACATGGCGCAGGCGTTCGGCGTCGACGGTGCGCGCCTCAAGATCGTCGTATTCGTCTACGCGGCGCTGCTCGCCTGCGTGTCCGGATGGCTCTACGCGCACCTGCAGCGGTTCGTCAACCCGACGCCGTTCTCGCTCATCGCGGGCATCGAGTACCTGTTCATGGCCGTGGTCGGCGGAGCGGGCAGCGTGTGGGGCGCGGTCGTCGGCGCGACGCTCATCACGGTCCTGAAGCAGGTCCTGCAGGACGTGCTCCCGCAGTTGCTGGGTCGCTCGGGCAACTTCGAGATGATCGTGTTCGGCGTGCTCCTGATCGTGCTACTGCAGCGCGCGCGCGACGGCGTGTGGCCCTGGATCGAGAAGCTGCTGCCGCGGGCGCCGCCGCCGCCCGTGCGCGAGGCGCCGCCGCTCCCGTCGCGACACCACGCCGCGCAGGACGGGCCGCTGCTCGAGGTGAAGAAGGCGCGCAAGGCGTTCGGGGGCCTCGTCGCCGTCAACGACCTCTCGTTCGAGATCGTGAGCGGCGAGATCCTCGGTCTCATCGGTCCCAACGGCGCCGGCAAGAGCACGACGTTTGGGCTCATCTCCGGGGCGCTGCCGCTCACGTCAGGCGAGATCCGCTTCCGCGGCGCATCCATCGGGAGCCGGCCGCCCTACGAGATCGCACGTCGCGGCATCGGGCGCACGTTCCAGCACGTCAAGCTGATCCCCTCGATGAGCGTGCTCGACAACGTCGCGCTGGGAGCCTACCTGCGCGGACGCGCGGGCTTCGTGCGCGCGGCGCTCAGGCTCGATCGTCGCGAGGAGGCGCGCGCCCGCGCCGAAGCGGCCCGGCAGATCGCCCGTTGCGGGCTGACGACGCACCTCTTCGACGCCGCCGGCAGCCTCGCGCTCGGCCAGCAGCGCATCGTCGAGATCGCGCGCGCGCTCGCCTGCGATCCGACGCTCCTGCTGCTCGACGAGCCTGCCGCGGGCCTGCGCTACCTCGAGAAGCGCGAGCTCGCGGCGCTGTTGCGCACGCTCAAGGCCGAAGGCATCACGATCCTGCTGGTCGAGCACGACATGGACTTCGTGATGGGGCTCACCGACCGCCTGGTCGTGATGGACTTCGGCGAGAAGCTCGCCGAAGGGCTGCCCGCCGACATCCAGCGCAATCCCGCGGTGCGCGAAGCCTACCTGGGTGCCGTATGACCTCTGCTGGCGCGGCGCTGCTGGAGGTGAGCGGGCTGTCCGTCCACTACGGCAAGGTCGCGGCCGTGCACGGCGTCTCGGTGGCGTGCGGCGAGGGCCGCATCGTCACGGTGATCGGTCCCAACGGCGCGGGCAAGACCACGCTGCTCGCGGCGATCATGGGACTGATGCCGTCGCACGGCGAGATCCGCTACCTCGGCGAGTCGCTGGTGGGCCTCGAGGTCGAGCAGCGCGTCGCGCGCGGGCTCGTCCTCGTGCCCGAGAAGCGCGAGCTTTTCGCGTCGATGTCGGTCGCCGACAACCTCGCGCTCGGCGCGTTCGCGCGCCGTCGCGACGGCGAGGCAGCGACGCGGCGCACGCTCGACGAGGTCTACCACCGGTTCCCGCGCCTCCTCGAGCGCCGCGCGCAGCTCGCCGGCACGCTGTCGGGCGGCGAGCGACAGATGCTCGCCCTCGGTCGTGCGCTGATGGGGCGGCCGAAGCTCCTGATGCTCGACGAGCCGTCGCTCGGCCTCGCGCCGCTCGTCGTGCGCGAGATCTTCAGCATCATCGTCGCGCTGCGCGAGGCGGGCGTGTCGATCCTGCTGGTCGAGCAGAACGCCCGCGCCGCACTGCAGGTGTCCGACGACGGATACGTGCTGGAGACCGGCGAGCTGGTCCTTTCGGGCCCGAGCGCCCAGCTGGCCGCGAACCCGCGCGTGGCGGCGACGTACCTCGGGCAAGGGGCGGGAGGGTAGGGAAGACCGCCTTCGGCGTGGGGGTTTGGCGGGCGGGCGGTGGCGTATTCTTGCGGGCAAGGCGGGAGTAGGGAGTAGGGAGTGGGTTGTGAATCGCGCATTGCGCTCCACATCGATCGTTCGCCGACGTGATCGTTTTCCTCATCGCACCCGCTTCAGCCACGGGTCTCCATAGCCACTCCCCACTCCCCACTCCCGGCCCTTCATGACCGACCTCTCCATCCCTCCCGTCGCCGAATCCCTCGTTGCCGAGGCCAGCTCGCTCCTGCTCGCGCCGACCGACCTGTCGCCGGCGCGGCTCTCGCAGGTGCTCGCCGCGATCCACCAGCGCGACGTCGACTTCGCCGACCTCTACTTCCAGCACGCGCGCTTCGAGAGCTGGAGCCTCGAGGAGGGCATCGTCAAGGCGGGCAGCTTCAGCATCGACCGCGGGGTCGGCGTGCGCGCGGTCTCGGGCGAGAAGCAGGCCTACGCGTACTCGGACGACATCTCGGCCGCGGCGCTGGACGAGGCCGCCACCGCGGTGCGCGCGATCGGGCGGCAGGGACAATCGGCCTCGACGCCGATCGGCCGCCGCGGGCCCGCGCGGCGCCTCTACCGCGGCGACGATCCGGTCGCGAGCCTCGACGAGGCCGCGAAGGTCGCGCTGCTCGAGCGGCTCGAGAAGATGGCGCGCGGGCGCGATCCGCGCGTCGTGCAGGTGATGGCCTCGCTTGCCGGCGAGCAGGAGACGGTGCTGATCGCGCGAAGCGACGGCGAGATCGTCGCCGACGTCCGGCCGCTCTCGCGCGTGTCGATCACCGTGATCGTCGAGGAGAACGGGCGGCGCGAGCAGGGCCACTCGGGCGGCGGCGGTCGCTTCGGCTACGCGTACTTCGACGACGCGCTCCTCGCCGACTACGCGCGCTGGGCGGTCGACCAGGCGCTGCTCAATCTCGAGGCGCGCGACGCCCCCGCGGGGCCGATGACGGTCGTGCTGGGCCCCGGCTGGCCGGGCATCCTGCTGCACGAGGCGATCGGGCACGGGCTGGAGGGCGACTTCAATCGCAAGGGCACGAGCGCCTTCGCCGGCCGCGTCGGCCAGCGCGTCGCGGCCAAGGGGATCACCGTGATCGACGACGGCACGATCGAGCGCCGCCGCGGCTCGCTCAACGTCGACGACGAGGGCCACGCGACACGCCGGACGGTGCTGATCGAGGACGGCATCCTGAAGGGCTACATGCAGGACCGCCTGAACGCCGGGCTGATGGAGGTCGCGCCGACCGGCAACGGCCGGCGCGAGTCCTTCGCGCACCTG
Organism: Casimicrobiaceae bacterium; assembly: GCA_035711225.1. Taxonomy (GTDB): domain Bacteria; phylum Pseudomonadota; class Gammaproteobacteria; order Burkholderiales; family Casimicrobiaceae; genus VBCG01. Next base: position 7,990 of record DASTCK010000151.1, read on the forward strand.
CCGATGCCGCGCATGACCAATACCATCATGCTCGCCGGCGACCGCGACCCGGCCGAGATCCTCGCGTCGGTCGACGACGGCCTCTACGCCGCGAACTTCGGCGGCGGCCAGGTCGACATCACGAGCGGGAAGTTCGTGTTCTCGGCCTCGGAGGCGTGGAAGGTCGAGAAGGGCAAGCTCGTCTACCCGGTCAAGGGAGCGACGCTCATCGGCAACGGCCCCGACGCGCTCACGCGCGTCACGATGGTGGGCAGCGACATGAAGCTCGACACCGGCGTCGGTACCTGCGGCAAGGACGGGCAGAGCGTGCCGGTCGGCGTCGGGCAGCCGACGCTGCGCATCGAGAAGATGACGGTCGGCGGCACACGCTGA
>DASTCK010000152.1:0-8062 GCA_035711225.1 Casimicrobiaceae bacterium
GAAGAGCTCGCACTTCTACACGGCGGACGCGGCGGAGTGCGACCAGGTGAAGCACAACGCCGACTGGCAGTACGAGAAGATCGCGTTCCACGTGCGCGCGCCGGTCTCGGGGACGTGCGCGGCGGGGACGACGCCGGTGTACCGGATGTACAACAACGGGCAGACCGGGGCGCCGAACCACCGGTTCACGACGGACCCGTCGCTCTACCAGCAGTTCACGACGGCGCAGGGCTGGTCGGCCGAAGGCATCGCGTTCTGCGCGCCGTGAGCGCGCGGGCGGTCTAGCGCCGCTTGCCGGCGGGGCGCTTCGCGCCCTTGACGGCGGGCCTCTTCTTCGCCGTCGTCGCGGCGGTCTTGCGCGCGGCCGCCGGCGGCGTCGCCGCGGCAGGGATCGGCGCCGCGCGACCGGCCGGCGCCTTGCGCGCGGCGGTTCCGGCACGCTTGCGCGCGGCGCCCGTCGCCACGGCGGCCTTGGGCACGCGCGTCGAGCGTGCACGCGCCGCCGTCGGCGCGGGCTCGCGCGCGACCTTGCGCGTCGTCGTCTGGCGGCGCGGCGGCGGCGCGCGGCCGGCCTTTTCGTCGACGAGCGCCACGGCCTCGTCGAGCGTCAGCGCGTCGACGCGTTCGCGGTCGGGAATCGTCGCGTTCGTCTCGCCGTGCTTCACGTACGGCCCGTAGCGGCCTGCGAACACCTCGACCGGCCGACCGTCGCGCGGATGCTTGCCCAGCACCTTCAGCGCGGCGGGCGCCGGTCGCGCACCGCGCGCGCCGGTCCCGCGCTCCTTCTTCTCGAACTCGAAGCCCACCTTGCCGTCGGGCTGCCGCACGAGGAAGGCCGAGAACGGCCGCCGCGTGCGCGCGGAGACGAACTGCAGCAGGTCGGTCTTGCCGGTCGCGAGGAGCTTCTCCATCTGCGCGCGCTCGACGGTGCGCTGCAGGATCGTGCGGCCCGAGCGGAAGTCGCAGGTCCTGTCGGGGCCGACGGCGCGCTCGCACGCGTACGCCGCGGGCGTCTCGAACACGCGGTTGCCGCATTTCGGGCACTTGCCGAGCGGCTCCTGGCCCGAGAAGTCGGGTGCCTCGGCGTCGTCGTCGGACAGCCGCGGCCCGAAGTCGAACTCGACCTCGTTCGCATCGTTGAGCCTGAGCTTCGCCGAGAATGGGCGGCCCAGCCGGCTGCGGAAGCCGTCGAGCGGTCCGATTTCGCGGTCGCGCAGCAGCGTCTCGGCCTCGGCCGGCTCGAGCTGGCGCCCGCCGAGGATCTTCCAGAACCCGAAGTCGCACGCCATGCACTGGAACTTCTTGTACTTCTCGTGGACCTCGCCGCCGCACTTCGGGCACGGCACCGAGAGCGTCGCGAAGTCGCCGGGGATCGTGTCGCTCTCGTAGTTCTTCGCCTGCGCGACGATGTGCTTCGTCATCGAGACGATGTCCTTCATGAACGCGGCGCGCTTGAGCTTGCCGTGCTCCATCTGCGCGAGCCGGAACTCCCACTCGGCCGTGAGCTCCGGGCTGAAGAGCTCGGGGACGCCGAGCCCGTGCAGCAGCGTCATCAGCGAGAACGCCTTCGCCGTCGGCACCAGCTCCTTGCCCTCGCGATAGATGTAGCGCTCGCCGATCAGGCCCTCGATGATCTGCGCACGCGTCGCCGGCGTGCCCAGGCCCTTCTCCCGCATGGCCTCGCGGAGCTCCTCGTCCTCGATCGCCTTGCCGGCGCCCTCCATCGCCGAGAGCAGCGTGCCCTCGTTGTAGCGCGGCGGCGGGCGCGTGACGAGCTTCTGCGCGTCGACCTTGACGGTGGCGACCTTCTCGCCCGGCTTCACCGGCACGAGCGACGCGTTCTCGTCGGCCGCCTCCTTGCCGTAGACCGCGAGCCAGCCCGGCTCGACGAGCACCTTGCCCTCGGTCTTGAACGGCTCGTCCTCGACGCGCGTGATGCGCGTGGTCACGAGGAACTCGGCGGACGGATGGAACACCGCGAGGAAGCGCTTGACGACGAAGTCGTAGAGCTTCTGCTCGGCCTCCGACAGGTGCCTCGGCACGACCGGCGTCGGGATGATCGCGAAGTGGTCGGACACCTTGGCGTTGTCGAAGATGCGCTTGTTCGGCCGGATCCACTTCTCCTTGATCACGCGGCGCGCGTGCGTGCCGTAGGCGTTGGTCTCGCCCAGGATCTCCAGCGTCCGCCGGACGGTGCCGAGGTAGTCCTCCGGCAGCGCGCGGGAATCGGTTCGCGGGTAGGTCAGGACCTTGTGCTTCTCGTAGAGCGCCTGCGCGATCGACAGCGTGGTGCGCGCCGAGAAGCCGAAGCGGCCGTTCGCCTCGCGCTGCAGCGTCGTCAGGTCGTAGAGCAGCGGCGGGCTCTGCGTCGAGGGCTTCGACTCCTCGGTGACGGTGCCCGGCTTGCCGGCGCACTTCGCGGCGATCGCGCGCGCCTTCGCCTCGTCCCACAGGCGCTCGGCGCGCGCGTCGGGGTCGTCCTCCGGCTTGCGGAACCGCTCGTCGAACCAGCGACCGGCGTACTCTCCCGCGGCCGCCTTGAACGTGCCGTGCAGCTCCCAGTAGTCGCGCGGCACGAACGCGCGGATCTTCTCCTCGCGGTCGACCAGGATCGCGAGCGTCGGCGTCTGCACGCGCCCGACGGTCGTAAGCTGGAACCCGCCCGACTTCGAGTTGAACGCGGTCATCGCGCGCGTGCCGTTGATGCCGACCAGCCAGTCGGATTCGGAGCGGCACTTGGCGGCGTCGGCGAGCGGCAGCATCGCGGCGTCGGTGCGCAGCTGCTCGAAGCCCTCGCGGATCGCCGCGGGCGTCATCGACTGCAGCCACAGGCGATGGATGGGCTTGCTGCTGCTCGCGTACTGGACGAGGTAGCGGAAGATGAGCTCGCCCTCGCGACCGGCGTCGCAGGCGTTGACCAGCGAGCCGACGTCCTTGCGCTTGATCAGCCGGATCAGCGTCTTCAGGCGATCCTCGGATTTCTCGATCGGCTTCAGCGCGAACTCGGACGGGATCGCCGGCAGGTGCGCGAACGTCCACTTGCCGCGCTTGACCTCCTCGTCCTCGGGCATGCCGATCTCGAGCAGGTGGCCCACGGCCGAGCCGACGATCGCGTCGTCGCGCTCGAAGTAGTCGCCGTGGCGCGTGAACCCGCCGAGCGCGCGCGCGATGTCGGCGGCGACGGACGGCTTCTCGGCGATGACGAGGCGTTTGGTCATGGGCGCATCAGGGAGGCGGCGATGGTACCGAAGGTGATCGTGATCCGGCAAGGAACGTTACCTGCGCGTGCACGCGCGCGTACGCGCAGGCGAGCGTGAGCGCCCACGCGTGCGCGAAGGCGCGCGGGGCGCGCTCCTTCAGCGCAAGCGCTCCCAGCCGCCACCGGGCAGCGCGGCGACGCGCCCGTCGAGCTCGAGCAGCACGAGCGTCGCCGCGAGCGCATCGGCGGCGAGTCCGGTGCGCGTCACCAGGCGATCGAGGTCGACGGGACCGCGACCCATCGCGTCGAGCACTCGCGCCTGTGCCGGATCGGCGGGAAGCTCGGGCGACGGGGCGCCGCTGGCGACGCTCGTCGCAACGAGGCCGAGCTCCGCGAGCACGTCATGGGCGGTCTCCACCAGCTTCGCGCCGTCGCGGATGAGCCGGTGCGGGCCCTTGGACAGCGGCGAATGGATCGACCCGGGGATCGCGAACACGTCGCGTCCCTGCTCGACGGCGAAGCGCGCGGTGATGAGCGAGCCCGAGCCGGGCGCGGCCTCGACGACGAGCACGCCGCGCGCGAGTCCCGAGATCAGGCGGTTGCGACGCGGGAAGTTCGCCTTCACCGGCGGCGTGCCCGGCGCGAACTCGGTGACGAGCGCGCCGTGTTCGGCGATCGCGTGCGCGAGGTCGCGGTGCCGGGCGGGGTAGACGCGGTCGGGACCGGTGCCGGTGACGGCGATCGTCGACGCGGGCGTGTCGAGCGCGCCGCGGTGCGCCGCCGCGTCGATCCCCTGCGCGAGCCCCGACACGACGGTCAGCCCCGCCTCCGCGAAGATGCGCGCGAACGCGCGCGCGTCCTCGACGCCTTGCGGCGACCCCTGGCGGCTGCCGACGATCGCGATCGACGCGCGCGAGCAGAGCTCGACCCGCCCGAGCGCGAAGAGCGCGAGCGGCGGGTCGGGGATCTCGAGCAGCTGGCGCGGATAGTCGGCGTCGTCGAGCGCGACGAGTCGATGCCCGCGCTCTGCGAGCCACGCGGCGGTCGCCTCGTCGCGCGTCGCGTCCCTCGCGGCGATGCGCTCGGCATTGGCGCGCCCGGCGATCGACTCGACGCTCGCGCGCGAGGCGGCGAGCACCGCCTGCGGCGAGCCGAAGGCGCGCAGCAGCGCGACGGCGACCGGCGTCGCGAGGCTGACCGAAGCGAGCGCGGCCCACGCCGCGCTTCGCGCAACGTCGTCCATGGGGAAACGCGCGGTCGCGCCGCGCGGCGCCTAGGGTCGCCGGACCGCGTCGCCGACGACGATCGGATCCGTCGTGTTCAGCAGGACCGCGTAGGCGACGCGATCGAACACGCGGAACACGAACAGGAGCCCGACGCGCTCGTCCGGGACCGCCAGCTTCTTCTGCGGCAGGAACGTCGTCGTCTGGTCGAGGAACCGGAGCATGAACGGCGTGCCCTGGTCGGGGCGCGGGTCGTTGATGTCCGGCACCGTCTTGTAGATCGCCATCACGTGCCCGACCTCGAGGCCGCTGCTCCTGCCGAGGTCGAGCGTGACGATGTTGCCGCGTCCCATCTCGCTCGCGTTGCGGTCCGCGGCGATGATGCGGCCCCTGAGGTCGGTCTCCGGCGCGCGCGGCACGTAGTTGATCAACGTCTCGCGCGGCACGGGCAGCAGGCGGTCGCCGACGAACACCTCCTCGGTCGCATCGGTGATCTGCACCGTCGAGACGTCGGCGAAGCGCTCGACGCGGACCGCGCCGATGTAGCGGTTCTCGTAGCCCAGCACCTCGCCGCTCGATCCCACGAGCGCCTTGCCGGGACGGTAGATGTGCCAGCGGTCGCCGAAACGGGGATCGAGGCCGACGACGTAGACGCGGTCGCCTTCGCCGCGCACGACGCGGTCGCGGTCGCGGCCCTCGACGATCTCGGGAGCGTCCAGGAGGCCGGGGACATCGCTGATCACCGGCCGCGTCAGGTAAGGCTCGATGTCGCCGGGCGGGATGCTGGGGATCGCCTGGGCGTCGAGGAGCTCGCTGCGAACGCGTGGCGACAGCCGCTCGGGCCCGCCCGACCCCGCGCCGGCGGCGCCGCCCGCCTGGGCGATCGACAGGCGCGGCTGGCCGTCGGGCGTGTAGTCGAGGCGGACGACATCGCCCGGATAGATCCGGTGGGGATTGCGGATCTGGTCGCGGTTCATGCGCCACACGTCGGGCCAGCGCCACGGATCCTTGAGGAAGCGACCGGAAATGGCCCACAAGGTGTCGCCTTTTTGCACCGTGTAGGACGACGGTGCGTTGTCGGCGAGCGCGATCGGGTCGGCGGCGAGTGAGGGGTCGCTCGCCAGGATCGCGCTGGCGGCGAGCGCGAGGGCGACGCGCCTCCCCATGCTAAACTGTTGACGCATAAGACCTCTTCCGGGACGGGCGGGTCTTGCGAATGTCCTAAACCGCCGCAAAATAAGGACTTGGAGTTGATTCTGCATCCGGCACTTGCATTTGTCCAGCAGACATGCTGCTTCCCATCCTCGAGTATCCCGACCCGCGCCTGCGCAAAGTCGCCGCCCGCGTCGGCACCGTGACCCCGGACATCCAGCGCCTGGTCCGCGACATGGCCGAGACCATGTACGCGGCGCCGGGCATCGGCCTCGCGGCAACCCAGGTCGACGTCCACAAGCGCGTGATTGTCCTGGACATTTCAGATACCCGTGACGAGTTGCGCGTCTTCATCGACCCCGAGATCCTTTCAGCCGAGGGCGAGGCCGAGTGCGAGGAAGGCTGCCTTTCGGTCCCCGGCTACTACGAGAAGGTCACCCGTGCGGCGAAGGTGCGCGTCCGCGCGACCGGGGCCGACGGGAAGCGCTACGAGCTCGACGCCGAGGGCCTCCTCGCCGTGTGCATCCAGCACGAAATGGACCATCTCGAAGGCAAGGTCTTCGTCGACTACCTGTCGCCGCTCAAGCGAGCTCGGCTCGCCGGCAAGCTCCGCAAGAAGCAGCGCCTCGCGGGCTGAGGCGGGGAACGGCCGTGCCCGCCCCGCTCCGGGCGCCACGCCTGCCCGCCAGGGGCGAAGCACGTGCCTGACGCCTCGCCCCGGCCGCCTGGCACGCGCCTGACAACTCGGGGCCAGGATCGACGATGAGCGCGCTCCGCGTCGGTTTCGCCGGGACGCCGGCGTTCGCGGCCCGGGCGCTCGACGCCATCTCGCGGGCCGGCTTCACGATACCGCTCTGCCTCACGCAGCCCGATCGGCCGAAAGGTCGAGGCCTGCGGCTCGCGCCCTCGCCGGTCAAGGTGCTGGCGCAGTCGCTGGGGGTGCCGGTGCATCAGCCGGCCTCGCTCAAGGATCCCGGCAGCCGCGCCGAACTCGTCGAGGTGCCGCTCGACGTCCTCGTCGTGGCCGCGTATGGGCTGATCCTCCCGCCGGCGATCCTGCGCTGGCCCCGGCACGGGTGCCTCAACATCCACGCGTCCCGCCTCCCCCGCTGGCGCGGCGCCGCGCCCATCGCCCGCGCGATCGAGGCGGGCGACCGTGAGACCGGCATCACGATCATGCAGATGGACGCGGGCCTCGACACCGGCGGCATCGTCGGCGTCGTCGACGTGCCGATCGCCCCGCAGGACACCTCCGGGACGCTGCACGACCGGCTCGCCGAGGCGGGCGCGCACGCGATCGTCGCGACGCTCGGGCGGCTCGCCCACGACGGCAGGCTCGTGGCGACGCCCCAGCCGTCCGAGGGGGCGACCTATGCGGCGAAGATCGGGCGGGACGATGCCGCGCTCGACTGGCGCGAGAGCGCGGTCGCGCTCGAGCGGCGCGTCCGGGCGTTCACGCCCGCTCCCGGCGCGCACGCGAGCTTCGCCGGCGCGCCGCTGAAGATCCATCGTGCGCTGCCGATCTCGCGCGACGCGGACGCCGCGCCGGGCGAGGTGATCGCGCGCACGGCCGAAGGTCTCGACGTCGCCTGCGGCGCGACTGCCGCGGAAGGCGCGTTGCGGCTCCTCGACGTACAGCCTGCCGGCGGGCGACGGATGTCCGCCGAGGCGTTCGCCGCGGGCCGCGGGATCGCGCGCGGCGCGCGATTCGACGTGGCGCGCTAGCGGCGACGGGCGCGCGGCCGGTGGACGCCTCGCAACGCCAGGCCGCGGATGCGATCGTGCGCGTGCTCGACGGCACGACGCTCGCGCGCGCGCTCGAGGCCTCGGGGGCGGAGGCGACGCCGGCGCGGGGGTTCGTGCACGAGATCGCGTACGGCACGCTGCGCCACTGGGGCACGCTCGAGGCGATCGTGCGCGCGCTCGCGCACCAGCCGCCCGCCGACCGGCGCCTCGTCGCGATCGTCGCGGTCGCGCTCTACCAGCTCGAGCACATGCGCGCGGAGCCGCACGCGGTCGTCGACCGGGCGGTCGCCGCCGCGGGCGACGCCGTGCGTCCGCAGGCGAAGGGCCTCGTCAACGCGCTCCTGCGCCGCTACCTGCGCGAGCGCGACGCGGTGCTCGCGAAGGTGAGCGAGACGCCGGTCGCGCGCTGGTCGCATCCGCGCTGGTGGATCGCGCGCGTGCGCGCGGACTGGCCCGATGCGTGGGAGCGCATCCTCGCCGCCGGCAACGAGCATCCGCCGCTCACGTTGCGAGTCAACCGCCGCGTGACCGCGCGCCCTGCGCTCGCCGCGCGCTTCGCGGAGGCGGGCATCGCCTGCGAGCCGGTGGGCGACGACGGGCTGATCGTCACGCCGCCGCGGCCGGTGCGCGAGCTGGCCGGCTACGACGAGGGCGCCTTCTCGGTGCAGGACGCGGGCGCGCAGCTCGCCGCGGGCCTGCTGGGCGCGCGGGACGGCGAGCGCGTGCTCGATGCGTGCGCCGC
>DASTCK010000153.1:0-6693 GCA_035711225.1 Casimicrobiaceae bacterium
GATCCCGTAGATGAACTCGACGCCGGTCAGGCGCGTCGTGATGATGCCGACGCCGTAGATCTGCGCCACCACGTAGGTGAACGAGCAGAGGATCGCGGCGATGATCCCGATGGTGCGCGGGATGTGGCCGCCGTAGCGCGCCCCGAGGACGTCGGGGATCGTGAACTGGCCGAACTTGCGCAGGTAGGGCGCCAGGAACAGCGCGACCAGGCAGTAGCCGCCGGTCCACCCCATGATGAACGCGAGGCCGTTGTAGCCGGTCAGGTACAGCGTTCCGGCCATCCCGATGAACGACGCGGCGCTCATCCAGTCGGCGCCGGTCGCCATGCCGTTGAACAACGCCGGGACGCGGCGCCCCGCAACGTAGTACTCGGCCGCATCCGAGGTCCGGCTCATCACGCCGATGCCGGCGTAGAGGCCGACGGTGGCCAGCAGGAAGATGTAGCCGATCCACTGCCGGGACAGCCCCATCTGCTCGGCGATCGCGAGCAGGATGATGAACACGATGAAGCCCCCGGTGTACCAGGTGTACACCTTCTTGAGCTGCGCGTTGAACGACTTCTGCGTCCCCGCGGTGAAGACGTTCGTCGGTTCCGTCGTTGGGCCGGCCATTATTCATCCTCCCCTTCGTGGACGTCGTACACCCGGTCGAGGTTGTTCATGTATCGCGCGTAGTACCAGATGATGATCACGTAGATGATCAGTGCGCCCTGCGCGCCCATGTAGAACGCGAACGGCCATCCGAAGAAGTTGAACGACAGCTCGCGCGCGTAGTACCCGATGACGAACGTCACCACGAACCAGATGAAGAGCAGGATCCCCGTGATGCGGAGGTTCTTGCTCCAGTATTCGACGTGCTTCTGGGTCAACTGCATGGCAGGCTCCTCCTGACAAACTGCGGTGAATGCCGCGTTGCTTCCCCCTGGCTGGAGGCCGGCGCCCAGGCGCTCTTGGTGGCGTCTTGCGCCGGCGACGACCGGATTGCCCGGCCGGCCGAGATGCTGCATCCGGGGAAGAACCCTCGCTGGGGTTCCCCCGAGTTGTCGCGCAGTATAAACGGGAGGGCGCGTCGCGCAAGCCTCGGGACTGCCGGGGCGCCGCCGATCGTCGCCTCGCGGGCGAAAGGTGGCCTGACCACCCCACCGCCCGGCGGGGATGGCGCGGCGCAACAACGCGAGGCCATCCCCTAAGGAGGGGGCGGCACCTTGAGCCCGGTCTCCCGCGCGAGCTGCGCGGCGACCTTCGGCTCGAACTTGGCCAGGTGGTCGATGATGACCTGCGTCTTGTCGGGCTTGCCCCGGTCGTACTGGACGCGCCCGAGCTGGTACCAGCCGTAGGGGCTCATCGGCTGCAGCCTGGTGTTGCGCTCGAGCGGCGCGATCGCCTCGTCGAGGCGGCGCAGCGCGATGAGCGACAGCGCCTGCCCGTACAGCGCGAGGTCGCTGTCCGGCGAGATCGCGAGGGCGCGCGCGAACGCGTCGAGCGCCGCCTCGTGGTCGTTGAGCTTCTGCAGCAGGTAGGCGCGGTTGTAGTGCGAGTCGAAGCGCTCGGGCGCGACGCGGGCGGCGTGGTCGAAGCGGGCGAGCGCTTCGCGGAAGCGGTCCTGCTGCGCGAGCGCGTAGCCCACCGACGCGAGCGCGCGCGGATCGTCGGGGTCGGCGGCGAGGATGCGCTCCTGCGCGCGGAGCGCCGGCCCCTTGAGGCCGACGACGAGCGCCCACGCGGCCACCTGCCGCCAGTACCAGCGCTCGAGCGGAGACATCGCCGTCGTCACCCGCGCCGGGCCAGGCACTCCGCGACCGGCAGCCCGGCGCGGTGGCAGACGTTCGCGATCTCGATCATCGTCCACCCGTAGGCGACGGCGAGCAGGCACAGCGCGACGAACGGCATCCGCGCGTCGGGGATCGCCCGCGGCGTGATGAGCCGTGCGAGCTTGTTGAACGGCATCGGGACCACGGCGAGCAGGCGATAGAAGAAGTTCGTCGCCGGATCCTGGCCGACGACGCGCGCCAGCACCCACACGACGCCCTGGCCGACGATCGCGAGCAGCGGCACCGCGAGCACGATCTGCAGCAGTCGCCAGGCGAAGAGCGTCGTCGAGATGTCCTGCATGGGGAGTGGGCGGGGATCGGCCGCACGTGGCCGGAGCGGTCGCGGCGTCGGCCGCGCGCCGCGGCGCGCGGTCCCGCTCGACCCGCCCGTCAGGCCGAGTGCTTGAGCTGGTCGAGGATCGCCGGGTTCTCGAGCGTCGAGACGTCCTGCGTGATGGCCTCGCCCTTCGCGATCGAGCGCAGCAGCCGCCGCATGATCTTGCCGGAGCGCGTCTTAGGCAGGTTGTCGCCGAAGCGGATGTCCTTGGGTTTGGCGATCGGGCCGATCTCCTTGCCGACCCAGTCGCGCAGCTCCTTCGCGATCTTCAGCGCCTCGTCGCCGGTCGGCCGCGGGCGCTTCAGCACGACGAAGGCGCACACGGCCTCGCCGGTCATGTCGTCGGGCCGCCCGACGACCGCGGCCTCGGCCACGATCGGGTTCGCGACCAGCGCCGACTCGACCTCCATCGTGCCGAGCCGATGGCCGGACACGTTCAGCACGTCGTCGATGCGGCCCATGATCGTGAAGCCGCCGGTGTCCTTGTCTCGCACCGCGCCGTCGCCCGCGAGGTAGAGGTTGCCGCCCAGCTCGGCGGGGTAGTAGCTCTTCCTGAACCGGTCCGGGTCGCCCCAGATCGTGCGGATCATCGACGGCCAGGGCCGCTTGACCACGAGGATCCCGCCCTGTCCGTTGGGCACGTCGTGCCCGGTCTCGTCGACGATCGCGGCCATGATGCCGGGCAGCGGCGTCATGCAGGAGCCGGGCCTGCAGCCGGTGACGCCGGGCAGCGGCGTGATCATGTGGCCGCCGGTCTCGGTCTGCCAGAACGTGTCGACGATCGGGCAGCGCTCGTTGCCGACGTTGCGGTGGTACCACATCCACGCCTCGGGATTGATCGGCTCGCCGACGGTGCCGAGCAGCCGCAGCGACGAGAGGTCGTAGCGCTTGGGATGCGCGTTCGCGTCGGCCTCGGACGCCTTGATGAGCGAGCGGATCGCGGTCGGCGCGGTGTAGAAGATCGTCACCTTGTGCTTGGCGATCGTCTCCCAGAAGCGGCCCGCGGTCGGGTACGTCGGCACGCCCTCGAACACGACCTCGGTCGCGCCGACGGCCAGCGGGCCGTAGGTGATGTAGGTGTGCCCGGTGACCCAGCCGATGTCCGCCGTGCACCAGAAGACGTCGGAGGGCTTGATGTCGAACACCCACTTCATCGTCAGGACCGCCCACAGCAGGTAGCCGCCGGTCGAGTGCTGCACTCCCTTCGGCTTGCCGGTGGACCCCGACGTGTAGAGGATGAACAGCGGATGCTCGGCGGACACCCATTCGGGCGCGCAGGTGTCCGGCTGCTTGTCCACGAGGTCGTGCATCCACAGGTCGCGCCCTGCATGCATCGGGACCTTGTTTCCGGTGCGGCGGTAGACCACGACGTGCCGGATCGCCTCGCAGCCGCCCATCGCGAGCGCCTCGTCGACGATCGCCTTGATCGGCAGCGCCTTGCCGCCGCGCATCTGCTCGTCCGAGCAGACGACGGCCGTCGCGCCCGCGTCGATGATCCGCTCCTGCAGCGACTTGGCCGAGAAGCCCCCGAACACCACCGAGTGCGTCGCCCCGATGCGCGCGCAGGCCTGCATCGCCGCGACGCCCTCGATCGACATCGGGATGTAGATCAGGACGCGATCGCCCTTCTTCACGCCGAGCGACCTGAGCCCGTTGGCGAGCCTGCAGACCCGGTGGTAGAGCTCGCGATAGGTCACCTTGGTGACCTTGCCGTCGTCGGCCTCGAAGATGATGGCCGTCTTGTCGCCGAGCCCGCGCTCGAGGTTGCGATCGAGGCAGTTGTAGGACGCGTTGAGCTCGCCGTCGTGGAACCAGCGGTAGAACGGCGCGTTCGACTCGTCGAGCACATGGTGGAACGGCTTGTGCCACGCCAGGTTCTCGCGCGCGAGCCGGCCCCAGAAGCCCTGGAGGTCGCGCGCGGCCTCGGCGTTCAGCGCGTCGACATCGGCGGGCTTCAGGTTGGCCTGCGCGGTCCACGCGGCTGAAGGCGCGAACGTACGGTTCTCTTGCAGCACCGACTGGATGTTGTTGGACATGCGGATGCGCTCCTTGGCGTGACGGGGCCCTCGCGCGAGCGCGCGGCCCTTCCTCCTCCGGTGCGGCCAGTCTACCGAAGCCGTTCGCGGCGAGGCAACGCGAGCGACCGGTGGACCCCGACGGCAAGCATACAAGAGCGGTCGCGGCGCCGGGCGGGCGGTCGCGCGATGCTAGACTGGCGCGTTCGCGTTCCTCGACACGCTTCCATGCCCCGAACGTCCTCCGGCGCGCCCATGCGACCGCTGCCCCAGCTCATCTTCCTGTCCCGGTGGCTGCAGCTGCCGCTCTACCTCGGGCTGATCCTCGCGCAGGCCGTCTACGTCTGGCACTTCTGGGTCGAGCTGATCCACCTGATCGAGGCCGCGCTCGGCAGCCAGGAGGCGGTCCAGAAGATCGTCGCGGCGGTGACGCCGGTCGGGCAGGCGGTCGCGACGATGAAGACGCCGTCCGAGACCGTGATCATGCTGGTCGTGCTCGGCCTGATCGACGTCGTGATGATCAGCAACCTCCTGATCATGGTGATCATCGGCGGCTACGAGACGTTCGTGTCGCGCATGCGCCTCGAGGGCCACCCGGACCAGCCGGAGTGGCTGTCGCACGTCAATGCGAGCGTCCTCAAGGTCAAGCTCGCGACCGCGATCATCGGGATCTCGTCGATCCACTTGCTGAAGACCTTCATCAACGCGGCCGCCTACGACGAGAAGACGCTGATGTGGCAGACCGCGATCCACATCACGTTCCTGCTCTCCGCGATGGCGGTGGCGGCGACCGACCGCCTGATGCCGGTCCCGCACGCGGGGAAGCGGGGGCCGCTGACGCCCGCGCAGGCGGACGCCACGCACTGACCGGGAGGCGCCGATGCCCACCATCCGACAGGACGACGTGATCGCGAGCGTCGCCGACGCGCTGCAGTACATCTCGTACTACCACCCGCTCGACTACATCGAGGCGCTCGGCGAGGCCTACGAGGCCGAGCAGGGTCCCGCCGCGAAGGACGCGATCGCGCAGATCCTGACCAACTCGCGGCTGTGCGCCGAAGGGCACCGGCCGATCTGCCAGGACACCGGCATCGTCGTCGCGTTCGTCAGGGTGGGCATGGACGTGCGGTGGGACGGCGCCACGATGTCGGTGACGGACATGATCAACGAGGGCGTGCGCCGCGCCTACAACCATCCGGACAACCCGCTGCGCGCCTCGATCCTCGCCGATCCGGCGGGACGGCGCGCGAACACGCGCGACAACACGCCCGCGGTCGTCCACTACGAGCTGGTGCCGGGCGGCACCGTCGACGTGCGCATCGCGGCGAAGGGTGGCGGCAGCGAGAACAAGTCGAAGTTCACGATGCTGAACCCGTCGGACTCGATCGTCGACTGGGTGATGAAGACGGTCCCGACGATGGGGGCCGGCTGGTGCCCGCCCGGCATGCTCGGCATCGGCATCGGCGGCAGCGCCGAAAAGGCGATGGTGCTCGCCAAGGAAGCGTTGATGGACCGCATCGACATCCACGAATTGCGCAGGCGCGGGCCGAAGACGCGCATCGAGGAGCTGCGCCTCGAGCTCATGGACAAGGTCAACGCGCTCGGCATCGGCGCGCAGGGCCTGGGCGGCCTGGCGACCGTGCTCGACGTGAAGATCCTCGACTACCCGACGCACGCGGCGAGCCTGCCGGTGGCGATGATCCCCAATTGCGCCGCGACGCGCCATGCGCACTTCACGCTCGACGGATCCGGCGCGGCGAAGCTCGAGCCGCCCGACCTGTCGCGCTGGCCGAAGGTCGCCTGGACGCCCGCGCCCGAGTCGCGGCGCGTGAACCTCGACACGCTGACGCCCTCCGAGGTCGCCTCGTGGAAGCCGGGCGAGCGGCTGCTGCTGAACGGCAGGATGCTGACCGGTCGCGACGCCGCCCACAAGCGCATCGCCGACATGATCGCGAAAGGCGAGAAGCTGCCGGTCGACTTCACCAACCGCGTCATCTACTACGTCGGGCCCGTCGACCCGGTGCGCGACGAGGTCGTGGGGCCCGCGGGTCCGACGACGTCGACGCGCATGGACAAGTTCACCGAGACGATGCTCGGGCGCACCGGGCTGATCGCGATGGTCGGGAAGGCCGAGCGCGGGCCGGCTGCCATCGCCGCGATCCGCAAGCACCGCGCGGCCTACCTGATGGCCGTGGGCGGCGCGGCCTACCTGGTCGCCAAGGCGATCCGCGCCTCGCGCGTCGTCGCGTTCGCGGACCTCGGCATGGAGGCGATCTACGAGTTCGTGGTGCACGACATGCCAGTGACCGTGGCGGTCGACGCGCGCGGCGAAGCGGTTCACACGACCGGACCGCAGGAATGGAGCACACGCATCCGTACGCTCGGCATTCCGGTACGCGTCGCGTGAGTAGTGATCCCGACAATGCGGACAGCCTGCGGCGCTTCGTGTTCGAGCGTTATCCGTTTCGCGGTCAGCTGGTGCACCTCGGTCCCGCCTGGCGCGCCATGATGGAACACCACGACTACCCGG
>DASTCK010000154.1:0-16215 GCA_035711225.1 Casimicrobiaceae bacterium
CACGGCACCGTACACGACGCGCTTGACCATCCACAGCGTATAGGCGGCGCCCAGCACCAGCGTGACGGCCGCGGCGAAGCCGAGCCACACGTTCACCTTGATCGCCGCCAGGATCACGAGGAACTCGCCGACGAAGCCGGACGTCGCCGGCAGGCCGGCGTTCGCCATCGCGAAGAAGACCATGAACGCCGCAAAACGCGGCATCGTGTTGATGACGCCGCCGTAGTCGGCGATCTGCCGGCTGTGCATCCGGTCGTAGAGGACGCCGACGCACAGGAACATCGCGGCGGACACGAAGCCGTGCGACACCATCTGCGCGAGCGCGCCCTCGACGCCCAGCGTGCTGAACAGGAAGAAACCCAGCGTCACGAAGCCCATGTGCGAGATCGACGAGTACGCGATCAGCTTCTTCATGTCTGCCTGGACCAGCGCGACGAAGCCTATGTAGATCACCGCGATCAGCGACAGCGTGATCACGAACCCGGACAGGTAGCGGCTCGCGTCGGGGACGATCGGCAGGATGAAGCGGATGAAGCCGTACCCGCCGATCTTCAGCGTGATCGCGGCGAGGATGACCGAGCCGCCGGTCGGCGCCTCGACGTGGGCGTCCGGCAGCCACGTGTGCACCGGCCACATCGGCACCTTGACCGAGAACGAGAGGAAGAACGCGGCGAAGAGCGCGATCTGGACCGGCAGCGACAGCGGCACGCGGAACCAGTCCTGCAGCGCGAAGCTCTCGGTGACGTTGTACAGGTAGATCAGCGCCACCAGCATCAGGAGCGAGCCGAGCAGCGTGTACAGGAAGAACTTGATCGCGGCGTAGACGCGGCGCGGCCCGCCCCAGATGCCGATGATCAGGTACATCGGGATCAGCATCGCCTCGAAGAAGACGTAGAACAGCACGCCGTCCATCGCGGCGAACGCGCCGTTGATGAAGCCCGACATCAGCAGGAACGCCGCCATGTACTGGGCGACGCGGCTCTGGATCACTTCCCAGCCCGCCCACACGACGAGCAGCGTCATGAAGCTGTTCAGCAGGATGAACAGCACCGAGATGCCGTCGACGCCCACGAAGTACCAGACGTCGAAGCGCGGGATCCACTCGGCGCGCTCGACGAACTGGAGCGCCGAGGTCGTCGTGTCGAAATGCGCGAACAGCGGCAGCGTGACGAGGAAGCCGGCGAGCGCCCCGGCGAGCGCCACCCAGCGCGCGCGCGGCGCGTCGCTGTCGCGGTGGAGCACCAGCACCGCCAGCCCGGCAAGGATCGGGACCCAGATCGAGAGCGAGAGGTACGGGATCATCGTCGGCGCCTAGTGCCCGACCCACCAGGTCAGGAGCGCGAAGACGCCCACGATCATCGTGAACGCGTAGTGGTAGACGTACCCCGACTGGATGTGGCGCATCAGCCCGGCCGCGAGCCCGACGACCCGCGCCGTGCCGTTGACGAAGAACCCGTCGATCACGCCGCGGTCGCCGACTTCGGAGAGCACCCCGCCCACGCGGCGCGCGCCGCCGGCGAAGAACCAGTCGTTGAACCGGTCGAAATAGTATTTCTGGTCGAGGAGCGTGTAGACCGGGCCGGCGAGCCGGCGCAGGCGCTCCGGCACAGACGGGTCGACGAGGTAGCAGTAGTAAGCGGCGACGATCCCGGCGAGGGCCAGCCAGAACGGCGCCGCCTGCAGCCCGTGGAGCATGAACGCCACGACGCCGTGCCATTCCTTGCCGAGCTCGGCCAGCACGGCGTGCTCGGGGCGCACGACGATCGAGCCGCCGAAGTAGTCGCCGAACAGGAGCGGCTCGATGTAGGTCCAGCCCGTGTAGACCGACGGGATCGCCAGCAGGATCAGCGGCACCGTGACCACCCACGGGCTCTCCTTCGGCGGATGCTCCGCGTCGACGCCGTGGTGCGCGGGATCGTCGGGCTCGTGGCCGGCCTCGTGCGACTCGTCGTGGTCGGCCGCCGCATGCGCCTCGGCCCTGGCATCGTGCGGCTGCGCCCAGCGCGGCTCGCCGTGGAAAGCGAGGAACAGGAGCCGGAACGAGTAGAACGCCGTGATGAACACGCCGGTCATCACCGCGAAATACGCGTAGCCGTGGCCGGGGATCGTCGACAGGTGGACCGCCTCGATGATCGCGTCCTTCGAGAAGAAGCCGGCGAACGGCGGAATGCCGGCGAGCGCGAGCGACCCGACGACCGCGGTCGCGTAGGTGACCGGCATGTAGCGACGCAACCCGCCCATCTTCCGCAGGTCCTGCTCGTGGTGCAGCGCGATGATCACCGAGCCGGCGCCGAGGAACAGCAGCGCCTTGAAGAAGGCGTGCGTCACGAGATGGAAGATGGCCGCCGAGTAGGCGGAGACGCCGAGCGCCACGGTCATGTAGCCGAGCTGCGACAGCGTCGAGTACGCGACGACGCGCTTGATGTCGTTCTGCACGATGCCGAGGAACGCCATGAACAGCGCGGTGGTCGCGCCGATCACCGTGACGACCGACAGCGCCGTCTCCGACAGCTCGAACAGCGGGCTCATCCGGGCGACCATGAAGATGCCCGCCGTGACCATCGTGGCCGCGTGGATCAGCGCCGAGATCGGCGTGGGACCTTCCATCGAGTCGGGCAGCCACACGTGCAACGGCACCTGCGCGCTCTTGCCCATCGCGCCGACGAACAGGCAGATGCAGATGACGCTCATGAGGGACCAGACGACGCCGCCGCCCAGGTCCAGCGTCGCGCCGGTGAGCGACGACGCCTTCGCGAACACGGTCGCGTAGTCGAGCGAGCCGGTGAACGCGAGGAGCAGGCCGATGCCGAGCAGAAAGCCGAAGTCGCCGACGCGGTTCGCGAGGAACGCCTTCAGGTTGGCGTAGATCGCGGTCGGCCGCTCGTACCAGAAGCCGATCAGCAGGTAGGAGACCAGGCCCACCGCCTCCCAGCCGAAGAACAGCTGCAGGAAGTTGTTGCTCATGACCAGCATGAGCATCGAGAACGTGAACAGCGAGATGTAGCTGAAGAAGCGCGTGTAGCCGGGGTCGTCGGCCATGTAGCCGATCGTGTAGACGTGCACCATCAGCGACACGAAGCTCACGACGACCATCATCGTCGCGGTCAGCGGGTCGATCAGGAAGCCGATCGAGAACGAGAGGTCGCCCGACGCGAGCCAGGTGTAGACGTTGCCGTTGAACACGTGGCCGGCCTGCACGTCGCGCCACACGACGATCGACGCGACCGTCGACACCGCCACGCCGAGGATGCACAGCCAGTGCGAGACGCTGCGGCCGAGCCGCGGGCCCCACAGGCCCACGACGACCGACGCGACCAGCGGGGCGAGCGCGATGACGAGGTAGAGCGTGTTCATGGCGCGCGCCCTAGCCTTTCAGCTTGCCCAGGTCCTCGACGTCGATCGAGCCGACGTTGCGGAACAGGAGCACGAGGATCGCGAGGCCGATCGCCGACTCGGCGGCCGCCACGGTCAGGATGAAGAACACGAACACCTGGCCGGCCATGTCGCCCAGGTGGGCGCCGAACGCGATGAAGTTCAGGTTGACCGCGAGCAGCATCAGCTCGAGCGCCATGAGCAGGATCAGGACGTTCTTCCGGTTGAGGAAGATCCCGACGATGCTGATGGCGAACAGCACCGCGCCCAGCACGAGGTAGTGCGCCAGCGTCGGCGCGGTCAGGAACGACACGTCGCTTCTCCCCTTGTCTCTCGCCCGCGCGTCGCCGCCGGGCCCCCTTGTCAGCTCTCGCGCTTCTCCGCGGGCATCTCGACCAGCCGGACCCGGTCCGCTCGGCGCACCTTGACCTGCTCGCCCGGGTCCTGCGTCCGGGTCTCGCGCCGCTTGCGGTAGGTCAGCGCGATCGCCGCCACGATCGCCACGAGCAGCAGCACCGCCGCCAGTTCGAACGGATAGACGTAGTCCACGTACAGCAGCCGGCCCAGCGCCTGCGTGTTGCTCCCCTGCGGGACCGCGCTGCCGGGCGGCCCCGCCGCCGCCGCCCCGCCGAGGATCACCAGGACCATTTCGAGCAGCACGAGCGCGCCGACTGCGGCGCCGACGGGCAGGTAGCTCCTGAAGTGCACGCGCAGCACGTCGAAGTCCACGTCGAGCATCATGATCACGAACAGGAACAGCACCATCACGGCGCCCACGTAGACCAGCACCAGCACGATCGCCAGGAACTCGGCGCCGAGCAGCATCCAGATCGCCGCCGCGGTGAAGAACGACAGGACCAGCCAGAGCGCCGCGTGCACCGGGTTGCGCACGCTGATGACCCGCAGCGACGCGAACACGAGGATCGCGGCGAACAGGTAGAAGACGGCGGTGTGGAAGGTCATGATGCGGCGATGGGCGATGGGCGATGGGCGATCGGCGACGGGGTGTCGAGACGGAATGGGGTGGCCTACGAGCGGAACGTAGTCGGACGTCGCGGCGCCTGGGCAGCGGGTTTCCCATCGCCTATCGCCTATCGCCTATCGCCTGTCGCCCATCGCCCCCTTCACCGATAACGTGCGTCCTCCGCCCGATCCGCCGCGATCTGGGCTTCCAGCTTGTCGCCGACGGCGAGCAGCATGTCCTTCGTGTAGACGAGGTCGCCGCGGCGCTCGCCGTGGTACTCGAGCACGCGGGTCTCGACGATCGAGTCGACCGGGCAGCTCTCCTCGCAGAACCCGCAGAAGATGCACTTGGTGAGGTCGATGTCGTAGCGGGTCGTGCGGCGCGTGCCGTCCGCCCGCTGCTCCGACTCGATCGTGATCGCCAGCGCCGGGCACACCGCCTCGCAGAGCTTGCACGCGATGCAGCGCTCCTCGCCGTTCGGGTAGCGGCGCAGCGCATGCAGTCCGCGGAACCGGGGGCTCTGCGGCGTCTTCTCCTCCGGGTACTGCACGGTGATCTTGCGCCGGAACATGTGCCGGCCGGTCAGCATGAGGCCCCGGCCCAGCTCCAGCAGGAGCCAGGTCTTCATGAAGTCGCGCACGCGCTGGATCATGGCGGTCAGTGGAACAGGGGCGCGTAGCGCGTCTGCATCATCGTGCCGATGAAGACGATCCAGACGAGCGTCAGCGGGATGAACACCTTCCAGCCCAGGCGCATCACCTGATCGTAGCGGTAGCGCGGGAAGGTCGCCCGCACCCACAGGAAGATCAGCAGCACGAACGCCATCTTGACGCCGAGCCAGAACAGGCCGTCGCCGAACGGCGCGACGCCGCCGACCGTGAACTCGTTGAGGATCGGGAGCGGCGAGAGCCAGCCGCCGAGGAACAGGATCGACGCGAGCACCGCGATCAGGATCATGTTCATGTACTCGGCGAGGAAGAACACCGCGAACGCGACGCCGGAGTACTCGACGTGGAACCCGGCGACGATCTCGCTCTCGCCCTCGGCGAGGTCGAACGGATGGCGGTTGGTCTCGGCGATGCCCGACACGAGGTAGACGACGAACATCGGCAGGAGCGGCCACACGTACCAGAACGCCGCGCCCCCCTCCTGCCCCGCGACGATCGCGCGGAGGTTGAGGCTGTTGGCGCACATCAGCACCGCGACCAGCGCGAAGCCCATCGCGAGCTCGTAGCTCACGATCTGCGCCGCCGAGCGCAGCGCGCCGAGGAACGCGTACTTGGAGTTCGACGCCCAGCCCGCGAGGATGATCCCGTACACCCCGGTCGACGTCATCGCGATGATGTACAGGAGGCCGGCGTTGATGTCGGCGACCACCAGCGTGTCGGTGAGCGGCACCACGGCCCACGCCGCCACCGCCGGGCCGATCGCCAGCATCGGCGCGATGAAGAAGAGGTACCGGTTCGCCCCGGTCGGGACGATGATCTCCTTGAACATCAGCTTGAACACGTCGGCGAACGGCTGCAGCAGCCCCCACGGGCCCACCCGGTTCGGGCCGATCCGCACCTGCATCCAGCCGATGACCTTGCGCTCCCAGAAGGTCAGGTACGCGACGCCGATGATCAGCGGCGTGACCAGCACCAGGATCTTGACGAGCGTCCAGATCGGGAGCCACGCGGGCCCGAGGAGGTCGCGCACCGGGGCGAGCATCGCGTCCATGGCGTCGTTGTCCCCTCAGGCGCGCTCGACGCTGACCGGCCCGGACAGGCCGTCGAGGCCGCAGGTCGACGGATGCGCCGCCGCAAGCCGCACGACGCCGGGCGGCACCGCGGCATCGGCCACCGCGGCGACCACGGCCTCGCCGCGGCCCTGGCGGACGCGCACCTGCGCGCCGTCGGCGATGCCGAGCTTGTCGAGCAGCGTGCGGTGCATGCGTGCGCGCGGCGGCTTCGCGTCGGCGGTGCGCTGGAGCGACTCGGCGCGCCGCACCAGCGGGTCGGCGAAGTGGATCGGAATGTCGGCGATGCGTTCGAGCGGCGCCGGCTGGACCGCGGGCGTGGCGATCGGCGTCGACGTGGCGTTGGACAGGCGGCCGGCGATCGAGGCGGCGTCCGGCACGAGCGCGGCGCGCACGTCGTCGATCGACTCGAACGCGAAGCCGGGCAGGCCGAGCATCGTACCGAGCACGCGCAGCACCTTCCAGCCGGGACGCGTCTCGCCGAGGGGCCGCACGACGCCGTTGAACGCCTGCATGCGGCCCTCGCAGTTGACGAACGTCCCCGCGGTCTCGGTGAACGGGGCGATCGGCAGCAGGACGTCGGCGTAGTGCGTCCCGTGCACGAACGGGCTCATCACGACGCAGAGGTCGGCCTTTTCCAGCGCGGCGCGCGCCGCGACCGGATGCGCGCAATCGAACTCGGGCTCCGCGTGCAGCACGAGGTAGGCGCGCCGCGGCTCCGCGAGCATCGCGCGCGCGTCGAGGCCGCCGGGCCCGGGCTCGGCTTCCGCGAGCGCGGCGCCGATGGCGTTGGCGGACTCGACCAGCGTGCCGAGCGTCGCGCCGAGGATGCCGGCGAGCGCCTGCGCCAGCGCGCGGAGTTGCGCCGCGTCGGCGTGCTGGACCGCGGCGTTGCCCAGGAAGATCGCACGACGGGTGCCGCCGAGCAGGTTCGCCGCGATCGCCTCGGCCGACGCTGAAGGCTCGATCCCCGCCAGCGCGCCGGGCACCGGCTTGCCCGCCCCCTTCGCGGCCGCGACGACGATGCCGGCGAGCGTCGAGGGCATCAGCGACGGCGCGACGATCGCGCGGTGCGCGAGCGGCATCAGCCACTCGTCGTCGACCGCGTGGAGCGTCGTGACCTGCGCGCCGCGCTTCGCGGCCTGGCGCAGCCGCTGCGCGACCAGCGGGTGGTCCTTGCGCAGGAAGCTGCCGATCACCAGCACGCGGTCGAGCGAGCCGAGGTCGGCGACCGGCATCCCGAGCCAGGGGATGCCCGCGCGCGCGCGGTCGTCGGAGAAGTCCGACTGGCGCAACCGGTGGTCGATGGCGGTGCTGCCGAGACCCCGGGCGAGCTTCGACGCCAGCGCCAGCTCCTCGAGCGTGGCATGCGGCGAGGCGAGCACGCCGAGCGCGGCGCCGCCGTGCTTCGCCGTCGCATCCTTGAGCCCGCGCGCGACGAACTCGAGCGCGGCGGCCCAGTCGACCTCGCGCCATTCGCCGTTGTGCTTGATGCGCGGCGCCGTCAGGCGCTCCTCCGAGCCCAGCGCCTCGTAGCTGAAGCGGTCCTTGTCGGACAGCCAGCACTCGTTGATCGCCTCGTTGTCGAGCGGCAGCACGCGCATCACGCGGTCGTTCTTGACCTGCACCACGAGGTTCGAGCCGAGCGCGTCGTGCGGCGACACCGACTTGCGGCGCGCGAGCTCCCAGGTGCGCGCCGCGTAGCGGAACGGCTTGCTGGTGAGCGCGCCGACCGGGCAGAGGTCGATCATGTTGCCGGACAATTCCGAATCGACGCTGCGCCCCACGAAGCTCACGATCTCGGCGTGCTCGCCCCGGCCCATCATGCCGAGCTCCATGACCCCGGCGATCTCCTGGCCGAAGCGCACGCAGCGGGTGCAGTGGATGCAGCGCGTCATCTCCTCGGCGGCGATCAGCGGCCCGAGGTTCTTGTGGAACACGACGCGCTTGGGCTCCTCGTAGCGCGACGACGAGGCGCCGTAGCCCACCGCCAGGTCCTGCAGCTGGCATTCGCCGCCCTGGTCGCAGATCGGGCAGTCGAGCGGATGGTTGATGAGCAGGAACTCCATCACGCCCTTCTGCGCCGCGACCGCGACGTCGGAATGCGTGCGGACCTTCATGCCCTCGGCCACCGGCGTCGCGCAGGCGGGGAGCGGCTTCGGCGCCTTCTCGACCTCCACGAGGCACATCCGGCAGTTGGCGGCGATCGAGAGCTTCCGGTGCCAGCAGAAGTGCGGCACGAAGATGCCGAGCTTCACCGCGGCGTCCATCACGGTGCTGCCGCCGGGTACCTCCACGGAGCGGCCGTCGATGTCGAGCGTGGGCATGGGTCGGTCGCGTCGGGGGTTACAGGTAGGGCGCGACCAGGCACTGCTTGTGGTCGATGTGGTGCTGGAACTCGGCGCGGAAGTGCTTGACGAAGCTCTTCACCGGCATCGCGGCCGCGTCGCCGAGCGCGCAGATCGTGCGGCCCATGATGTTGTCGGAGACCGAGGTCAGGAGGTCCAGGTCTTCCTGCCGTCCCTCGCCGCGCTCGATGCGGTCGACGACGCGCCACAGCCAGCCGGTGCCCTCGCGGCACGGCGTGCACTGGCCGCACGACTCCTCGTAGTAGAAGTACGACAGGCGCAGGAGCGAGCGCACCATGCAACGCGTCTCGTCCATCACGATCACGGCGCCCGATCCCAGCATCGAGCCGGCCTTGGCGATCGAGTCGTAGTCCATGTCGGTCGCCATCATCACGTCGGCCGGCAGCACCGGCGCCGACGAGCCGCCGGGGATCACCGCCTTGAGCTTGCGGCCGTCGCGCATGCCGCCGGCCAGCTCGAGCAGCGTCGCGAACGGCGTCCCGAGCTTCACCTCGAAGTTGCCCGGCCGCGCGACGTCGCCCGACACCGAGAAGATCTTGGTGCCGCCGTTGTTGGGCCGGCCGAGGTTCAGGAACCACTCGCCTCCGTGGCGCACGATCCAAGGCACCGAGGCGAAGGTCTCGGTGTTGTTGATCGTCGTCGGCTTGCCGTAGAGGCCGAAGCTCGCCGGGAACGGCGGCTTGAAGCGCGGCTGGCCCTTCTTGCCTTCGAGCGACTCGAGCAGCGCCGTCTCCTCGCCGCAGATGTAGGCGCCGTAGCCGTGGTGGTTGAACAGCTCGAAGTCGAAGCCGCTGCCGAGGATGTTCCTGCCGAGGAAGCCGGCCGCCCGCGCCTCGGCCACCGCCTCCTCGCAGCGCTCGTAGACGTCCCAGATCTCGCCGTGGACGTAGTTGTAGCCGCGCGCGCAGCCCATCGCGTAGCCGGCGATGATCATGCCTTCGATCAGGCTGTGCGGGTTGTACCGGAGGAGGTCGCGGTCCTTGAACGTGCCCGGCTCGCCCTCGTCGGAGTTGCACACGACGTACTTGTCGCCGGCGTAGTGCTGCGGCATGAAGCTCCACTTGAGCCCGGTCGGGAAGCCGGCGCCGCCCCGTCCGCGCAGCGCGCTCTTCTTGACCTCGGCGACGACGCTCGCCGGCGGCGTCTTCTCGGCGAGGATCTTCTTCAGCGCCTCGTAGCCGCCGCGCTTGACGTAGTCGTCGAGGCGCCAGTTGTCGCCGTTGAGGCCCGCCAGCAGGACCGCATCGGGGCCGAAGTCGAGGAACTCGCGCGGTGCGTTCATCGCTTGCCGCCCCCGTTGGGGGCGCCCTCTCCGCGATCGGCCGCGGCCGCGAGCTCGTCGACGAACGCGTCGAGCTTGTCGCCGGACATCCAGCTCACCATGCGATGGTTGTTGACCAGCAGCACCGGCGCGTCGCCGCACGCGCCCATGCACTCGCCTTCCTTGAGCGTGAACCGCCCGTCGGCCGTGGTCTCGCCGAAGCCGATGCCGAGCCGCTCCTGCAAATGCGCCGCGGCGGCGGTCGCCCCGGACAGCGCGCACGGCAGGTTCGTGCAGAGCGTGAGCTTGAACCGCCCGGTCGGCTTCAGGTCGTACATCGTGTAGAACGTCGCGACCTCGTACACCGCGACCGGGGGCATGCCCAGGATCGCGGCGACCTCGTCCATCGTCTCGTTCGACAGCCACCCCTGCTCGCGCTGGGCGATCGTCAGCGCGGACATCACCGCCGACTGCCTCTGGTCGGGCGGGTACTTGGCGGCCTCGCGGTCGATGCGGGCGCGGGCGTCGGCGGAGAGCATGGTCGGTGGAATGGCTAGCGGTCGATCGAGCCGAAGACGATGTCCTGCGTCCCGATGATCGCCACGACGTCGGCGATCATGTGGCCGCGCGACATCTCGTCGAGCGCGGACAGGTGGACGTAATCGGGCGGACGCAGCTTGATGCGGTAGGGCTTGTTCGCGCCGTCCGAGATCGCATACACGCCGAACTCGCCCTTCGGGTGCTCGATCGCCGCGTACACCTCGCCGGGCGGGACGTGGATGCCCTCGGTGAAGAGCTTGAAATGGTGGATCAGCTCCTCCATGTTCGTCTTCATCGCCTCGCGCGACGGTGGCGCGACCTTGTGGCTGTCGGTGATGACCGGGCCCGGGTTCGCGCGGAGCCATTCGACGCACTGCGCGATGATGCGGTTCGATTGGCGCAGCTCCTCCATGCGCACGAGATAGCGGTCGTAGCAATCGCCGTTGACGCCGACCGGGATGTCGAAGTCCATCCGGTCGTACACCTCGTAGGGCTGCTTCTTGCGCAGGTCCCAGGGCACGCCCGACCCGCGCAGCATCGCGCCGGTGAAGCCCAGCGCCATCGCGCGCTCGGGCGACACGACGCCGATGCCCACCGTGCGCTGCTTCCAGATGCGATTGTCGGTCAGCAGCGTCTCGTAGTCGTCCACGTACGCCGGGAAGCGGCGCGTGAAGTCCTCGATGAAGTCGAGCATGCTTCCCTGCCGGTTCGCGTTCATCGACTCGAGCGTGCGCGCGTTGCGCGTGTGCTGCGCCTCGTAGCGCGGCATCCGGTCGGGAAGGTCGCGGTAGACGCCGCCGGGCCGGTAGTACGCGGCGTGCATGCGCGCGCCCGACACGGCCTCGTAGATGTCGAACAGGTCCTCGCGCTCGCGGAACGCGTAAAGGAACGTCGTCATGCCGCCGACGTCGAGCGAATGCGAGCCCAGCCACAGCAGGTGGTTCAGCAGGCGCGTGATCTCGTCGAACATCACGCGGATGTACTGCGCGCGAATCGGCACGTCGATCCCGAGCAGGCGCTCGATCGCGAGGCAATACGCGTGCTCGTTGCACATCATCGACACGTAGTCGAGCCGGTCCATGTAGGGCAGCGACTGGATCCAGGTCTTGGTCTCGGCGAGCTTCTCGGTCGCGCGGTGCAGCAGGCCGATGTGCGGGTCGGCGCGCTCGATCGTCTCGCCGTCGAGCTCGAGCACCAGGCGCAGCACGCCGTGCGCGGCCGGGTGCTGGGGCCCGAAATTCATCGTGTAGTTCCTGATTTCAGCCATGACTGTCGTCCGCCGGCCCGCGGAGCAAGCGAAGGAGAGCGTCGGCGGAACGGCGGACGCTCGACTCCAGGGTGTCGTTGCGGTTCCCGGCCATCGCGCTACTCGTTGTCCGCGTAGTTCTGCTCGCGCACGACGCGCGGCGTGACCTCGCGAGGCTCGATCGTCACCGGCTGGTAGATCACGCGGCCCTGCTCGGGGTCGTAGCGCATCTCGACGTGGCCGTAGATCGGGAAGTCCTTGCGGAACGGGTGGCCGACGAAGCCGTAGTCGGTGAGGAGGCGCCGCAGGTCCGGGTGGCCGGCGAACACGATGCCGTAGAGGTCGAAGGCCTCGCGCTCGAACCAGTTGGCCGACGGCCACAGGTCGATCATCGACGGCAGCACCGGGAAGTCGTCGTCCGGCGCGAAGCTGCGCACGCGCAGCCGCGCGTTGTTCGCGAGCGAGAGCAGGTGGTAGACCGCGGCGAAGCGCGGGCCCTCGCGCGGCAGGTTGCCGAACGACGAGTAGTCGACGCCGCAGACGTCGATCAGCTGCTCGAAGCGGAACGCCGCGGCGTCGCGCAGCTTTCGCATCGTGTCGAGGAGGCGGTCGTGCGGGACGACCGCCGTGACCTCGCCCAACGCCACGGTGGCGGAGGCGATCGAGTCGCCGAGCGTCGAGGCGAGCGCCGCGGCGAGGGCATCGGGGGCGCTGGGCATCAGCGGGCGATCGTGTTGGTGCGCCAGATCTTGTTCTGGAGCTGCAGGATGCCGTAGAGCAGCGCCTCGGCCGTCGGCGGGCAGCCCGGCACGTAGATGTCGACCGGCACGATGCGGTCGCAGCCGCGCACGACCGAGTACGAGTAGTGGTAGTAGCCGCCGCCGTTCGCGCACGAGCCCATCGAGATCACCCAGCGCGGCTCGGGCATCTGCTCGTAGACCTTGCGCAGCGCGGGCGCCATCTTGTTGCACAGCGTGCCGGCGACGATCATCACGTCGGACTGGCGCGGGCTCGGGCGGAACACGATGCCGAAGCGGTCGAGGTCGTAGCGCGCGGCGCCCGCGTGCATCATCTCGACCGCGCAGCAGGCGAGCCCGAAGGTCACCGGCCACATCGACCCGTTGCGGGCCCAGTTGATCACGCCGTCGAGCGTCGTCGTGACGAAGCCCTTCTCCATGATGCCTTCGAGCGACATGGATCAGCCTTTCCCGCCTGGAGCGAAGGGCGCGCGACGCCTCATTCCCATTCGAGCGCCCCCTTCTTCCACTCGTAGACGAACCCGACGACCAGGATGGCGAGGAACACCATCATCGCCGCGTAGCCGAACCACCCGATGTCGGGGATGACCACCGCCCACGGGAAGAGGAAGGCGATCTCGAGGTCGAACAGGATGAACAGGATCGCGACGAGGTAGTAGCGCACGTCGAACTTCATGCGCGCGTCCTCGAACGCCTCGAAGCCGCACTCGTAGGGGGAGTTCTTCTTCGCGTCGGGCTTGTGCGGCGAGACGACGCGGCCGACGGTGAGCAGCACGCCGCCCAGGATGAGCCCGACGGCGATGAACATCAGGACGGGGAAATAGGTCTCGAGCATCGTGTGCCTTCTCGCCGTCGCGGTCCGGGTCGAGGCTTACGCCCCGGGGCCGCGGCCGGCGTCGCCGCCGGTACTGCGTGTTCCACGTCCTGGTGCCGACGGGGAGACTCGAACTCCCACGGCTTTCGCCACTGCCCCCTCAAGACAGCGTGTCTACCAATTTCACCACGTCGGCTTGATCCATCGTTCCTTCGGCGCCCGCCCGGCGGTCGCCCGGACGACGCCGCGAGGCGCCGCCCGTCCCGCCAGCATCCTACTTCGGCACCTCGCCGGCCTTCGAGCCGTCCGGCGCGGGCGTGCTGCCGCCCGCAGGCGCGGCGGGAGCGCCCGCCGGCGCGGGGCCCGTCACCGGCGGATGCTTGTCCAGCACGCTGCGGTCCATCACGCCGGCGCCGGTCCCGTGCGACGACGCGTACCAGGTCAGCCCCACGCTCGTCACGAAGAAGATCGCCGCGAGGACGGCCGTCGTGTGCGAGAGGAAGTTCGACGAGCCCGACGCGCCGAACAGGCTGCCCGACGCGCCGCTGCCGAATGCCGCGCCCATGTCGGCGCCCTTGCCATGCTGCAGCAGCACGAACCCGCAGATCGCCAGCGCCACGCCGACGTGCAGGACCAGCAGGAAGCCTTCGAAGAGATTCATGTCCGTTCCTTGGTCGCGCGCTACGCCCGCGCGATCGCCAGCAATTCGTGCGCGTCCAGCGACGCACCCCCCACCAGCCCGCCGTCCACGTCGGGCATCGCGTACAGCGCGGCGGCATTGGCCGCCTTCACGCTGCCGCCGTACAGGACCGGCACCTCCCCCGCCCCGCTGCCCGCGAGCTGCGCGCGCAATCGCCCGTGCACCTCCTGCGCCTGCGCCGGGCTCGCCGTCCGCCCGGTCCCGATCGCCCAGACCGGCTCGTAGGCGACGACGATGCGTCCCGTCTCCGTCCCCAGGGCATCGACCACCGCCCCGAGCTGCCGTTCCACCACCGCGGCCGTCGCGCCCGCGTCGCGCTCGGCGAGCGTCTCGCCGACACAGGCGATCGGCGTGAGGCCTGCCGCCAGCGCCGCGCGCGCCTTCGCGCCGACCTCCGCGTCGCGCTCGCCATGGTACTGGCGCCGCTCGGAATGCCCGACGATCGCGTACCGGCACCCGAACTCCGCGAGCATCGCGCCGGACACCTCGCCCGTGTACGCGCCGGAGGCGTGGGCGCTGACGTCCTGCGCGCCCCATTCCACCCCGCTGCCCGCCAGCGCGTCACGCGCCTGCGCGAGAAAGGGAAACGGCACGCACACCGCCAGGCCACGACCCGCTTCCGTCCGCCAGCCCTGCGCCAGCGCGGCCAACCGCGCCGCATTCTCGGCCCGCCCGCCGTTCATCTTCCAGTTCCCGACGGTGAGCTTGCCGCGCATGGGCCTCGATCGGCGACGCGACGGCGCGCGAGCTTGAGGCTCGCGGTCCCCGAGGCGACCCCGCAAATCCGTTCGATTATACCGCGCTGCGGGATGCCCCCGCAAAGGCCGCCCGCCGGCGCAGCGGACGACTCCCGCTGCGCCGGCGGCGTCCCGTCGCGGGCACGCGTCAGGCTCCCGCGATCGTGCGCAGGCGCCGGATCGCCGGCGGGAGGAACCAGGCGGCGAGCGTGAGGACGCCCAGCGTGGCCGCGATCGGGCGCTCGAAGAAGGCGAGGAGGTTGCCGTCGGACTTGATCATCGACGTCACGAAGTTCTCCTCGAGCATCCCGCCGAGCACCACGCCGAGGATCGCCGGCGAGACCGGAAAGCCGTTCTCCTCCAGAACGTAGGCGACCACCCCCGCCACCAGCATCACGCCGATGTCGAACGGCGTGTTGTTGATCGCAAACGCGCCCACGATGCAGAACAGCAGGATCACCGGCATCAGGACGTTGCGCGGCACCAGCAGGATCTTCTTCGCCGCCTTGATGCACGCCCAGCCGAGCGGGATCATGATCAGGTTCGCGAGGATGAACAGCAGGTACACCGCGTAGATGTTCTGCGGGTTCTGCGTGAACAGCGTCGGGCCCGGGTTCATGGTCTTCATGTAGAGCACGCCGATCACGATCGCCGTGATCGAGTCGCCGGGAATGCCGAAGACCAGCGCCGGGATCCAGGCACCCGCCAGCGCGCTGTTGTTCGCCGCGCCGGACTCGACGATCCCCTCGACGTGCCCGGTGCCGAACTTCTCCGGCTCCTTCGAGAGCTTCTTGCTGATCGCGTAGGACATCCACGCCGCGATGTCCGCGCCGGCTCCCGGCAGCGCGCCGACCAGCGTCCCGAGCGCGCTGCCGCGGAGGATCTGCTTCGGGTACTTGACGGTCAGCGCCCACATGCCCTTGAACACGTTGTGGATCGGCTGGTCGACGATCTTCAGCGGCGGCGCCGTGTCGACGGCGAAGCGGATGATCTCCGAGATCGCGAACATGCCGATCATCAGCGGGATCATCCCGATGCCGCCCATGAGCTCGGTGCTGCCGAACGTGAAGCGCGGGAAGCCGGCGGGGTTGCCGAGGCCTACGCAGGCGACCGCGAGCCCGATCAGCAGCGACACCACGCCCTTGAGCGGCCGCTCCGAGGTGATGACGATTGCGCAGGTCAGCCCGAGCAGCACGAGCCAGAAGTACTCGAACGAGCTGAACTTGAGCGCGATCTCGGCGAGCGTGGGCGCCGAGATGATCAGTACGGCCGTGCCGAACAGGCCGCCGATCGCGGAGAACACGAGGCCAGCGCCGAGGGCCGTCTCGGCCTGGCCCTTCCTGGTCATCGCGTACGCCTCGTCGGTGTACGCCGCCGAGGCGGGCGTGCCGGGCATGCGCAGCAGGCACCCCGGGATGTCGCCCGAGAAGATCGCCATCGCTGTTGCCGTGACGATCGTCGCGACCGCCGGGATCGGCTCCATGAAGAACGTGACCGGGACGAGAAGCGCGGTGGCCATGGTCGCCGTCAATCCCGGGACGGCGCCGACGAAGAGCCCGAACAGCGACGCGAAGAGCATCGGCACCAGCGTCTTCGTGCTGAAGACCAGGCCGGCCGCGGCGGCGAGCGCGTCCATCAGAACGCCACGCCGGTCAGGAATCCCCACGGGAGCGGCACGCGCAGGAGCTTGTAGAACGCGTACCAGATGACGAGCGT
>DASTCK010000155.1:0-3533 GCA_035711225.1 Casimicrobiaceae bacterium
GTCCCGCCGGCGTCGGCGGGCGGATGGACCTGCAGGCCTTCGAGCCCGTGCCGCGCGATCGCCGCGTCCAGCGACGCGAGCGCATCGCGCCGCGCGCCGTCGAACGCGTCGCGCAGCGACTCGTGGCGGCGGAGCTCGCGCAGCATCTCGCCGGCGAGCAGCAGGCACTTTTCGTCGAGGAAGACATAGCCCTCGTGCATCGAGCGGCGCTCGTCCTTGAGCTCGAGGACGACGCTGCGGGTCGGCGTGGTGTCGAGGTCAGCCACCGGGCGTTCCCTCGCTGCAATGGTGCGCGGCGATCTGGGCGTCGGTAAGTCGCGTGAGCTCGGCGCGCGGCAGGCCCGCCACCAGCGACCAGCCGATCGCCATGCTCTCCTCGAGCGTGCGCGCCGACCGCTGGTTCACGAGCGTGCGCTCGAACGCGGTGCCGAACGCGAGGTAGCGGCGGTCGGTGTCGCCGAGCCCTTCCTCGCCGACCACGCTCGCGAGCACCCGCGCCTGCACGGCGCGCGCGTACGCGGCATAGAGCTGCGCCGACAACGCCGGGTGGTCGGCGTGCGTGTACTTCGCGCCGATGCCGTCCTTCATCAGTCGAGACAGCGACGGCAGCACGTTCACCGGCGGGTAGACACCGCGACGGTCGAGGTCGCGCGACAGCACGATCTGGCCTTCGGTGATGTAGCCGGTGAGGTCGGGGATCGGGTGGCCGATGTCGTCCGCGGGCATCGTCAGGATCGAGAGCTGCGTGAGCGTGCCCTCGCTGCCGCGCAGGCATCCTGCGCGCTCGAAGAGCGTGGCGAGGTCCGAGTACATGTAACCGGGAAAGCCCTTGCGGCTCGGCACCTCGCCCTTCGACGAGCTGACCTCGCGCAGCGCCTCGGCGTAGTTCGTCATGTCGGTCAGGATCGCGAGCACGTGCCGTCCCTCGACGAACGCCAGGTACTCGGCCGCCGTCAGCGCGTAGCGCGGCGTCAGCAGCCGCTGCGTCGACGAGTCCGATGCGAGGTTCAGGAACAGCGCGGTCCGCTCGAGCGCGCCGCCGCGCTCGAGGCTCGACCGGAAGTACTCGGCGCTCTCCCAGGGCACGCCGATGCCCGCGAACACGATCGCGAAGGCGTCGTCCTTCGCGGCGTTACGCAGGCGCGCGTGGCCGGCGATCTCGATCGCGAGCCGGTCGTGCGGCAGCCCGCCGCCGGAGAACAGCGGCAGCTTCTGGCCCCGCACGAGGCTGTTCATCAGGTCGACCGTCGTGATCCCGGTCTCGATGAAGTCGCGCGGCGACGCGCGGGCCACCGGGTTGATCGGCAGGCCGTCGATCGGGTAGCGCTCGCGCGCGGCCACCGGCGGCCCGCCATCGATCGGCTGGCCGACGCCGTTGAACACGCGGCCGAGGATCGACGGCGCGAGGCCGAACGACAGCGGCTCGCCGACGAAGCGCACGACGGTGCCGGCGAGCGAGAGCCCCGACGTCGACTCGAGCACCTCGATCGTCATCAGGTCGGCGTCGAGCGCGGCGACGCGACCCAGGCGCGACCGGCCGTCGGCACCGCGCACCTCGACCGCGTCGCCGAGCCCGGCGTCGACGGTGCGCCGCAGGAACAGAAGCGGCCCTTCGAGCCGCGTCGCGGCGCCCTCAACGGTCAGCCGCATCGCCGCCCCCCGCGCCGGTCGTCAACGCCGCGAACTCCCGCTCGACCTCCGCGGCGAGCTCCGCGATGCGCGCCACCTCGCCGTCGCCGATCTCCTCGCCCATGCGCTGCAGCGGCCTCAGGCACGGCAGCGCCGCGATCGCATCGGGATGCGCGCCCGCGGTCACCGCGCGCTCGGCCAGGTCGATGAAGCGCCCGAGCACGCGCATCATCGCGCCCTGGCGCGCCGGCGTGCAGACGCGATCCACCTCCGACAGCGCCGACTGCCGCAGGAACGCCTCGTTGACGAGCGACGCGCACAGGAGCGTGAGCTGCTGCCGAACCGGCAGCGCGTCGCGGCCGATGATGCGCGCCATGCGCTCGAGCCGCGCCTCCTCGTCGAGCAGCGTGAGGAAGCGCCGGCGCAGCGCGATCCAGTCGCTGTTGCCCTCGCCCGCCCACCACGGCGCGAACGCCTCGGCGTCCTCGGCGTACGACTGCAGCGGGTGGATCGCCGGGTAGAAGCGCGCTTGCGCCCGCTTGACGTCGAGCGCCCAGAACGCCTTCACGTAGCGCTTGGTGTGGCTCGTGACCGGCTCGGAGAAATCGCCCGACGGTGGGCTGATCGCGCCGATCACCGTGACCGAGCCGGTGCCGCCGGCGAGCGGCTCGACGATCGCGGCGCGCTCGTAGAAGTCCGCGATGCGCGACGACAGGTAGGCCGGGTAGCCGCCTTCGCCGGGCAGTTCGCCGAAGCGGCCCGACACCTCGCGCAGCGCCTCGGCCCATCGCGACGTCGAATCCGCCATCAGGGCGACCGCGAGCCCCTGGTCGCGGAAATACTCGGCGACCGTGACGGCCGAGTAGATCGACGCCTCGCGCGCCGCGACCGGCATGTTCGACGTGTTGGCGATGACGACGGTGCGGTTCATCAACGGCTCGCCGGTGCGCGGGTCGTCGAGCCGCGGGAACTCGTCCAGCACGCCGGCCATCTCGTTGCCGCGCTCGCCGCAGCCCAGGTAGACGATCACGTCGGCGTTGCAGCCCTTGGCGAGCGCCTCGAGCAGCACCGTCTTGCCGGTGCCGAAGCCGCCGGGAACGGCCGCCTTGCCGCCCAGCGCGACCGGGAAGAGGCTGTCGACGATGCGCTGGCCGGTCACGAGCGGCGAAAGCGGCGGCAGCCGTCGAACGACCGGCCGCGGGATGCGCACCGGCCAGGTGTGCACGAGCGACAGGTCGCGCGTCGATCCGTCGGCGAGGCGCAGCGTGCACGCGACCGCGTCCTCGCGCACCTCTCCCGCCGGTGCGACGGCGGTGACGGTGCCGCCGACGTCGGGCGGCGCGAGGCAGGCCTGCGGCCGAAGGCCGGCTGCCGTGGCCGTCCCGAGGATCGCACCGGGCGGCAGCACCTCGCCGACCGCGATGCGCGGCGCGAACGCGAAGCTCCGCGGCGCCGCGCGCCGCATGCCGGGCTGCACGAAGGCCGACGCCGCGCCCGCGAGCGGGCGCATGAGGCCGTCGAAGATGTTGCCCAGCAGACCGGGCCCGAGCGGGATGGCGAGCGGCGCCCCTGTCCCGACCACCGTGGTGCCGGGGCGAAACCCCGTCGTGTCCTCGTAGACCTGCACGACGATCTCGTCGCCGTCGATGCGCACGACCTCGCCCAGCAGGCGGGCGTCGCCGACGTGCACCGCCTCGCGCATCGCGAACGATCCCGTCGCGGTCGCGCGCAGCACCGGGCCGCTGATCCAGCGGATCGACGCCCGGCTCATCGCGCGTCCAGCGCCGCGAGCAGCAGCGCTCCCGTTTCGTCGCGGTCGGCGGTGAGCCCCGCGAGCGTGCCGTCGATGACGTTGCCGCCGGCCGAGAGCCTGAGCCCCGCGCCGATCGCGGCGTCCTCGTCGA
>DASTCK010000156.1:0-14326 GCA_035711225.1 Casimicrobiaceae bacterium
TGCACTTCGCGAGATCGATCTGGTAGGTGAAGTCGATCGCCTGCTCGGGGCAGGCCTGCACGCAAGCGTTGCAGCGCGTGCACAGGTCGAGGTCGATCGGGTTCTCCTGCTGCCACTGGACCTCGAACGCGCCGAGCCAGCCGCGGAGTGAGCGGAGCGCGCCGGTCGCGATCGGGAACGCGCGCTCGGCGGGGAGCGACGCGCCGCTCGCGCGGCCGGTCGCGAGGATCGTGACGCCGAGCTGGCCGGCGAGCACCTTCGCCCATCCCAGCGCGGCGTCGAGCGGGCCCACGATCAGGAGTTGCCCCTTCGACGCGTAGCCGACCTCGGCGACCGGCTCGGGCTCCGGCAGCGACGCGGCCGCGATCAGCGCCGCGAGCTTGGGCGTCGCGCCGCGCGCCTCGGGAGACCATCCCCCGGCCTCGCGCAGGTTGACGAAGCGGATCGCCTGCGTGCGCGCGCCTTCCTGCGCGATCTCCTCGAACAGGCGCGCCTCCTGCGTGCAGGCGACCAGGACGTCGCCGCGGGCACCATCGGCGAACGCGGGAAGCTCCTTCTGGCACAGCATCGTCGCGAGCGGCGGAACCGCCGGAAGATCGAGCGCGCGCGCGATCCCCGCCGCGTCGAGCGGCTGGGTCCCGTTGCACGAGCACAGGAACAGCGTGCGGTCGGAGGCGCTCATCGCGGTTTCGCGCCCGGCGTCGCGGGCGTTGCGGGCGAGGGATCGGACTGCACAGGCACCCCGCCATCGGCCGACGATTGGATGACGTGGGCCGCCGCCGCGTTCCCGACCGGCTTTTCCGGCGCAGCGTCGGGTGCGTCGGTGCGCGGCGCGGGCGCCCCCGCCGCGTCCGCGGGCGGAACGTCCTCGACCTCGCCGCGCTCGTTGACGCGGGTCTTCGGCGGGTCGAACAGGACGCGCGCCTGCACGAGCCGGGCGACCGTCTCCGCGTCGATCGGATCGGGCTTCGAGTAGTCGTCGATGTAGACGTCGAGGCCGTCCATCACGTTGAAGCGCGGGTCCGCGAACAGCTTCTTCAGCGCGGCGCTCTTGAGCGAGGGGTCGACGTCGGGCTTCATGAAGGCGGTGAAGTCGGCGTCGAACGTGAGCGACTCGACCGGCGGGAGCGGCGCCGGCGGCGCGACGGCTTCCCCCGCTGCCGCGGGCGCGCTCGCCGGGGCGGGGACCCGGGCCTCGCCGGACGCGGGCATCGCCGGCTCGACGCCGTCGCGCCGCGCGGCGTGCTTGCGCTGCGACCAGCGCTTGAGCGAGAAGCCCCCGCGTTCGTTGCCGTCGTTCATCGGCGCTCGCGTCAACCCGACGGACCGCCGTCGCGTTCCGGGTCGCGCCCGCCGCGGTTCGCGTCCGCCGCGAACGGGTCGTTGCGCTTGTGCTTGCGCCGCGCCTCCGGCGTGTAGTGCGCGGCGACGTAGGGCTCGAGCATCGCGCGGATCGGCGCATCGAGCGGCACCGAGTCGACCTGCTCGCCGCCGTCCATCATGCGCGCCGCCTGGTTGTACGACAGCGTGACGACGACCGGCACGACGGGAGGATCGCCCTGCTCGCGCGCTCGCCACATCACGAAGGCGCGCGGGTCGGGCGAGTTGAGGTTGAGCCAATAGCCCTCGCCTTCGGTCGGGTGCATCTCGGTCACCTGGCCGGGGAAGCGCCAGCGCTCGAGCGCGCCGCCCGCGTCGACGCGCTCGACGGCGGACTCGTCCACCGTCTCCGGGTCCCCGGCCACCAGCGCGACGCGCGACGGCTGCCAGCGCGAGTCGGCCCAGCGGCTCGCCACGGCGACGCGCTCGAACTCGACCGCAACGGGAATCCTCGTGGCACGCATGGGCTTTGCGCCGGTGCGATGGAACGCGCGGGGCGCACGCCGATCATACCGTAGCGCCGTCTGCTACCATCGAAAGTCGCCCGAACGTCCCCTTCGACCCGCCGATGTCCCGCATCGTTCCGATCGCCGATTGGCGCGCGTCCCGCGGTCCCGCGGACGCCGACGCGCCCGTCGCGGGCGACGCGCTCGCCGGGCCGCTCGTCGACACGCTCGGCCGGCGGCTGCACGACCTGCGGATCTCGGTCACCGATCGCTGCAATTTCCGCTGCGTCTACTGCATGCCGAAGGACGTCTTCGGACGCGACTACCCGTTCCTGCCGCACGACGCGCTGCTGACGTTCGAGGAGATCGCGCGCCTCGCCGGCACCTTCGTCGGGCTGGGCGTCGAGAAGCTCCGGCTGACCGGCGGCGAGCCGCTTTTGCGCAAGAACCTCGAGCGCCTCGTCGCGATGCTCGCGCCGCTGCCGGTCGACCTGACGCTCACCACCAACGGCGCGCTGCTCGCCCGCAAGGCGCGCGCGCTCGCCGACGCAGGGCTGAAGCGCGTCACCGTCAGCCTCGACGCGCTCGACGACGCGACGTTCCGCGCGATGGGCGACACCGATACGCCGGTCGCCCAGGTGCTCGACGGCATCGAGGCGGCGTCGCGCGCCGGCCTGTCGCCGGTGAAGGTCAATGCGGTGATCAAGCGCGGCGTCAACGAGCACGCGATCGTCGACCTCGCGCGGCGTTTCCGCGCCACCGGCCACATCGTCCGCTTCATCGAGTACATGGACGTCGGCGCGACCAACGGCTGGCGCATGGACGACGTCGTGCCCGCCGCCGAGATCCTCGAGCGCGTCGCGGCCGTGTTCCCGATCGAGGCGGCCGACCCGAACTACGCGGGCGAGGTCGCGGAACGGTGGCGCTACCGCGACGGCGCGGGCGAGATCGGCGTGATCGCCTCGGTGACGCAGGCGTTCTGCCGGGACTGCACGCGGCTGCGGCTGTCCACCGACGGCAAGCTCTACACGTGCCTGTTCGCGACC
Source organism: Casimicrobiaceae bacterium (assembly GCA_035711225.1). Taxonomy (GTDB): domain Bacteria; phylum Pseudomonadota; class Gammaproteobacteria; order Burkholderiales; family Casimicrobiaceae; genus VBCG01. The sequence continues at coordinate 2,873 of DASTCK010000156.1, forward strand.
CACGGGCACGACCTGCGCTCGCTCGTGCGCGGCGGCGCCGACGACGAGCGGCTCGCGCAGGCGATCGGCGCCGTGTGGCGGCGACGTGCCGACCGCTACTCCGAGCTGCGCACCGCCGCCACGGCGCGCGAGCGCAAGGTCGAGATGTCGTACATCGGCGGATGAAGGATATCGGGGCCCGGGGATCAGGACCTCGCGGCTTCGTCCGACCGGCGAGATCCCTCCTGCCGCGACCCTTGTGACTCCCGATCCCTGATCCCTCGACCGTGAACGCGCGCAACGCCCCCTACCGCCCGACGCTCACCGACGCGGCGCGCCCGGCGACGTTCGACGTGACGGCGACCGACGAGCACGGCGCGGCGAGGGTCGTCCCGATCGCGGGCGAGCATCCGCTGACGCTCTACGTCGACAAGCAGGAGATCCTGACGATCATGACGCTCGGCGCGGCGCCCGAGGCGCTCGCGATCGGCTACCTGCGCAACCAGCGCCTGGTCGAGAAGCTCGAGGACATCGTCGCGGTGCAGGTCGACTGGGAGACCGGCTCGGTCGCGATCAGGACGCGCTCGGGGCTCAAGGACCTCGCGAAGAAGACCGCGAAGCGCACCAAGACCACCGGCTGCGGCCAGGGCACGGTGTTCGGCGACCTGATGGACGAGATCGATCGCGTGAAGCTGCCTCCCGGCGCGACGCTGACGCGCGCCGCGCTCTACGACCTGCTCGATCGCGTGCGGCTGCACGAGACGATCTACACGCAGGCGGGCGCGGTGCACGGCTGCGCGCTCGCGCAGAACGGGGCGGAGCGCGCGGAGATCCTGATGTTCGTCGAGGACGTCGGCCGCCACAACGCGGTCGACGCGATCGCCGGACGCATGTGGCTCGACGCCCTGGAAGGCGGCGACAAGCTCTTCTACACGACCGGGCGGCTCACCTCCGAGATGGTGATCAAGTGCGCGCAGATGGGCATCCCGTTCCTCGTCTCGCGCTCGGGCCTGACGCAGATGGGCCACGAGATCGCGACCAAGGTCGGCATGACGATGATCGGCCGCGCGACCAACCGTCACTTCCTGCTGTTCACCGGCGCCGAGCGCTTCGCCGGATGAGCGGATCGGCCACCGGGGGCTGCCACTGCGGCGCGGTGCGCTTCGTCGCGCGCTTCCCGTCGCGCTTCGTCGCGCACTGCCACTGCGAGAGCTGCCGGCGGGCGCACGGCGCGGCGTTCGTGACCTGGGCGGGATTTCCCTCGACGCAGGTCGACGTGACCGACGGGCGCGAGGTGCTGATGGTCCACGAGTCGTCGCCCGGCGTGAAGCGGATGTTCTGCGGCGACTGCGGCACCAAGCTCTTCTACGCGTCGGACCGGTGGCCGGGCGAGACGCACGTCGCGCTCGCCTCGTTCGACGGCCCGGTCGACCGCCTGCCGTCGGGACACGCGTTCTGGGAGGAGCACGTGTCGTGGCTGCCGCCGCTCGCCTCGCAGCCCGCATGACGGACGCGGCGCCCATCGCCCGCGACGCGGTCACCGGGATCGTCCTCGCCGGGGGCCAGGGGCGCCGCATGGGGGGTGTCGACAAGGGTCTGGTGCCGTTCCGCGGCGCGCCGATGGTCGCCGCGGTGGTCGAGCGCCTGGCCCCGCAGGTCGGAGCGATCGTCGTCAACGCCAACCAGAACCACGCCGCGTACGAGGCGCTCGGCCACCGCGTCGTCCCCGACGCGGTCGGCGGCTTCGCCGGGCCGCTCGCCGGCCTCCACGCGGGGCTCTCGGCCGCGTCGACGCCTTACGTGGTGACCGTGCCCTGCGATTCGCCGTTCCTGCCGCTCGACCTCGTGGCACGGCTCGGCGATGCGCTCGCGCGCACCGGCGCGATGCTCGCCGTCGCGCGCACCTTCGACCAGCCGCACCCGGTGTTCGCGCTCGTCCGCGGCGACGTGCGGCCGCACCTCGAGGCGTTCCTCGGCGCCGGCGGCCGCAAGATCGACGCGTGGTACGCGACGCTCGCCGTCGTCGAGGTCGGGTTCGACGACGAGGCCGACGCGTTCCGCAACATCAACACGCGCGACGAGCTCGCGGCGGCCGGCGACTAGGGCCGTACCCTGGTCAACGAGTGGGCAGGGTCCGACGCTCGTTCGGTCGTGGCTACCGCGCCCTTCCCATCGTTCTCGCCATGCGGGCCATGAAGGACTCGACCGCCCTTGCCGCGGGCGCCGGCTGGCTCGACGCGCCGCTCCTCGCCGACCAGACCGCGGGTCGCGACAACAACGTCCTCGCGATCCGCTTCGTGGCGGCGGCCACCGTGATCCTGTTCCATTGCTACGCGCTCACCGACCGCTGGACCGAGGAGCCCCTCTACGCCGCGTTCGCGCCGATGAACTTCGGGGCGCTCGGCGTGCAGGTGTTCTTCGTGCTGTCCGGGTTCCTCGTCACGCAGAGCTGGCTCGCGCGTCCCGCGCTCGTCGCGTTCGCGGCCGCGCGGGTGCTCCGCATCTATCCCGCGCTCGTCGCCGCGACGCTGTTCACGATCCTCGTCGCCGGCGCGTCGAGCACGCTGCCGTGGAGCGAGTACCTGCGCTCGCCCACGACCTGGCGCTACCTCGTGCGCACGGCCTCGGGCATCGACGTCGTCGACCGCCTGCCGGGCGTCTTCCCGGACAACCCGTTCCCGCGCGCGGCCAACGGCTCGTTGTGGACGCTGCCGGTCGAGCTGCGGCTGTACGTCGCGCTCGGCATCGCGGGGCTGGCGGGAGCGCTCGCGCGGCCGCGCACGTGGCTCGCCGCCGGGCTGCTGCTCGTGGCGGCGGCGCTCGCCTGGCCGGACGCGGTCCCGCTCGATCCCAATACGCGAGGCACGCGGCTCGCGGCATTCCTCTTCCTGCTGGGCTCGCTCGCCTGCGTGTGGCAGCGCCACCTGCCGCTCTCGCTCCCCGGCGCGGCCCTGGCGGTCGCGCTGCCGCTGATCGACGCGAACGGCCTCGCACGCGATGGGCCGCTCTTCGCGTTGCTGCTCGCGTACGTCGTGCTGGTCGTCGCCTACCATCCGGCGCTGCGCCTTCGCGGGCTCGCGGGCGCCCCCGATTACTCGTACGGCCTCTACGTCTACGCGTTCCCGATCCAGCAGACGATCGTGCGCGCCGCACCCGATATCGCGCCCCCGGTGCTGTTCGCCGCCGCGCTCGCCGCGACGCTGGCCGTCGCGGCCGTGTCGTGGCATGCGCTCGAATCGCCGCTGCTGCGTCTAAAATCCCGCTTCCGACCCAGCGCGAGGGGACGATGATCCCGACCAAGACGCTCCGCGAAGCCTCCTGCGCGGACGACTACGACCCGAACTCGCTGCCCGTCGATCGCGCCCGCGCGCTGATCCGCGACTACCTGCAGCCGGTCGCCGACGTCGAGCACGTGCACATTCGCCAGGCGCTCGGCCGCACGCTCGCCGCGGACATCGTGTCGCCGATCGACGTGCCGGGGCACGACAACTCGGCGATGGACGGGTGGGCGGTGCGCTTCGCGGATCTGGCGCGCGAGGGGTCGACGACGCTCGCGCGCATCGGGGAATCGTTCGCCGGCCGCCCGTACGGCGGGACGGTCGGCGCGGGCGAAGCGGTGCGCATCTTCACCGGCGCGGTGATGCCGGCGGGCGCGGACACGGTGGTCATGCAGGAGCGCGCGGAGGAGCGCGACGGCCGCGTCGCGATCGCCGCGGGCGCGGTGACGAAGGCCGGACAGAACCGGCGGTTCGCCGGCGAGGACCTGAAGGCGGGCGCCGTGGTGTTCCGCCGCGGGCAGGCGCTCAACCCGGCCGAGGTGGGCATGCTGGCCTCGCTCGGCGTCAACGAGGTCCCGGTCGTGCGGCGCCTGGTCGTCGCGTTCTTCTCGACGGGCGACGAGCTCGTGTCGATCGGCACGCCGCTCGCGACCGGCCAGATCTACGACAGCAACCGCTACACGATCGGCGCGATGCTCGCGCGCCTGGGCTGCGTGACGATCGACATGGGCGTGGTCGCCGACGATCCCGCCGCACTCGAGCAGGCGTTCCGCTCCGCTGCGGCGAGCGCGGACGTCGTCATCACCTCGGGCGGCGTGTCGGTCGGCGAGGCCGACTACGTGAAGCAGCTGATGGACCGCCTCGGCGAGGTCGTCTTCTGGAAGATCGCGATGAAGCCGGGACGACCGCTCGCCTACGGCCGCATCGGCGACGCGCATTTCTTCGGGCTGCCGGGCAATCCGGTCAGCGTGATGGTGACGTTCTACCAGTTCGTGCGCGACGCGTTGCTCGTCCTCCAGGGCCGCACCGGCGTCGAGCCGGTGCCCACGTTCAAGGCGACGCTCTCCGCGCCCATCCGCAAGGCGCCGGGCCGAACGGAATTCCAGCGCGGGATCCTGTCGCGCGCCCCCGACGGCGGCTGGACGGTGCGCACGACCGGCGACCAGGGCTCCGGCATCCTGTCGTCGATGTCGCGCGCCAACTGCTTCGTCGTGCTCGCCGACGACACCGGCAACGTCGAGGCGGGGACGAGCGTCGACGTGCAGCCGCTCGAGGGCTTGATCTGACGGGGGGCCGGGACTAGAATCCGCCGCCTGGGGCATACCGCAGACGCCCCGCCGCATCGACGAGCTGATCGTCCAAGCTCTGCGCCGACGTCACGGGCCCACCGCCCGCACTGGAGGCGCCATGGATGCGAACCCTTCCCCCCGCTCGTCCCGCGTTTCGATCTCGCTCGACGATTTCCGCGCGCTGCGCGCAGCCTTCCCGCCGCCGCAGGTGCTCGACGTGCGACGCGACCCCGCCTTCGCGAGCGACCCCGCGATGATCCCGGGTTCCGTGCGCTGCCCGCCCGAGGACGTCGGCGCGCTCGCGGGCACGCTGGAGCCCTGGCGGCCGGTGATCGCCGTGTGCGTGCACGGCCACGAGGTCAGCCAGGATGCCGCGGCGCTCCTCGCCTCGCACGGCTACGACGCGCGATCGCTCGACGGCGGCCATGCGCAGTGGCGAAGCGAAGGCGGCGCGACCGTTCGCTGGCGCGAGCCGACGCACTGGGTGACGCGCGAACGGCCCAGGATCGACCGCATCGCCTGCCCGTGGCTGGTGCGGCGCTTCGTCGATCCTGCCGCCGTGTTCCACTACGTGCCCAGCGCCGAGGTCCGCGAGTTCGCCACCGCGCACGGCGCGACGCCTTACGACGTTCCGGGCGTCGACTACACGCACCGCGGGGAGCGCTGCAGCTTCGACGCGTTCATCGAGCGCCACGGCCTCGACGATGCGGCGCTCGACCGTCTCGCCACGATCGTGCGCGGCGCGGATACCGCGTCGCTCGCGCTCGCGGCGGAGGCCCCGGGACTGCTCGCCGTGTCGCTCGGCCTGTCGCGAATGATCGCCGACGACCACGCCATGCTGCGCTTCGGCATGCTGGTCTACGACGCGCTCTACTCGTGGTGCCGCGAGCAGACGGGCGAGGCGCACGGCTGGCACCCCGACGCATTCGGCGTCGCGCCGTCCGCGGAGCGGGCGACCGCGTAATGGCGGCGCGCGACGCGGCCGCGCAGACCGCGCCGCGCGCGCCGACGCGCGCGGAGGCGTTCCGCTTCTGGCTGCTGCTGGGCTTCGTGAGCTTCGGCGGGCCGGCCGGCCAGATCGCGATCATGCATCGCGAGCTCGTCGACCGGCGCCGCTGGATCTCGGAGCGGCGCTTCCTTCACGCGCTCAACTACTGCATGCTCCTGCCGGGTCCCGAGGCGACGCAGCTCGCGACCTACCTCGGCTGGCTCATGCACCGGACCTGGGGCGGCATCGTCGCGGGCACGCTGTTCGTGCTGCCCTCGGTTGGCATCCTGATCGCGCTGTCGTGGATCTACATGGCCTTCGGGCAGGTCGCGTGGGTCGCGGGAGCGCTCGGCGGCGTCAAGCCGGTCGTCGTCGCGATCGTGTTGCACGCCGCGTGGCGGATCGGCCGGCGGACGCTGCGCCACCCGTGGTCGTGGGGCATCGCGCTCGCCGCGTTCGTCGCGCTGCAGGTCTTCGGCGTCCCGTTTCCCGCCATCGTGGCAGCGGCGGCGCTCGCCGGCGTCGTGGGTGCGAGGCTGGTCCCGCGCGCGTATGCGAGCAGCGGCGCGCACGCGGCGTCCGGCACCCCGCATGCACCGGCGGTGATCGACGACGACACGCCGACGCCGCCGCACGCGCGCTGGTCGCGCTCGCATTTCGCGGCGGTCGCCGGCTGCTTCGTCGCACTCTGGGGTGTCGCGATGGCGGCGATCGTCGCGCTGTTCGGCGCCGACGGCACCTATGCGGCGATGGCGTGGCTGTTCACCAAGGCGGCGCTCGTCACGTTCGGCGGCGCGTACGCGGTGCTGCCCTACATCGTGCAGAGCGCGGTCGAGGGGCACGGCTGGCTCACCGCCGCGCAGATGATCGACGGCCTCGCGCTCGGCGAGACGACGCCCGGCCCGCTCATCATGGTCGTGGCGTTCGTCGGCTTCGTCGGCGCCTGGACGCACGCGACGCTCGGGCCCGCGAGCCTCGCGGCCGCGGGCGCGCTCGGCGCGGGGGTCGCCACGTTCTTCACGTTCCTGCCCTCGTTCCTGTTCGTCCTCGCCGGCGGACCGCTGGTCGAATCGACGCACGGCGACGTTCGCATCACCGCGCCGCTCGCCGGCATCACCGCGGCCGTCGTCGGCGTCATCGCGAGCCTAGCGGCGTTCTTCGGCGCGCACGTGTTCTGGCCGGGCGGCTTCGTGCCGGCGCAGCCGCTGCAGGGCCTCGACGTCGCGTCGGTCGCGATCTTCGCGCTCGCGACCGTGGCGCTCTTCCGCTTCGGCGCGGGGGTGATCCCGGTCGTGCTGGCGGGGGCGCTAGCGGGGCTGGCGCGCGCGGTAGCGCTCTGAGTGGAAAGGCGGGAGCGGGAGTGGCTGTGGGGAGTGGCTGTGCGGGAGTGGCTGTGCGGGGAGTGGCGGAACAGTGGCCCCCCGCACCGCACTCCCCACTCCCCACTCCCCGCCTTCCCGACTACCACGCCTCGACGATCCTGAGCTTCACGCTCGCGCTCTCCGGCGCCGGCCGCTCCGGCGTCCCGCCGCAGGACACCTTGAACGGCTTGTCCTCGCCGGCCGCGAGCGCCGGCGCGACATACCAGCCGCAGAGGTCGACGAGCGCGCCGCCGGCGTCGTAGTAAGCCGCCTCGACGCGCACCGATCGCACGACCGCGTCGCCGTCGTTGTGCAGGACGCCGAGCACGACCGTGTCGCCGTACCGGCGCTCGACGCGATGGCTCGCGACGCGCACCTGCGCCGGGGGCGCCATCAGCGCTACGGGTGCCGGGACCGCGGGTCGCGCGGGCACGGGAGCGGTCGAGATGCCGGCCACCTCGCCCGCGAGGCCACCGAGCTCGCGCAGCGCGAACCACGCGAGCCCCGCCGCGACGGCGAAGCCGAGGCCGAACGCGAAGCCCTGCAGTCCACGGCGCGCGAACCCGGCGCCGGTCATGCGATCGACCACTCGTTGCCGCACTGGCGGCAACGCACGCGCATCGTGCAGCCACCGGGGGAACGGGCCTCGTGCGCGAGCGACAGGAAGACCAGCTTGCCGTAGGTGCGGCACGCCGCGCAGGTCGCCTGCGAGGCGACGTGCTCGGCGTGGAACAGCTGGCGGTTGAACCGCATCCAGGCGTAAAGGCACAGCGCGACGCCGCCGCTTCCGACCGCGAACAGCGCGACCATGCCGGCGAGCGATTCGCGGAACGCGATCACTTCGATCGCGATCGCGGTCATGATCAGCGACAGGAAGCCGGTGACGAGCCAGACGTGGCTCTCGACCAGCTGGCGCTCGTACCAGCGGCGGAAGCCCTGCTCACGCAGCGATTCGGCGAGATCCATGGTCGCGAGCGTCCGAGTCTACGCCGGCGTGCGGAGCGCGACAACGCGACGTCGCATTGCGCACGGCGGCGAGCGCCGATAGGCTCTCGCCGATGATCCGCCTCGCCGGGCTCGCACGCACGTTCCCGGGGCCGCCGCCGCGACCGCTTTTCGCCGGGCTCGACCTCGACGTCGCGCGCGGCGAGTTCGTCGCGATCCTCGGCGAGTCCGGCTCCGGCAAGTCGACGCTCCTCAACCTGATCGCCGGGCTCGACCTCCCGGACGCGGGCAGCGTCGTCGTCGACGGCGTGTCGCTCGGCGCGCTCGACGACGACGCGCGCACGCGTTTCCGCCGCGAGCGGATCGGCTTCGTGTTCCAGGCGTTCCACGTGCTTCCCTACCTGCCGGTCCGCGACAACGTCGCGCTCCCGCTCGCGCTCAACGGCATCCGCGATGCGGCGCGGGATCCGCGCGTCGCCGCGCTGCTCGACGCGGTCGGGCTCGGCGACCGCGGGGCGAGCCTGCCGCGCGAGCTGTCAGGCGGCGAGCTGCAGCGCGTCGCGATCGCGCGCGCCCTCGTCCACCGCCCGTCCGTCGTGCTCGCCGACGAGCCGACCGGGAACCTCGACCCGCGCACCGCGGCTTCGGTCGTCGCGCTGTTCGCGGAAACGATCAAACGGCACGGCGCGACCGTCGTGCTGGTCACGCATTCGCGCGCCGCGGCCGCCCGCGCCGACCGCGTGCTCGAGCTGCGGCCCGACGGGCTCGTCCCCGCCTCCGCATGAAGCCGGGCGTGGTCAGGGCGGTGACGCGCGGCGCCTTCGGCGCGAACCGGGGACGCACGCTGATCGCCACGCTGGCGATCGCGCTGGGCGTCGCGCTCGGCTTCGCGATCCAGACGGTCAACCGCTCGGCGATCGCCGAGTTCACGCAGGGGGTCTCCACGCTGTCGGGAGCGGCCGACCTGGTCGTGCGCGGTGGCGCGGACGGCTTCGACGAGGCGATCTACGCGACGATCGCGCGCCAGGGAAACGTCGCCGTCGCGTCGCCCGTCGTCGAGGTCGATGCGCGCCTCCCGGGGCGCGACGAGACGCTTCGCATGCTCGGGGTCGACGCGTTCCGCGCGGCCGCCGTCACGCCCGCGCTGGTGGGCCAGGGCGCCGCGTCGCTCGACCTCCTGCGCGACGACCGCGTGTTCCTGTCGCCCTCGGCGCTCGCGTGGCTCGGCGTCGCCGTCGGCGCGACGATCGAGGTGCAGGCGGGCACGGCACTGATGCCGCTCGTCGTGGCCGGCACGCTCGACGCACCGGCCGGTCAGCGGCTCGGCGTGATCGACATCGCCGCGGCGCAGGATCGCCTCGGTCGGCTCGGCCGGATCTCGCGCGTCGACCTTCGCGTCCGACCCGGCGCCGACGTCGAGGGCGTGCGCGCGTCGATCGCGGCGCTGCTACCCGCCGGGACGAGCGTCTCGCGCCCGGAGGACACGGCGGCGATGGCCTCGCGGATGACGCGCGCCTACCGCGTCAACCTCAACGTCCTCGCGCTGGTCGCGCTGTTCACCGGCACCCTGCTCGTGTTCTCGACGCAGGCGCTTTCGGTGGTCCGAAGGCGGACCCAGCTCGCGCTGCTGCGCACGCTGGGCCTCGCGCGGCGCTCGCTCGTCGGCCTGCTGCTCGTCGAAGGCGTCGCCATCGGGGCGACCGGCGCACTCCTCGGGCTCGCGGGCGGTTACGCATTGGCAGCCGCGTTGCTGCGGATGTTCGGTGCCGACCTCGGCGCGGGATTCTTCCGCGGCGATGCGCCGGCGCTGGCGTTCTCGCCCGCGGACGCCGGTTGGTTCGGCGGCCTCGGCGTCGTCGCCGCGGTCGCGGGAGCGCTGCTGCCGGCGCTCGACGCTGCGCGGGCGTCCCCGGCGGCCGCGCTCAAGGCCGGTGACGACGAGAGCGCGTTCAGGGCGATCGGCTCGCCCGCGCCGGGCGTCGCCTGCCTCGTCGTCGCGGCGGCGATCGTCGCGCTGCCGCCGATCGGCGGCCTGCCGGTGTTCGGCTATGCGGCGATCGCGCTGATGCTGATCGGCACGCTGCTCCTGCTGCCACGCCTCGCGCGCGCGCTGCTCGTGCGCGTGCCGACGCCGCGGGCCCCCGCGACCGCGCTCGCGCTCGACAGCCTGCGCGCGGCGCCGGGCCAGGCGACGGTCAGTCTCGCTGCGATCGTCGCGGCGGTCGCGCTCGCCGTGTCGATGGCGATCATGGTCGCGTCGTTCCGCGATTCGCTGGCCGCCTGGCTCGACCGCGTGCTGCCTGCCGACGCCTACCTGCGCAGCGGCGGCGCGACCAGCTCGGGCTGGCTCGAGCCGGACGAGCAGCGCGCGATCGCCGGATTGCCGCAGGTGCGGCGGGCGGAGTTCATGCGCGTCGTCCGCGTCGTCGTGCGCGGCGACGAGCCGCCGGTGATGGTGCTGGCGCGAGACGTCGACCGCGCGAGCGCGGGCGAGCGCATCGCGCTCGTCGGCGATGCGGTGCCGGTGCCCGCCGGCGCGCCTCCGCCCGCCTGGATCAGCGAGGCCTATGCCGACCGTTTCGGAGCGGCCCCCGGCGCGACGATCACGCTGCCGATCGCAGGCCGCGCGACCGCGTTCACCGTCGCGGGCGTCTGGCGCGACTACGCGCGCCAGACCGGCGCGGTGATCGTCGAGCGCGACGTGTACGCGACGCTCTCGGGCGATGCGCGCGTCAACGACGTCGCCGTCTGGCTCGCGCCCGGGGTCTCCGCAGACGCGCTGCGGGGGGCCGTCGAGCGGCGGTTCGGCGCCGACCGACTCGCCTTCGCGACGACGGGCGAGATCCGGGCCCTCTCGCTCGCGGTGTTCGACCGCACGTTCGCCGTCACCTACGCGCTCGAGGCGGTCGCGATCGCGATCGGCCTGGTCGGATTGTCGGCGTCGTTCGGCGCGCTCGCGCTCGCGCGGCGGCGCGAGTTCGGCGTGCTGCGCCACCTCGGCATGACGCGCCGCGAGATCGGCCGCATGCTGGTGGCCGAAGGCGCGATGGTGAGCGCCGTCGGCCTCGTCGTCGGTCTCGCGCTCGGCGGCGCGATCAGCCTGATCCTCGTGCACGTCGTCAACCGCCAGTCGTTCCGCTGGAGCATGGACCTGCACGTGCCGTTCGCGCAGCTCGCCGCGTTCTCGGCCGCGCTGCTCGCGCTCGCGACGGTCACCGCGCTCGCGAGCGCGCGGCGCGCGACTGCGGGCGACACGGTCGCCGCCGTGCGGGAGGACTGGTGAACCTCGCGCGCCGGCGCCTGCTCGCGCTCGTGTCGCTCGCGGGGGTGCCGCGCGCGGCGCGTGCCGCCGTCGACTACCCGGTCATCCTGCCCGGGGACGCCGTCGCGCTGCCCCGCGACCACGGCAGCCATCCGGGCTTTCGCACCGAGTGGTGGTACGTCACCGGATGGACGCGCGACGCGTCGGGCGTCGAGCGGGGCGTGCAGGTCACGTTCTTCCGGACGCGGCCGGGCCTCGCCGAAGACTCGCGAAGCGCCTTCGCGCCGCGCGAGCTCCTGTTCGCGCACGCGGCGATCGCCGACGCGCGCCGCGGCAGGCTCGTGCACGACCA
>DASTCK010000157.1:0-10130 GCA_035711225.1 Casimicrobiaceae bacterium
TATCCGCCCGACGAGCTCGTCGCGCAGGCCTGGCACGACGCGATGGATGCGAAGTTCTTCAGCTACATCCACCCGACGGACATCGTCGTCAAGGCGATGGCCGCGCGCGGCCGCGGCGCGATCGTCAACATCGTCGGCGCCGGCGGCAAGGTCGCGAGCCCGGTTCATCTGCCCGGCGGCGCTGCGAACGCCGCGCTCATGCTCGCGACGGCGGGCCTCGCCGCGGCGTATGGCCCCAGGGGGGTGCGCGTCAACGCGATCAACCCGGGCGCGACGATGACGAGCCGCGTGCAGGAGGGGCTCGCGGCCGAGGCGCGCATGACCGGGCTCGCCGCCGGCGAGCTGCTCGCGCGCATGCAGCAGCGCATCCCGCTCGGCCGCCTCGCGACGCCGGAGGAGATCGCGCGCGTCGCCGTGTTCCTCGCCTCCGACGCGGCGAGCTACGTGTCGGGCGCGATCGTGCCGATGGATGGCGCGTCGAATGCGGTGATCTGACGGGACCGGACGCGGCGGCGGGTCGTGGGGTACGCGGCGGCGGGTAGGGCGGCCCCACGACTCGCTCCGCGGTCAGGTGTCCCCGAATGCCGTTCGACCGCGGCGTGACTGGGGGATTTTTCCGCTAGCCTCGCCCCGCACTGCCGCCCGCCACGCATGCGGCACCATCGCGGGCAGAAACGTCTCCTTCACCGGCGCTCGCGCACCGCGATCGACGCCAGCGCGCCGAGCGCGGCCGCACCGGCCATGATGCCGAGGCCGGCCTGCCACGCTCCGTCGAGATCGGCGGCGGCGCGCCCGCGATCGATCGCCCATCCCACCAGCGGTTGCAGCACGCCCGCGCCGAGGAAGATCCCGGTGTTGGCCACCGACGTCGCGATGCCCGAGTGCTCGGGACGGTTCACTTCCTTGGCGATCGTCCACGTCAGCGTGAAGCCGGGGATCAGGAGGCCCATCGCGAAGAACCACGCGAGCGTCGCCGGCAGCGACCACGCGACCCCGGCGAGCCACGGCAGCCACGACAGCGCGTAGGCGATCGTGCACACGCGCATCACCGCGCGGCGGTTGCCGAGGCGGTCGGAGACCATGCCGATCAGCACCGCGCCGACGGCGACGCCGAGCAGGAGCAGGCTCGTGTGCTGCGCAGCCGACACGCGCGACACGCCGTGCGCGTGCTCGAGCCACGGGACGGCCCACAGCCCGGCGAACGCCAGGTAGCTGCCGCCCACGCCGACGTTGACGACGAACGCGGGCCAGGTGAGGGGATTCGCCAGCACCGACGAGAGCGCGCGACCCCATGCGAGCTTCGCCGGCGGCGCCGCGGGAGCGACCGGCGCGAAGCCCGCGAGCTCCGGGCGATCGCGCACGCGCCACCAGGCCGCGGCCGCCACCGCGAGCGACAGCAGGCCGAGGGCCGCGAACACGGTGCGCCACGACGCGTGCGCGACGACGAGCGCCAGCGGCGCGCCCGCCGCGACCGCGCCGAGGTTGCCGGCGAACATCGTGATGCCGGTGATCGTGGCGAAGCGGCGCGGCTCGAACCACGCCGCGTTGAGCTTGAGGATCGCGATGAACGCGACCGACACGCCGATGCCGACGAGCGTCCGGCCCGCGGCCGCCATCGGCCAGCTCGGCGCCATCGCGAACGCCAGCGAGCCGAGCCCCGCGACGAGCGACCCGCCGGCCAGCAGCCGGCGCGGACCGACCGTGTCGGCGAGCACGCCGACCGGAACCTGCAACAATGTGTAGACGTAGAAATAGGTGGCGGCCAGCACACCGAGCTCGGCGCCGGTGATCTCGAACGCGCGCTGCAGCTCGCCCGCGATCGCCGCCGGCGCCGTGCGGTGGAAGAACGACAGCACGTAGGTGGCGAGCGCGAGGCCGAAGATCGCGTAGCGCGTGCGGTCGAACGAGGGCGTGCCGGGCATCGCGGGATTCTAGGGGATCGTGGATCGTCGATCGTCGATCGTCGATCGGGAGGCTGAGGGTCGACTTGCCGGCCGCTCGACTCCCTGCCAACCCTCCTTCCTCGAAGCGGAGCGGCGCCCCGCGCAGCGACGCCAGGCCCTAGAATGCGTCCGCCCCCATGGCCTACCGCGACCTCCGCGACTTCATCGACCAGCTCGAGCGGGACGGCGAGCTCGCGCGCGTGCGCGCGGTCGTCGATCCGCGCCTCGAGATGACGGCGTTCTGCGATCGCGTGCTCAAGGCGGGCGGGCCGGCCATCCTGTTCGAGGCGCCGCGCGGGGCGTTCCGGGCTCCGAACGGCGCGGCGATTCCGGTGCTCGGCAACCTCTTCGGAACGCCCGGGCGCGTGGCCCGCGCGATGGGGGCCGATCCGTCGAACTGGCGCGAGAGCCTGCGCGAGGTCGGGCGACTGCTCGCGTTCCTGAAGGAGCCCGAGCCGCCGAAGGGCCTGAAGGACGCGTGGCAGCGCACGCGTCCGGTGATCATGAAGGTCATGGACATGGCGCCGAAGGAGCGATCGAGCGCTCCCTGCCAGGAGGTCGTCTGGGAAGGCGCCGACGTCGACCTCGCGCGGCTGCCGGTGCAGACCTGCTGGCCGGGCGACGCGGGACCGCTGATCACCTGGGGCCTCACCGTGACGCGCGGCCCTCACAAGCCGCGCCAGAATCTCGGCATCTACCGCCAGCAGGTGATCGCGCGCGACAAGGTGATCATGCGCTGGCTCGCCCACCGCGGTGGCGCGCTCGACTTCCGCGACCACGCGCGCGCGCGTCCGGGCACGCCGTTCCCGGTCGCGGTCGCGCTCGGCGCCGACCCCGCGACGATCCTCGGCGCCGTCACGCCGGTGCCCGATTCGCTCTCCGAGTACCAGTTCGCCGGGCTCCTGCGCGGCAGCCGCACCGAGATCGTCCGGTGCGTCACGCACGACCTCCAGGTGCCCGCGTCCGCCGAGATCGTCCTCGAGGGGCACCTCCGTCCCGACGCGGGCGATCCGTCCGGCTACGAGACGGCGCCCGAGGGCCCGTTCGGCGACCACACCGGCTACTACAACGAGGTCGAGCGCTTCCCGGTCCTGACGATCGAGCGCATCACGCTGCGGCACGACCCGATCTACCACTCGACCTACACCGGCAAGCCGCCCGACGAGCCGGCGATGCTCGGGGTGGCGCTGAACGAGGTGTTCGTGCCGCTCCTGCAGAAGCAGTTCCCCGAGATCGCCGACTTCTACCTGCCGCCCGAAGGCTGCAGCTACCGGCTCGCCGTCGTGTCGATGAAGAAGCAGTACCCCGGGCACGCGAAGCGCGTGATGTTCGGCGTCTGGAGCTTCCTGCGCCAGTTCATGTACACGAAGATGATCGTCGTCACCGACGACGACGTCGACGTGCGCGACTGGAAGGAGGTCGTGTGGGCGCTGACCACGCGCGTCGATCCCGCGCGCGACAGCCTGATCGTCGAGTCGACGCCGATCGACTACCTCGACTTCGCGTCGCCGGTGTCGGGGCTCGGCAGCAAGCTCGGCATCGACGCGACCGCGAAGTGGCCCGGCGAGACGCAGCGCCAGTGGGGCCGTCCGATCGCGATGGATCCCGACGTCGTGGTGCGCGTCGACGCGCTGCTGCGCGACGCCGGGCTCGCGCAGCGTCCCTAGCCCGCGGCGCCGGGCCGCTCGCCATCGTGCGCGGGCGCGCGGGATTCGACGACCCGTCGCACCAGCCGCTCGACCGCCGAGAGCACGACGGGGACCGGATCCGCAGGCGCGCCGTCGGTGTAGCGCAGCCGGACGTCGCCCAGAAAGCCGCCGTCGCCCGCGTCGCGCGGCGCGAGCGCCGCGGCGAATGCGGGATCGTCGACGACGAGGTGGGTCGACAGCATCAGCGCCGGCGTCAGCGGCGAGCCGCGCCTGATCGCGTCGAGCGCGGCGTGGACCGGCGAGGCCGGCGGGTAGTCGCGCCTCGCCGCCACGCGCGCGAGGCGCTTGATCGCGGTCTTGGTGACGAACTGGCGCGCGCTGCGGATCGGCACGTGGCACACCTCGACCACGCGCTCGGGGAGGGCGACGTGCGGCATCGTCGGCGAGTTGCGCGGGTCGCGGCCGAGGATCACGCCGTGGTTGCCCATGGTCAGCGTGGCGGACGGGTCGGCGGCGAAATGCGCGGTGAGCGCCACCTTGCGCAGCACGCGCGGCTCGAGCGGCAGCTTGGCGTCGCAGCGGCGCGCGGCGCGGAGCAGCGCGATCATGTCGGCGGGCTCGCCGTCGAGCGGCGGGACGTAGGTGGGCCAGGCGATGCGGCCGTGGTGGCCCGGTGGAATCGCGGCGAGCGCGGCCACCAGCTCGTCGCGCCCGCCGATGCGCAGGAACTCGTCGGCGTCGAGCGGGAACACCGCGTCCGCGCGACCGCGCGAGAACGCCTCGCGCACGGCGCTCGTGACGATCTCCGACTGCAGGTAGCCCGCCGCGTCGCTGCGCAGCACGACCAGCCGGACGCGCTCGGCGCACAACGCGGCGAGGATGCGAAGCGTCGAGTCGGCCGAGCCGTGGTCGACGACGAGAAGACCGTCGAGCACCGTCAGGTTGTGTCGGACGAACGCCTCGATGATGTCGGCCTCGTTGCGCACCATCGAGACGCCCCACAGCTTCACGGCGTCGACGTCGGCGTGGGGGCGGGCATCCCGCGCGTTTCCGGCGCGCGCGCGCGGGCGGCGAGCAGGCGCTGGACCAGGCGCTCGACCGCTGAGAGGACGAGCGGCAGCGGGTCGGCGGCCGCGGGTGGCGTGTAGCGCAGCGTGAACGGCAGCAGGAACGGATCGTCGACCAGCTCGACGTCGGCGGGCCGGACCCACTGCGGCTTCGGGACCGACCAGTTGACCGCGTGCTCGCGCAGCAGCGCCTCGTCGACGGGGCGATTGGCGAGCACGGCCTCGTAGGCCGCCTGCGACGCGGCGTCGGGGGTCCAGTCGTACTGCGCGGCGATGCGCCCCAGCTTCTTCACCGCCACCTTGGTCACGAACTGCGCGGCGCTGCGGATCGGCACGTGGGCGAGCGCGGCGAACTCGTCGCGGATGCGGGCGTGCGGCTCGGCGTCCTCGGAGCTGCCGTGCAGGCGCCGCGCCACGAAGTGATTGCCGTTGGCGAGCATCGCCTCGGGGCGTTCCAGCAGGTAGCGCGACATCAGCGCCTTGTGGAAGGCCTGGCGCTCCTTCGCCATGCGCCGGGCACTCCTCAGCAGCGCGAGCGTCCCGTCCTTCGCCGCGGCGAAGTCGGGGACGTAGGTCAGCCAGTGCAGCAGGCCGTTCATCGACGCCGGGATCGCCATCAGCGCCCGCTCGAACTCGTCGCGCGAGCGCACCTTGAGGAACTCGTCGGCGTCGAGCGGCATCACGAAGTCCGCGCCGGTCTGCCGGAAGACGTCGCGCGCCGTGGCGGTGGTGATCTGTTCCTGCAGGTAGCCCGGCGTCGCGCTCTTGATCAGGATGATCGGCAGCCGCTCGCGCGCGAGCGCGGTCAGGATCTCGAGCGTCCCGTCGATCGAGCCGTGGTCGATGATCGCCATGCCGTCGAGCACGGCGGCGTTGTGCCGGACGAACGCCTCGACGATGTCGGCCTCGTTGCGGACCATCGACACCGACCAGACCTTCGGCCGCCGGCGCGGCGCGCCCTGCGCGATCGTCATAGCCCGCCGGTGGTTCGCGCGACCTCCGCCGCGACGCGCTCGCCGAACGTCAGGATGCGCGCGAGCGGGTTCGGCGGCTGCGCCGGGGTGTACCGCAGCTCGATGTCCGCGAGGAACGCATCCTCGATCCACGCGATGGTCGCGGGATCGACCCGGCGCTGCGGGGGCACGCTGTAGTTCGCGACGATCGCGGTGAGATGCTCCCGCGTCAGCGGGCGGCCGGCGAGGATCGCGTCGTACTCGTCGCGCAGGTGAGGGGACGTCGCACTGTCGTCCAGGCCCGCGAGACGCCGCGAGAGCCTGCCCACGGCGACCTTGGCCGTGAGCTGGCCGACGCTGCGCACCGGCACGTGCGCGACCGAGACGACGCTCGGCGGCAGCGCGTCGTGCGGAAGCTGCCCGCTGCCGTCGCCGTAGTCCACGCCGTGGTTGCCGGCACAGACGATCGCGCGCGGCTGGTCGAGCAGCGAGCGGCGCACGATCACCTTGTAGATGCCGTGCTGCTCCTCGCGCGGGCGGCGCGCATGGGCGAGCCGCGCCACGAGGTCGCCCGGGGCGTCGAACCGGGGAAGGTAGGTGGTCCAGGACATCGCCAGATGCACGCTCGCCTCGGCGGCGGCCACGACGCGCTCGAAGACCGGGCGCGACGGCATGCGCAGGAACTCGTCCGCATCGAGCGGCACGCACAGGTCCGCGCCGTTCTCGAACATCCGCCTGGCGTGCTCGGTGGTGACCCTGGACTGGCTCAGGCCCAGCGTCTCGTCACGCTCGACGGTGAGCGGGAGTCCCTCGCGCACGAGCGACGCGAGGATGCCCGGCGTCGCATCGTCGGAGCCGTGGTCGACGACCGTCAGCGCGTCGAGCGTGAGGAGGTTGTGCCGGACGGTGGCCTCGACGATGTCCTCCTCGTTCCGCGCCACCATGAACCCGACGATGCGCAAGCCGGCGTCCCCCGCGCCGTCAGCCGGGCGAGCGCCAGGCGCGCACCACGCGCCAGATCGCGATCGCGGCGCCGGCGACGCGCAGCGTTCGCCCCATCCGCCGGATGCCGACGATCGGCAGCGCGAAGCCGATCGCGCGCACGACGAACGAGCGCATCGGCGAGCGGCGACCGACGTCCGGGACGGGCGCGAACGCGTGCCGCACGTCGCGCCAGGCGAGGCCGATCTTCAGCCGCTCGAGATCGGCGGCGGCGACGAGCCTTGCGCGCCGCTCGGCGAGGTCGTTCGCGTCGCTCATGGTCGCTCGCTGGCGCTGGACGCGACGCCGGCGTGGCCCGGAGAGGGGGACGCCGGCGCGGCGGGTTCCTGCAACCGGCCGCCGGACAGGAGCGCCCGGTCCTTGTCGAACTCGGCGATCGTGGCGGCGAACGGCGTCGGGTGTCGCCTGACCACCGCGGCCGCGCGCAGGAAGGCGAACGCGGCGAGCCCGCCGTACACGACGACGAGCGCGCCGATCGCCTGGAAGCGGTAGCTGTCCCAGAAGTACGCGACGACGCCGAGGGTGAGCGTGGCGATCGCCAGCGTGGCGAGCACCGCGCCCGCGGCCGCGAGCGCGACGACCGACGCCACGCGCCCGCGCTCCTCCGCGAGCTCGACGCTCGCGAGCTCGAGTCGAGCGCGCGCCAGCGCGACGGCGCCGGCGAGAAGGCGCAGGGCCGAGGGCTTCAGCCCGGCGCCCCGACCCTCCCCGCCGGACGCGTCCATCGACGGCTCAACGCCGGTTCATCAGGAGGCCGACGAGGAAGCCGACCGCCGCCGCCGCGCCGATCACCTGCCACGGGTTCTCGTGGACGTAGTCGTCGGTGTAGCGCGCGGCCGCCTTCGCGCGGTCGACCGCCTCGCCTTCGAGCTCCTGCAGGCGCAGCTTGGCGGACAGGAGCTTCGCCTCGACCTGCGAGCGGAGGTCCTTGGCGCGGTCGCCGGTCTCGTTGGAGGCTTTCTTGAGCAGGTCCTCGGCCTCGGAGAGCACGGCCGAGAAATCGTCGACGAGCTGGTCGCGGGTGCGTTCGAATGACATGACGGACTCCTTGTTGAGGTCGTGCTGCCGCCGGGCGACCTCCCCGGACGCCGGATTGGGGATTATACGAGGCGGCGGCGCGTCCATGCGGATGCGATACTTGCCCGATGACGACCCTCCTTCCGCCCGCCCTCGATCCCGCCGGCGTCCCCGAGCAGCGCGGCACCACCTACCCGGCGCCCTTCGCCGCGCGCATGGGCGATCGCGCGAAGCGCCGGCTGGGCGACGCGCTCGGCCTCACCCGCTTCGGCGTCAACCTCGTCACGCTGCCTCCGGGCGCAGAGTCGGCCCTG
Organism: Casimicrobiaceae bacterium; assembly: GCA_035711225.1. GTDB lineage: Bacteria > Pseudomonadota > Gammaproteobacteria > Burkholderiales > Casimicrobiaceae > VBCG01. The sequence goes on from DASTCK010000157.1 coordinate 7,946, forward strand.
CGCCACTGGCACACGCTCGAGGACGAGTTCGTCTGGATCCTCGAAGGCGAGGTCGTGCTGGTGACCGACGCCGGCGAGCAGGTGCTGCGCGCCGGGCACTGCGCCGGCTACCCGGCCGGCCGCCGCGATGGCCACCATCTGGTCAACCGCAGCGGCAGGGTCGCGCGCTACCTGGAGGTCGGCAACCGGATCGAGGGTGACAACGCGTTCTACCCGGACGACGACCTGATGTGGATCGAGGACGAGCACGGCGTGCACGCCGCGCACAAGGATGGGCGACGCTATTCGTCGCGTTGAGCAGCCGCGCAGCGCGGCAGGGCGCCGTCGGTCGGCGCGGCATTGACCCTCGGGCCCCTCGGTCCCATGTTGCGTCCCGCACCCCGACCCGGGGTCGCATGAGCGAAGGAGAACCACGATGGCCGAAACCCTGCCGCCCGCCGGCGCCACGACGCAACCGCCGATCACCGCCGCGCTGATCGTCTACGCGCTGTTCGGCATCGCCGCGATCGGCGGCGTGATCTCGTCGGGGCTCGTCCACTTCGCGCCGCTGGTGGCGATCGCCGGGATCGTCGGCGTGATCATCGCGTACGTGAAGCGCGGCGAGGCGCAGGGTACCTGGTTGGCGTCGCACTTCGACTGGCTGATCGGCACGTTCTGGTGGTCGCTCTTGTGGAGCGTCATCGTCGGCGCGGTCGGCGTGCTGCTGATGCTCGTGCTGATCGGCTTCGTGCTGCTGCCGGTCGGGCTCGCGGCGGTGTCGATCTGGGTGATCTACCGCGTCGTGCGCGGCTACCTCGCTTTCAAGGACAGCCAGCCGCTGCCGAGCTGACGTCGGGGCGGCCGCCGCGCCGGCCTACCGGCCGAGCTTGTCGAGCAGCGCTCCGCGGTAGGACGCCGGCAGGCCCCTGCCGGCGCCCGCCGCCTCGCGGCGCGCCTCGATCAGCGCCAGGCGCGCCGCCGCGCGGCGGCGCTCGCCGTCGTCGTCGATCGACGCGAGGAGCCGCACGAGCTCGACGCGCTCGCGCGCCTCGGCAAGCTCCGGCGGGACGAAGCCGGCGTTCTTCAGGAGCCGCCACGCCACGCGGAGGTCGTCGGGGACCAGCGGATCGTCGTCGAGGTCGAGCGGCTTGCCCGCGCCGGGCAGGTCGTCGAACTCGCCGGCGTCGATGGCGGCGGCGATCTTCTGCTCGGCTAGGAGGTCGAGGAGAGTCATGGAGAAGGGCAGGCGACGGGCGATAGGCGATAGGCGAAAGCAACGCCGAGCGCCTGCCGGCGTGGAATCGCGTTCGAAGCAATGCCCTCGCGGGGTGCGCGGCGCGTTGCCCTATCGCCCATCGCCCATCGCCCATCGCCACCGTCGGCGTTACCGAATCCTCGACGGATCGTAGCTTCGCGCGTTGCGATACGTCCATTGGACCAGAAGGTCGAGCGCCGGTTGCGCGCGCGCGGCGTTCGGGTGGTTCACGAGCGCGGCGACGATCCAGCGCCGGCCCGCCGCGTCGATCACGTAGCCGGCGAGGCCGCGCACGCCCTCGAGCGAGCCGGTCTTGAGCAGCGCCTGCCCGGCGACCGTGCCGTTCTGGAATCGGCGCTGCACCGTGCCGTCGAGCGCCGCGACCGCGAGCGAGCTCGCGAACTCCTCGCGCACCGCGCTCGCGTCGGCGGCGGCGAGGAGCCGGGCGAGCCCGCCCGCCGACAGGCGCTCGACGCGCGAGAGCCCCGAGCCGTTCTCGAGCACGAGGCCGGGCAGCGCGAGCCGCCGGCGCGCGAGCCACGCCGTCACCGCGTCGCGCGCCTTCTCGATCGTCGCCGGCGGCCGCGCGACGGTCGTCCCGAGCGCGAGGAACACCTGGCGCGCCATCACGTTGTTGCTGAGCTTGTTGATGTCGCGCACGGTCTCCCACAGCGGCAACGACTCGAGGACGGCGAACGGCTCGGCCCCGGAGGGCGCGCGGCCTTCGCGCACCGCGCCGTCGAAGCGACCGCCGGCCGCCGCGAACCCGGCGCGGAACATGCCGTGCACGTAGTTCGGGCCGTCGAGCAGGGCGACGTGCCAGTCCCGCTCGCCGCAATCGAGCGGGTAGCGGCCCGGAAAGGTCGCCGCCGCGGCGCGCGCCTGCGCGACGAACGACGCGGCCACGCTCGTGCGCCAGTCGCCGCACGGACCTTCCGCCGGCGCCGGTGC
>DASTCK010000158.1:0-8747 GCA_035711225.1 Casimicrobiaceae bacterium
CGGTGTACCTCAAGACCCACAACTTCCACTGGAACGTGACCGGCCCGATGTTCAACACGCTGCACCTGATGTTCGAGACGCAGTACAACGAGCTGTGGCTCGCGCTCGACGCGATCGCCGAGCGCATCCGCTCGCTCGGCCACCCGGCGCCCGCGACGCTCGCGGAATTCGCGAAGCTCGCGTCGATCGGCGAGACCACCGGGCAACCGAAGGCCGAGGACATGGTGCGGCTCCTCGTCGAGGGCAACGAGGCGGTCGTGCGCACCGCGCGCAAGATCTTCCCGGCCGTCGACGCCGCGCACGACGAGCCGACCGCCGACCTCCTGACGCAGCGCATGCAGATCCACGAGAAGAACGCCTGGATGCTGCGCAGCCTGCTCGAGGCGTGAGCGAACGCCGCGCCGGCGGCGAGCTGACGCGGCCGACGCCGCCCCACGGCGCGCGATGACCGCGGCAACGAGGCCCGAGCTCTCGGTCGTCCTCGCGACCCCCGACGGCTTCGCCACGATCCGGCGCACCGTCGGGGAGCTCGCTCGCCAGGCCGCGGCAGGGAGGCTCGAGCTCGTGATCGTCGCGCCGTCGAGCGGCTCGCTGGGCGCCGACGATGCGCTCTTCGCCGCGTTCGCGCGTGTCGAGATCGTCGAGGTCGGCGCCGTCGTATCGATCGGCGGCGCGAACGCCGCGGGCGTCGCGCGCGCGTCCGCTCCCGTGGTGGCGCTGGCCGAGGACCACGCGTTCCCGCTTGCCGGATGGGCGGATGCGCTGATCGCGGCGCACCGCGGCCCGTGGGCGGCGGTAGGCCCCGCGGTGACGAACGCCAACCCGTCGACGGCCGTGAGCCGTGCCGACCTCATCATCGGCTATGGCCCCTGGCTGGCGCCCGCGGACGCCGGGGAGCGCGACTACCTGCCGGGACACAACACCAGCTACAAGCGGGACGAGCTCCTCGCGTACGGCGAGCGGCTCCCCGCGATGCTCGACGCCGAGACGCTGCTGCACTGGGACCTCCGCGCCCGGGGACGGCGGCTATGGCTCGAGCCTCGCGCGGTGATCGCGCACGCGAACTTCTCGCTGTGGCGCTCGTGGCTGCCCGCGCAATACCACTACGGCCGGCTCTTCGCGGGGCTACGCGCCCGCGCGATGTCGCCCGCGCGCCGCGTCGTCTACGCGCTGGGCGCGCCGCTCATCCCGCCGCTGCGCCTCGCTCGCCTGTGGCGCGCCCAGCGTTCGACGGCATCGCGGCGCGCGCTGCTGGGCTGCCTGCACGCGCTCGTGGCCGGGCTCGCGCTCGACGGGCTCGGGCAAATGGCCGGGTACGCGCTCGGTGCGGGCGGCGCGGTCGACCGCGTGTCGCGCTTCGAGTTCCGGCGCTACCGGCACGTGCGGCCCGACGAGCGCCGCGCGCTTTGGCCGGCATGACCCGCCCGCGCGGCGGAACGCCCGCGCGAGCCGTGCGGCTCGGCATCGTCGGATGCGGCCGCGCCACCTCGACGCTGCACCTGCCTGCGCTGGCCGCCGTGCCGGCGATCGACGTCGCCGCGCTCGCCGACACCGACGCGCAGGCGCTTTCGCGCGCCGCGGCGTTGCGCCCGTCGGCGCGGACGGCGGCAGGGTACCGCTCGCTCGTCGACGATCCGGCGCTCGACGCGATCGCGATCTGCGTGCCGACGGCGGCCCACGCCGAGATCGCGCTCGCGGCGATCGACGCCGGCAAGCACGTCTTCGTCGAGAAGCCGCTGGCCCTCTCGCTCGACGACGCGCGGCGCATCGTCGCGGCGGCCTCCGCGACAGGCGTGCGCGCGATGGTCGGCTTCAACACGCGCTGGCACGCGCAGGCGCGTCGGGCGCGCGAGGCGATCGCCGGCGGCGCGATCGGCGCCCTCGACGCCATCGCGAGCCGGTTGACGAGCTTCCACACCGGCGTGCCGGACTGGCAGTGCGGGCGTGCCACCGGCGGCGGCGTCCTGTTCGAGCTCGCGGTGCACCATGTCGACCTGTGGCGCTTCCTGACGGGGGCCGAGGTCGAGGAAGTGGTGGCGTGCACGCGCTCCGGCGAGCGCGAGGACGAAAGCGCGGTGCTGGTCGCAAGGCTATCCGGCGGAGCGCTCGCGACCGCGCTGTTCGCCGAGCGCACGAGCCGCAGCAACGAGGTCGAGGTCTTCGGTCGCGCCGCGTCGATCTCGCTGTCGCTCTATCGCTTCGACGGGTACTCGACGTCGGATGCGGCGAGCGTCGCGGGCGACGGGCGCGCACGACTGCGCGCCGCCGGCGCGTTCGTGCGCGCGTTGCCGGGGGCGCTGCGCGATGCACGCGCCGGCGGCGCCTGGCGGATGACGTACGCCGACGAGTGGCGCCACTTCGCCGCGGCGATCCGGGAAGGCGCCCCGGTCGCCTCGACGCTCGCCGACGGCGTCCGCGCGCTCGCCGTGGTGCTCGCCGCGGTCGAATCGGCGTCGAGCGGCCGCAGCGTGCGGGTCTCGCCGCGGTGACGATGCGATCGCGCGACACGACGGCGGGGGCGATGCCGGACGACGGCGCGGCCGCCACGCGCGACGCGGAGCTTCCCTCGATCTCCGTCGTCGTGCCGACGTGGAACCGGCCGCGCGAGCTCGCGAGCTGCCTCGCCGCGCTGGCCGCGGCCGACTACCCGGTCGAACGCTACGAGGTCGTCGTCGTCGACGACGGCAGTTCGCCGCCGGTCGCGCCGATCGCGGATCCCGGGCGGCCCGGCCTGCGCGTCACGTGGCTGCGGCAAGCCAACCGCGGCCCGTCGGCGGCGCGCAACCTGGGCGCGCGTCATGCGACGGGCGCGATCCTCGCGTTCACCGACGACGACTGCGAACCGGCCCGCGAATGGCTTCGTGCGCTCGCCGCCGCCGTGACCGCGGCGCCGGAGGCGATGCAGGGCGGCCGCGTCGTCAACGGGCTGCCGCGGAATCCCTACGCCGCGGCCAGCCAGACGATCACCGACGTCGTCATCCCGTCGCTCCTCGATGCGCGAAGCCCGTTGCGCTTCGTGACGTCGAACAACCTCGCGCTCGCCGCGGAGGCGTTCCGCTCGATCGGCGGATTCGACGAGACGTTCCGTGCGGCCGAGGACCGCGAGTTCTGCCATCGCTGGGTCGCGGCGGGACGACCGATCGCGCTCGCGAGCGCCGCGGTCGTGCATCATCGGCACGACCTTACGCTGGGCTCGTATTGGCGCCAGCACGTCGGCTATGGCCGCGGCGCGTGGCGTTTCCATCGCCATCGCGCGTCGCAGGGGCATGGGCCGCTGCGCCCCGAGCTCGCGCTCTTCCTGAAGGCCTTCCGCCGGCCATTCGAGACACGATCCCCCGTCCCGGCGCTTGCCGTCGCCGCGCTGCTCGTCGTGTGGCAGGTCGCGAACGCGGCGGGCTACCTGCGCGAGCGCGGGTGGCCGAACCGGGGTCGGATTGAAACCTGACCCCGGTTCATGCCGGACGGCGCGCCACGTTGGGCGCGTCGCCCGCGATCTGCCCATCGACCAGCTGCACGATGCGGTCGCAGCGCTGGGCGAGGCGCGGGTCGTGCGTGACGATCAGGAACGCCGTCCCGCTACGCTCGTTGAAGCGCCGCATCAGCGCGAAGATGTCGTCGGCCGAGTGGGTGTCGAGATTGCCGGTCGGCTCGTCGGCGAGGACGAGCGGCGGGGCGAGCGAGAGCGCCCGCGCGATCGCGACGCGCTGCTGCTGCCCGCCCGAGAGCTTGCGGGGGAGGTAGTCGAGGCGGTCGCCGAGGCCGACGTCGCGGAGGAGCGCGCGCGCCTGCTCGCGCCGCTGCGCCGTCACCGGGCCCTGCGCGATCAGCCCGGGCATCAGCACGTTCTCGGTCGCCGTGAACGCGGGCAGCAGGTGGTGGAACTGGAACACGAAGCCCAGGTGCGTCGCGCGAAGCGCGGTGACGTCGCCCTCGGCCAGCGTCGCGGTCTCGCGTCCCGCGATCCGGTAGCTGCCCGCGCTCGGCGGCTCGAGCAGCCCGATCAGGTTGAGCAGCGTCGACTTGCCCGATCCCGACGGGCCGACGAGCGCGGTGAACTCTCCCGGGGCGAGGTCGAGGTCGATGCCGTGCAGCACCTCGACGGCGACGTCGGTGCCTTCGCCGTAGGTCTTGCGCACGCCCGAGAGCGAGATGATCGGTGCGGACAAGGTCGCGTCTCGGCTACATCCGGATCGCCTGCGCCGGGTCGAGCCGCGCCGCGGCGCGCGCCGGCAGCGCGGCCGCGGCGATGCCCCCGGCGATCGCTCCGGCGACCGCCGCGCCGTACAGCCACGGCGGCATCGTGATGAGGTCGAACAGCGGCGTCCCGTCGGCGTTTCGCGCGAGCCGCATGAACACCAGCAGCATCACCGACGCCAGCGCGCTGCCGAGCAGCGAGCCGGCGGCGGCGACGATCGCCCCCTGGAGCAGGAACACGCGCTGCACGCGGCCACGCGAGGCGCCCATCGCGCGCAGGATCCCGATCTCGCGCCGCTTCTGCACGACCCACACGACCAGCACGCTCGCGATGCCGACCGCGACGATCAGCACGACGAACCCGCGGATCGTGCGCGTCGAGATGTCCTGCGCGCTGATCGCGGCGAGGAGCTGCTCGTTGGTGCGCATCCACGACTCGACCGTGAGGCCGGTCTGCGCCTCGAGCCTCCGGGCGAGCGTTTCCGCGCCGAACAGGTCCTCGACCTTGAGGTCGATCTGCGACGCGCCTCCGGGCAGCGACAGCATCGTTTGCGCCGTGCGGAACGCGACGTAGACCGAGCGCCGGTTGAGGTCGCGCACGCCGAGGTCGACGATCCCGGACACGACGAACGTCGAGGCCACGGGCTCGGCGGTCTCCGCCGTCAGCACGCGAAACCGGTCGCCGACGGCGAGGCCGAGGTCCTTGGCGAGCTCCTTGCCGATCACGGCGTCGTCCGGCCCGAGCCGGAACGCGCCGGCGGTGAGCTTCTCGCCGATGGCGACGATGCGGTCGTAGCGCGCGGGGTCGATGCCGAAGATCGCGATCGACTTCGACGCGTCGCCGCGCAGCGCGAAGGCGGGTCCCGATACCATCGGCGACACCGCGGTGACGCCCGGCATCGCATCGAGCAGCGGCTCGAGCGCCTGCCACTGGTCGATCGAGCGCAGCCGCTGCGCGCGCGCCTCGATGTGCGGCGCCGCCAGCTCGCCCGCCCGCGCTTCGCGCTGCGGCCGCGCGACCTCCTCGGTCGGGCGGATCACGATGTGCGCCTGCGTGCCCAGCACGCGCTTGATGGTGTTCGCCTGCAGGCCCTGGACGAGCGCGGTGATGAACAGCACGACGGCGACGCCGGCGGCCGCGCCGCCGATGATCAGCGCCGTCTGCAGCCTGCCCTCGCGCAGGAACCGCAGCGCGACGACCCATTCGAACGGCATCGTCGTCCTTCGCCCGGCCGCTAGCGCTCGCGCTCGCGCACGCGGTCGCCGGCGGCGACCGCGGGATCCACGATCACCGGCGTGCCCGGCTCGATGCCCGAGAGGATCTCGACCTCGCCGGAGGTGCGCGCACCGGTGCGCACGCCCACGCGCGTGGCGACCCCGCCGCGGACCACCAGCACCGACGGCTCGGGCGCCGTCGCATCGCGCAGCGCGGCCGCCGGAACGACCAGCGCGCGCTCCTTGTCGGCGACGGCGATGTCGATCGACACGGTCATGTCGGAGCGCAGGAACGACGGCGGCGACGGAACGGCGAACTTCGCCTCGACCGTGCCGCGCTGCACGTCGATGCCGGGCGAGAGCGTCTCCAGCACCGCGTCGAAGCGCGTGCCGGGAAAGGCGTCGGCCGACACGCGGGCGCGCTGCCCGGGCGCGAGCACCGCGAGGTTCTTCTCGTCGATCGGGGCGACGAGGCGAACCGGGCCGTCCAGCGCGAGCACCATCAGCACGCGCCCCGCCTGCGCGATGTCGCCGGGCTCGACCGACCGGTCGAGCACGATGCCGTTCGCGGGGGCGACGATGCGCGTCTGCGCGAGCTTCGCCATGGCGGACTCCCGCGTCGCCTGCGCGGTCGCGAGCTGGTCCTCGAGCAGCTGCCGCTCGACGCCGCTCTCGTCGTTCGCCGAGGCGGTCGAGCGCGCCGCGGCGAGCTGCGACTGCGCGACCGCGAGCGCGCGGCGCGACTCGTCGAGGCGCGCCTGTCCGATGAAGCCTTGCGCGAAGAGCGCGCTCTGCCGCGCATGCTCGCTCTCGGCGAGGCGCGCGTTCGCTTCCGCCTGCGCGAGGAGCTCGCGCGCGTTCGGACCGCCGACGCTCCTCCACTGGCGGATCCGGCTCTCCGCGGCGCGCTCCGCGGCCCGGGCCTGCGCGAGCGCGGCGGCGAGCTCGGCCGATTCGAGCTGGACCAGCGTCTGGCCCGCGGTGACGCGGTCGCCGTCGTCGACGCCGACCGACACCACGCGGCCGGTGATCGTCGCGCCCAGCTCGACCTTGGCGGGCGCCAGCACGCGGCCCGAGACGACGACCGACTGCTTGAGGCGCATGGTTGCCGCGGCGACGACCTCGACCGCGCGGCCCTGCGTGGCGCGAAACGCGAACACGGCCAGCGCGACCGCGACGAGCGCGGCGGCGGCGATGACCCAGCGGGCAGGGCGCGGGAGCGGCATCGGGGGCGCGCCGATTATAGGCGCGTCGCCACCCGTCACTCGCGAACGCGGCTGTCGATGGCGATCGTCATCGGCCCGTCGTTGACCAGCGCGACCTTCATGTCGGTGCCGAACTCGCCCGTGGCGACGCTCCTGCCGAGCTCTCGCTCGAGCGCGGCGACGAATGCATCGAACATCGGTCGCGCGACGTCCGGCGGCGCGGCGAGCGACCACGACGGTCGGTTGCCCTTGCGCGTCGACGCGAACAGCGTGAACTGCGACACGACGAGGATCGCGCCGCCGGTGTCGAGCAGCGAGCGGTTCATCGTGCCCGCGTCGTCGGCGAACACGCGGAGCTGCACGATCTTCCGCGCAAGCCAGTCGCGGTCCGCGGCGGTGTCGTCGGGCGCGGCGCCCGCGAGCACGAGGAGCCCCGGCCCGATCGCGCCGGTGACGCGGCCGCCCGCCGTCACGCTCGCCTGCGAGACCCGCTGCAGCACCACGCGCATCGCCGCCGGCTCCTCCGCCCATCGCCAGCCGGCGACGGTAACGCATCGTCCCGGGGGCCGTCGATGCTGGCCGACCGCCGACCTGCGCCGTCCGCGATTCCGATGGCCGAGCCGTTCCCGGCGCCTGTTCGCCGCGAACGAGCGCGCCGTTCGCGCCGGCCCCGCGTCGCGCGGGGACCCGCTTCACCGGCGCCAGTGCCTCGCGCCTGCCCGACCGCTAGCGCTTCACGATCGTGCGCTCGATCTCGACCGCCCGGCCGACGTCGAACAGCACCACGGTGATCGTGTCGGGATCGCCGGGCACCGGCATCCAGGTCCAGCGCGCGTGGCGGCGGCCCTTGCCGGTCGTGAGATCGGGCGGGCCTACGCGTGCGATCACCTCGCCCTCGGTCATGCCGACGCGCAGGTGCCGCCGCTCGGCCGGGTTGCCCTGGTGCGCGGGCTCGCGGTGCCGGGCGCGCTCCTGGCGGGCGGGCTTCGGCGCGGGCTCGCGGCGCTCGACCGTGCGGGCCGGGCGTGGCGCCGGCAGCACCGACAGCGGCGCGTCGTCTAGGCCGGGGCCGCCTGCGGCCCCGCCTTCGCAGGGGCGGTCCTGATAGACGGTGCCGGCCGCGCCCGCGCACTTGTGGACCGCCGCCGCGGAGGGCCACGACTCGAACGCGAGCACCACGCTCAGCGCCTGTAGGACACGACGTCGGTGCATCGGTCGGCCGGAACGTTCGCGTGGTGGACGGGTCGGATGCGGTGCCGGGTCGCGGCCGAACAGTGACGGCGATCACGCTCGCGAGCGCACGACCGCGCTACGATACGGCCTCGCCGCGACGCCCCGCCTTCAGACCGACGACCGATGGAAGCCCGCACGCACCTCGCCGCCCGCGTGGCGGACATCGCGCCGTTCCACGTGATGGAGGTCCAGACCGCCGCCCGCGCGCTGGAGGCCGCGGGGCGCAGCGTCGTGCACATGGAGATCGGCGAGCCGGATTTCCCGACGCCCGGGCCGGTCCTCGACGCGGCGCGCGCGGCGCTCGCCGACGGTGGCATCTACTACACGTCCGCGCTCGGGCTCCCGGCGCTGCGCGAGGCGATCGCGCGCCATTACGGCGACCGCTACGGCGTCGACGTCGCGCCCGAGCGGGTCATCGTCACGGCCGGCTCCTCGGCGGCGCTCCTGCTGGTCACCGCGCTCCTCGTGAACCGCGACGAGCAGATCCTGATGACCGACCCGGGGTATCCGTGCAACCGCCACTTCGTGCGCACGCTCGAAGGCGAGCCGGTCGCGGTGCCGGTCGACGCGTCGACCCGCTACCAGCTCACGGCCGACCTGGTCGCGAAACGCTGGGGCCCGCGCACGCGCGGCGTGCTCATCGCCTCGCCGTCCAACCCGACCGGCACGACGGTCGAGCCCGCGGAGCTCGCGCGCATCGCGACGACCGTCGCCGAGCGCGCCGGTCGCCTGATCGTCGACGAGATCTACCTCGGCCTGAGCTACGACCTCGCGCCCGGGGCGCGGCCCGCGTCGGCGCTCGCGCTCTCGGACGACCTGTTCGTCATCTCGAGCTTCTCGAAGTACTTCAACATGACCGGGTGGCGCCTGGGATGGGTCGTCGCGCCCGAGCGCCACGTG
>DASTCK010000159.1:0-5860 GCA_035711225.1 Casimicrobiaceae bacterium
TGATCGGTCATTGCCTCGGCGGGCAGATCCTGTCGCGGGCGCTCGGCGGCGCGGTCACGCGGGCGCGGCAGACCGAGATCGGCTGGCTCGACGTCGAGGCCACCGACCCCGACGCCGCGGCCGAGTGGTTCGGCGGCCGCGACCGGATGAACGTGTTCCAGTGGCACTACGACGCGTTCAAGCTGCCGCGCGACGCGAAGCGCGTGCTCGCCAACGAGCACAACCCCAACCAGGCCTACGTGCTCGACGATCGGCACATCGCTTTCCAGTGCCACGTCGAGATGACCGCCGCGATGCTCGCCGCGTGGTGCGACATGTCGCCCGGCGAGTTGCCCCCGGCCTCGGACGGGGCGCGCCAGTCGCGCGCGGACATCCTGCGCGACGTCGACGCGCGCGTCGCATCGCTCAACGCGCTGGCCGACGGGATCTACGAGCGCTGGTCGCGCCATCTCGCGCACTGATGGGCGCGATCCGTCCGCTGCCCGACCTCCTGATCAACCAGATCGCCGCGGGCGAGGTCGTCGAGCGTCCGGCCGCGGCGTTGAAGGAGCTGATCGAGAACAGCGTCGACGCCGGCGCGACGCGCATCGACGTCGACCTCGCCGGCGGCGGCATCAAGCGTATCCGCGTCGTGGACGACGGCGCCGGCATCGACCGCGAGGACCTGCCGCTCGCGATCGCGCGCCACGCGACCTCGAAGATCGGCGCGCCGGCGGACCTCGAGGCGATCGGGACGCTCGGCTTCCGCGGCGAGGCGCTCGCCTCGATCGCGGCGGTGTCGCGGCTCGCCGTGACGTCGCGCGCGAGCGGCCGCCCCCATGCCTGGCGCATCGAGGTGGACGGCGGCACCGTCGCGCCGATCGCGCCCGCCGCGCTGTCGGCCGGAACGTCGATCACCGTCGAGGAGCTCTACTTCAACACCCCGGCGCGCCGCAAGTTCCTGCGCACCGACGCGACCGAGTGGGCGCACTGCGAGGAAGCGTTCACGCGCCTCGCGCTCGCCCACCCGCAGGTCGGCTTCACGCTCGTGCACAACGGACGCCTCGTCCACCGGCTGCTGCCGGGAACTCGCGCGCAGCGGGTCGAGGCGCTCCTTGGCGAGGCGTTCCTTCGCGGCGCCGCGCCCGTGGCCGCCGAATCGGCCGGCGTGACGCTCGAGGGCTTTGCGATCCGGCCGGCGCACGCGGTGCAGGGCAGCGGCCCGCAGATGCTGTTCGTCAACGGACGCTTCGTGCGCGACCGCATGCTCGCGCACGCGGTGCGCGAGGCCTACCGCGACGTGCTGCACCACGACCGCCAGCCCGCCTACGCGCTGTGGCTCGCGCTCGATGCGCGCCGCGTCGATGTCAACGTGCATCCGCAGAAATCGGAGGTGCGCTTCCGCGACGCCGGCGCACTGCATCCTTTCGCGCGGTCCGCCGTCGAGCGTGCGCTCGCCGCGAGCGCCGCGGAAGCGCCCGCGGTGTCTGCCGCGGAACGGCTGGGCCTGGTCGCGGCGCGCATGCCGCCGCCGGGCAACGGGGCCGGCGTGCTGGCGTCGGGCGTGAACCCGGCGCAGGACGCCCTCTCGCTCGCGAGCGGCGAGCCCGTACCGTTCTACGCGCGGCTGTTCGGCGAGCGCAAGCCGGACGCGCCCGCCCTGCCGCCGACCGGCGACGAGCATCCGCTCGGCTTCGCGCTCGCGCAGCTGCACGGCGTCTACGTGCTCGCGCAGAACCGTGCCGGCCTCGTGCTCGTCGACATGCACGCGGCGCACGAGCGCATCGTCTACGAGAAGCTGAAGGGCGCCTACGCAGGACGCCTGCCGACGCAGCCGTTGCTCGTCCCCGCGACGTTCGCGGCCGAACCGGTCGAGATCGCGACGGCCGACGAGCACGCCGAGGCGCTCGACCGGCTGGGGTTCACGCTGTCACGCCTCGGCCCCGCGACGCTCGCGGTCCGCGCCATTCCCGCGCCCCTCGCCGAGGCCGACGCGGCGACGCTCGCCCGCGCGGTCCTGCACGAGCTCCGCGACCACGGCGGCAGCGGCGCGATCGAGGCGCATCGCGACGAGCTGCTGGCGTCGATGGCCTGCCACGGCGCCGTCCGCGCCAACCGCACGCTGGCGATTCCCGAGATGAACGCGCTCCTTCGCGAGATGGAGGCGACCGAGCGCGCCGGGCAGTGCAACCACGGCCGTCCGACGTGGTACCAGCTGACGCTGCCGGAGCTGGACAGGCTGTTCATGCGCGGAAGGTGAGGGAGGAGGCGATAGGCGATGGGCGATAGGCGATAGGCGATAGGCCATCGCGCGGCGTCTCGCCCCGAGGACGGCTCGAGACACCTCTACACGGACTTCGATGGACGAGGCGGTGAACGACTTTCCCATCGCCCATCGCCCATCGCCTAACGCCCATCGCCCGGCTCGCATGATCCTCCTCCTCGGCCCCACCGCCACCGGCAAGAGCGCGCTCGCGCTCGCGCTCGCGGAGGCGCTGGACGGCGAGATCGTCAGCGTCGATTCCGCGCAGGTGTACCGGGGCATGGACATCGGTACCGCGAAGCCCGATGCGAGGACGCGGGCGCGCGTCCCGCACCACCTGCTCGACCTGATCGCGCCGACGGAATCGTATTCGGCGGCGCGCTTCTGTGCCGACGCCCGCGAGGCGATCGGACGCATCCGCGCGCGCGGCCGCGAGCCGATCCTGGCCGGCGGCACGATGCTCTATTTCAAGGCGTTCACCGAGGGGCTCTCGGCGCTGCCGCGCGGCGACGCGTCGGTGCGCGCGGCGATCGACGCGGAGGCGGCGCGCGTCGGGTGGCCCGCGATGCACGCGGCGCTCGCCGACGTCGATCCGGTGACGGCGGCGCGGCTCGCCCCTCACGATGCGCAGCGCATCCAGCGCGCCCTCGAGGTCGTCCGGCTGTCCGGGCGCCCGCTGTCCTCGTGGCAGGGACGACGCGAGCCGGGGGGAAGCGGCGACGCCGCGATCCGCATCGCGCTCTTTCCCGAGGATCGCGCGCGACTGCACCGCGAGATCGCGCAGCGCTTCGACGCGATGCTGGCCGCGGGCCTCGTGGACGAGCTCGCGACGCTGCGCGCCCGCTACGCTCTCGACGCTGCGATGCCGTCGATGCGCTGCGTCGGCTACCGCCAGGCGTGGGCGTACCTGGAAGGCGCGACCGACCGGGAGGGACTGCGCACGGCCGCCATCGCCGCGACGCGCCAGCTCGCCAAGCGCCAGCTCACGTGGCTGCGGACGACGCCCGCGGAGCGCTTCGACCCGTGGTCGGCGAACCTGGCCGGCCGGGTGCTGGCGCACGTCGACGCCCTCCGGGCCTGAACGCTCGGGGACGGCGATCGTCATCCCCGCGACGGGGGTGAGGACGGACGCGGGGAACGGCACGCGGCCGGACCCTGGCGCAGGGACGAGGCGCTCGCGGGCCGTGAGATAATCACCGGCTCCATGCGCCGCACGCTCTACGACAAGCTCTTCGACAGCCACGTCGTCCGCACCGAGGCGGACGGAACCGCGCTGCTCTACATCGACCGCCACCTCGTGCACGAGGTGACGAGCCCGCAGGCCTACGAGGGCCTGCGGCTCGCCGGCCGCAAGCCGTGGCGCAACGCGTCCATCGTCGCCACCGCCGACCACAACACGCCGACCAAGGACTGGGCGCTCGGCATCCGCGACCCGATCTCGCGCACGCAGGTCGAGACGCTCGACGCGAACATCCGCGAGTTCGGCGCCAAGGCCTACTTCCCGTTCCTCGACCGCCGCCAGGGCATCGTGCACGTGATCGGCCCGGAGACCGGCGCGACGCTCCCGGGCATGACCGTGGTGTGCGGCGATTCGCACACGAGCACGCACGGCGCGTTCGGCGCGCTGGCGTGGGGCATCGGAACCTCCGAGGTCGAGCACGTGCTGGCGACCCAGTGCCTGCTCACCAAGCGCGCGAAGACGATGCTGATCCGCGTCGACGGGCGCCTCAACCGCGCCGTCACGGCCAAGGACCTGGTGCTCGCGATCATCGGGCGCATCGGCACGGCCGGCGGAACGGGGCATGCGATCGAGTTCGGCGGATCGACGATCCGCGCGCTGTCGATGGAAGCGCGGATGACCGTCTGCAACATGGCGATCGAGGCCGGCGCGCGCGCCGGGATGATCGCGCCCGACGACACGACGTACGAGTACCTGCGCGGACGCCCGTTCGCGCCGTCCGGCGAGCGGTGGGAGCGCGCGGTCGCGCATTGGCGCACGCTCGCGGCCGACGAGGGTGCCACGTACGACACGACGCACGTGTTCGACGCCGGCGCGATCGAGCCGCAGGTGACGTGGGGCACGTCGCCCGAGATGGTGGTCCCGGTCGGCGGGCGCGTGCCCGACCCGGACCGCGAGCGCGACGAATCGCGTCGCGACGGCATCGCCAAGGCGTTGCAGTACATGGGGCTGAAGCCGAACACCCCGATCACCGACATCGCGATCGACAAGGTCTTCATCGGCTCGTGCACGAATTCGCGCATCGAGGACCTGCGCGCGGCCGCGGCGATCGCGCGCGGCCGGCGTGTCGCCGCGAACGTGAAGCTCGCGCTGGTCGTGCCGGGCTCGGGCAGCGTCAAGGTCCAGGCGGAGGCCGAGGGGCTCGACCGCGTGTTCCGCGATGCGGGCTTCGAGTGGCGCGAACCGGGCTGCTCGATGTGCCTCGCGATGAACGACGACCGCCTCGAGTCGGGCGAGCGCTGCGCCTCCACGTCGAACCGCAACTTCGAGGGCCGCCAGGGCGCCGGCGGCCGCACTCACCTGGTCAGTCCGGCGATGGCGGCCGCCGCCGCCATCGCGGGCCGTTTCGTCGACGTCCGCCGTCTCCCGTAGTTCCCCTCGTCCCCAGGAGAACAGCAATGGTCAGGAAGCTCGCAGCCGCGCTCGCGCTGGCAGGTTTCGCGCTCGGCCTCGCGGCCTGCAACACCGTCGAAGGCTTCGGCAAGGACATGAAGGCCGGCGGCCAGGCGATCGAGAACGCCGCCGACAAGTCGAAGCCCAAGTAGCGGAGCCGTCGATGCAACCGTTTCGCGTGCACACCGGGCTCGTCGCACCGCTCGACCGGGCGAACGTCGACACCGATGCGATCATCCCCAAGCAGTTCCTGAAGTCGATCAAGCGCTCGGGCTTCGGGCCGAACCTGTTCGACGCGTGGCGCTACCTCGACCACGGCGAGCCGGGCATGGACAACGCGAGGCGGCCGCTCAACCCGGACTTCGTGCTGAACGAGCCGCGCTACCGCAACGCCTCGATCCTGCTCGCGCGCCGCAACTTCGGCTGCGGGAGCTCGCGCGAGCACGCGCCCTGGGCGCTCGCCGACTACGGCTTCCGCGCGATCGTCGCCCCCTCCTACGCCGACATCTTCTTCAACAACTGCTACAAGAACGGCCTCCTGCCGATCGTGCTCGGCGAGAGCGAGGTGGCGAGGCTGTTCGACGCGACCTTCGCGTTCCCCGGCTTCTCGCTCACGATCGACCTCGAGCGCCAGACCGTCGCGACGCCGGATGGCGGGATGGCGTTCGGCTTCGCCGTCGAGCCGTTCCGCAAGACCTGCCTGCTCGAGGGCCTCGACGACATCGGGCTCACGCTCAAGCACGCCGACGAGATCCGCGCGTTCGAGGCGAGGCGGCTGGCGGAGCAGCCGTGGCTGGTTTGAAAGCAGGCGATGGGCGATAGGCGTAGGCGATAGGCGATGGGCGATAGGCGATAGGCGATAGGCGATAGGCGATAGGCGATAGGAAACCGCGTCGCGCCCCAGTCGTCGTTAGCCTCGCAAGCGCTTGCTTACGGACCGGATGCACGCCGGGTTTCCCCTATCGCCAATCGCCCGTCGCCCATCG
>DASTCK010000160.1:0-4525 GCA_035711225.1 Casimicrobiaceae bacterium
GGGCAAGGGTCCGGTCACGCCGGAAGGCGAGCACCCCGGCGAGAAATACCGCCTGGTGGTGGAGGGCCCGCCGAACTGGACCAGCTTCCGCGACTTCTGGAAGATGTTCTACGACGAGGGCGCGGTGGTGGTGGCCTCCACCTACTCCAAGGTCGGCGGGGTCTACGACTTCGGCTTCCGCCACGACCCCGACCGGCCGCTCGAGTCGCTCGCCGAGTATTGCCTCGGCTGCTACACCAACCTGAACCTGCCGTCGCGGATCGACATGATCTGCAAGTACCTCGACGAGTACCAGGCCGACGGGCTCCTGATCAACTCGATCAAGAGCTGCAACAGCTTCTCCGCCGGCCAGCTCCTGATCCTGCGCGAGGTCGAGAGGCGCACCGGCAAGCCCGCGGCGTTCATCGAGACCGACCTGGTCGACCCGCGCTACTTCTCGGCGGCCAACGTGAAGAACCGCCTCGAAAGCTACTTCCAGATGGTCAAGCAGAAGCGCGCGGCGGGCATCGTCCCGGTCGCGGCGCACTGAAGCGAGGCTCGCATGCGCTGCTTCATCGGCATCGACCTGGGCTCCACCACCACCAAGGCGGTGGTGATGGACGAGCACCAGAACGTCCTAGGCCGCGGGATCACGAACTCGCGGTCGAACTACGACACCGCGGCGGCGATCGCCAAGCAGGAGGCGCTGGTCAACGGCCGCTTCCATCTGTTCCGCCAGGCCCTGGGCGACACGCGCGCGCTGAACGGCGATCTCGACGCCTTCCTCGGGCAGCTCGAGCGGGATTTCCGCCTCGAGCAGTACCTGGAGCAGCTGGCCGACCTCGAGGGGACGTGCCTTCGCAACCTCGAGGGCGCGAAGTTCGGCGACGCGACGACCGGCGTCGGCGAGGCGCTCGGCGAGGTGTTCCGCCGGCTGGCGGCCGAAGCGGCGCCGCTCTTCGCGCCCGGCGCCAAGCGCAAGAGCGACTTCTTCCGCGACATCGCCGGCAGCCAGTACCTCGCGACCGGCGAGGCCGTCGCGAAGGAGGCCGGCATCCGCTACGACTTCCTGCTGAACGTGTTCGACCGCTCGATCATCGAGGTCGAGAACCGCGTGTACGGCGACTCGATCCGCCGCCACCTGCTGGCCGCGCTCGAGCGCGCGTTCGTCGCGCTGCCGGCGACGGCGCGCCGCCGCGCGGACGTCGAGGCGCCGATCAAGGGCATCCTCGACATGGCGATGGAGGAGACCTACGTCGTCGGCACCGGCTACGGCCGCGCCCGGCTGCCGTTCTCGAAGGAGCACATCCGCTCCGAGATCCTGTGCCACGGGCTGGGTGCCCACGTCATGTACCCGGGCACCGCGACGGTGCTCGACATCGGCGGCCAGGACACCAAGGCGATCCAGGTCGACCCGCACGGCATCGTCGAGAGCTTCCAGATGAACGACCGCTGCGCGGCTGGCTGCGGACGCTACCTCGGCTACATCGCCGACGAGATGAACATGGGCCTGCACGAGCTCGGGCCGCTCGCGATGAAGTCGACCAAGACGATCCGCATCAACTCGACCTGCACGGTGTTCGCGGGCGCCGAGCTCCGCGACCGCCTCTCGCTCGGCGACAAGCGCGAGGACATCATGGCGGGCCTGCACCGCGCCATCATCCTGCGCGCGATGTCGATCCTCGCGCGCTCGGGCGGCATCCGCAACGAGTTCACGTTCACCGGCGGCGTCGCGAAGAACGAGGCGGCGGTCAAGGCGCTCACGATGCTCGTCCGCGAGAACTACGGCGAGCTGACGCTCAACATCAATCCGGACTCGATCTACACCGGCGCGCTCGGCGGGGCGACGTTCGCGTGGCGCGCGGTGGTCGAGGAAGGCAAGGAAGTGGAGGCTCGGGCATGACGACCACGATCGGCATCGACATCGGCTCCGGCGCGGTCAAGTCCGTGCTGTTCCGCACCGGCGCGGACGGCAAGCCCGCCTGGCTCGCGAAACGCTGCGAGCGGATCCGGCGCCGCGACCCGATGACCCTAGCGCAGGAAGGCCGCGACGGCGTGCTCGCCGACGCCGGCGCGGCCGAGGGCGACGTCGACTACATCGCCACGACCGGCGAAGGCGAGAACGTCAAGTTCGCCACCGGCCACTTCTACTCGATGACGACGCATGCGCGCGGCGGGGTGTTCCTCGAGCCGCGGGCGCGCGCGGTCGTCGACATCGGCGCGCTCAACGGGCGCGCGATCTCGGTCGACGAGCGCGGCAAGGTGCTGTCGTACAAGATGACGAGCCAGTGCGCGTCGGGCTCCGGGCAGTTCCTCGAGAACATCGCCCGCTACCTCGGCGTGGCGGTCGAGGAGATCGGCCCGCTGTCGTGCAGCGCGACCACGCCCGAGAAGGTCAGCTCGATCTGCGCGGTGCTGGCCGAGACCGACGTCATCAACATGGTGTCGCGCGGCATCGCCACGCCCGACATCCTGAAGGGCATCCACCTGTCGATGGCGTCGCGCATCGTCAAGCTGCTCAAGGTCACCGGCGTGAAGGGCGGCACCGCGCTCCTGACGGGCGGGCTCGCGCTCGACACCGGGCTCCTCGCCGCGATCCGCGAGGAGATGGTCAACGAGAAGGTGGCGGTCGACGCGGTGAGCCACCCCGACTCGATCTACGCCGGCGCCATCGGCGCCGCGCTCTGGGGCGCGTTCCGCCACGCGCGGCTGCGCGAGCTCACGGGCCGCGCGGCGGCCTGAGCGACCCCACACGGAGACCCCGCATGGCACTCACGATCACCGACACCTGCACGCTCTGCGACGCCTGCCGGCCGGTCTGCCCGAACGAGGCGATCAGCGCGGGCGACACGATCTACACGATCGACGCGTCGCGCTGCACCGAATGCGTCGGCGCCGAGGACGAGCCGCAGTGCAAGCTCGTCTGCCCGGCCGACTGCATCGTCCAGCATCCCGACTTCAGCGAAACGCGCGACGAGCTGCTCGCGAAGTACCAGGCGATCCACGGCTGAGGCACGGTTCCGCGGGGCGACCGGCGCGACCCGCCTCAGGTCGCGTACAGGAGCACCGCGGCGTAGTGGCAGGCGGTGCCCGCCACGACGAACAGGTGCCACACGAAGTGGCCGTAGCGGAGGCGCGAGTCGAGCGCGAAGAACACCACGCCCAGCGTGTACGCGGCGCCTCCCGCCGCCAGCAGCACGAGGCCGGGCAGCGCGACGCGATCGACGAGCGGCCCGAGCGCGAGCAGCGCCGACCAGCCCATCGCGAGGTAGAGCGCGGTCGACCATCCCGGGTGCATCAGGCGGTCGAACGCCTTCATCGCGACGCCGATGGCCGCGAGCGACCAGACGATCCCGAACAGCGTCCAGCCCCACGGGCCGCCCAGCACGCCGAGCGTGAAGGGCGTGTAGGTGCCGGCGATCAGGAGGTAGATCGCGCCGTGGTCGAGCTTGCGGAGCAGCCGCTTCGCGCTCGCGTTCGGGATCGCGTGGTAGAGCATCGACGCGGCGTAGAGCAGCACCACGGTCGCGGCGAAGACGCTCGCGCCCACGATGTCCGCGGCGCTGCCGCCGCGGGCAGCGGCCGCGATGGGGAACGGCGTCGCGACGGCGGCGGCGACGAAGGCCGTGCCGTGGCTCAGGCTGTTGGCGATCTCCTCGCCGAGCGTCTGCGCGCGCTCCGTCATCGGGACGATTGTCTCACGCGAGCGGCCGTCGCCGAGGCGCCGGGCCCCGTGACGCCGCCGCTCCCGAATTTCGGGATAGCGATCGCCTCGTCCTCACCGGCATCGTCGAGCAGGCGCGCTAGGGCCTGTCGGCGCCGCCGGTGCGCTCGCGAGCCGCCGCGCGCGGCCGGTCCCTGCCTCGCACGACCGATGCGACGGCGGTCGCGATGAAGAGCGCCAGCGCCGCCGCGTTCGCGATGCCGCCCGCCGCGAGGACCGCCGGCGCGACCATCACGTCGCCGGCGAGGCGCAGCGCCACGCTCGCGTGCAGCACGGCGAGCGGAACGTAGAACCACGACGAGTAGGGAAGCGCGACCCGCAGCACCGCGGGCACGATGATCGGCGCGTGCCCGAACACCATCGAGAACACGAAGCCGACGAAGAGCGAGTGCAGCGCGAGGTCGTAGGCCGGTGTGCCCGGCGAGAGGCCTCCCATGGCGATCGCGAGGCCGCCGGCCGCGAGCCATCCATAGCCCGACAGCAGGCAAACGGCGGTGTAGCGGGTGAGGCCGCGGTCGTGCACCGTGCGGCGGGCGAGGTCGAAGCGCGCGAGCCACGCGGCGAACAGCACCAGCGCTGCGCCCAGCGCGCGTGCGCCGAGCGGATCGACGGCCGCGACGGCCGACGCCCCGGTCGCGACCGCCAGCAGCGCGAACGTGATGCGCGCGACCGTCGATCGCGGCAGGAAGCGCGTGAGCTCCAGCCGCTCGCCGGCGATCGTCAGCACGAAGAAAGCGATCCACGCCGGCACGGCGACGGCGGGCCGGCCGCTCGCGAGCCAGGCGAGGTTGCCGGCGGCGAGCGCCGCGGCGCCGGCGGCGA
>DASTCK010000161.1:0-47634 GCA_035711225.1 Casimicrobiaceae bacterium
CGCCGCGCTCGCGCGCGAAATCGGCCCGATGCAATCGTTCGCGCAATTCTCATCGGCCGATCTCGCGTCGTGCAACGCGGCGGCCGCGATGCCCCCATCGCCGAAAGCCCCCGTTCCCGACGCGCGGCCCCCCGCCAAGACTCGTCCCTCCGGGAAACCGTTGCCAGGCAGCGGGCAGGCCTAGCGCCAGCGACGCTGGACATCGTGGCTCGAAGCGTGGCGGCAGGAGCGTCGCGCCATCCGGGGCGGACGGGTCAGCACGGCAGGCACGTTCCGCGGCGCTCGCGCGACCGGGCCATTCCCCGCGCCTCCTGCGGTCGTGGCGCCATCGATCGTTCGACGCGCCACGATCGACATTCGACTTGCCTTTACCGGACTGCGTGGCTTGCGCGGAATGCCGGTCGCGGCGTGTGTGGTTCGAGCGTAACGCCGGAGCCGCACGCAGCGCCGGCGATTCGGGCAATCGAGGTCAGCGCATCGACGGTCTCGGTGCGCCGCGCGCGAGGCCGCGTCCGTGTCGGGCGGCGGGCGGTCCCGATTCCTGCGCCGAAGGCAGCGTGTTCTCACCGAGCAGTCGCACCGTGCGACGCCACGCCCAAGCCGCGAGCGCAGCGCCAGCCGCGAGCGCGAGCACGCCGGCGGCGGGCGTCGCTTCGCCGGTCGCGATGAGCGCGGGCGCGACCAGCGCGGTTCCCGCGCCGCCGATGCCGGCGCGCATCCAGAGGCTCGCCTTCAGGAGCGGCCAGGACACATGCGGCCGCACAGCGGTAGACGGCGATTCGACGCGAGGCATGCAACGGCTCCTTTTCCCGGGACGCGGCGACTCGCTCGTCGCCGCCATCCCACGATAGGGATTCGCTCGCCGTCGTTCCAATCACATGATTGGATCGCGACGATCCGGGGCGCCGATGCCCCGCTGGCACGGGCCGACAAGGGGGGCGATGGGCGATGGGCGATAGGAAGCAAGGTTGGATCGGCGCTCCGGCGACCGCCCGGTGCTTCAGGCGAATGCATGGATGCGGCGCCGACGCTGCTCTCAAGGCCGTGACGGGCCCATCGACCGCCGACGCTCAGCCCGCGGGGCGCATCCTGCGTCGCGCGTGCCACGCAGCCAGCTCGACGCGGTAGCGGTCGAGCGCGTCTTCGTAGAGGTCGAAGACGCAGCGCGCACAGCCGCCCTGGCAGCATTCGTCGGGCGACGGGCGCGAAGGCGCCTGCGGCGCAGGATCGTCGTCCCGCGGCTCCGGGGTCATTCCCAGAGCTCGACGCGCTTCCCTTGCCCCCGCATGCGGTCGGCCCTTGCGCGGAGCCACCGCTGGAACGACGGCTCGTCGCGATAGCCCGCGTCGGCGACGTACGCGAACGACGAGGCGAAGTGGAACGGTCGCAGGTAGGCGCCGATGCGGAAGACCTCGCGGCCGGCGGCGTCGAAGAAGACGACCGACGGGGTGTAGGCGATGCCGAGCTCGCGCGCCCACGCGCGCGCGCTGCTGGCACGGCCGGCCGGGGTCGTGACCGGCGTCGCCCCGCCGATCGGAAGGACCGCCACGTCGAAGCGCGCGAGCTCGGCTCGGACGTCGTCGCGCCGGAACGCTTCGTCGTGCATCTCGTCGCACGCGTCGCAATCGGGACTTTCGAAGATCACGGCGAGCGGCCGGCCACCGGTGCGATGCGAGAAATCGAACGGCGCGCTCATCAGGAAAGGCTCGGCGGCGCGGGCCGGCCGGTTCGGCTCGGCGACGTTGCGTGCGAGCCAGTCGGCGAGCGGCTCGATCGCCTCGCGCTTCGCCGCGACGTAGCGCAGCACCGCGTCGAACCGCGCTGGCGGCCAGTAGCCGTCGAGGCGCACCACGATCCTGCCGCGCTCGTCCAGGAAGAGCAGCGTGGGCGTGAAGCTCACGTCGAGCCGGCGCGCCAGTTCCTTCTCGGGCGCGGCGGCGCCGTCGACCCACACGGTTTCGCGATCGCCCCACAGGTCGAGCGCGATCGCGACGAAGTGCGACTGCGTGCGCTCGACGATCGCACGTTGCGAGAAGTTCGCGCTCATGAGCTTCGCGCAGTACGGGCAGCCCTCCTGGCCGACGTAGACCATCACGCGCTTGCCCGCGCGCGCCGCCTCGCCGACCTCGTCGCGGAAATCGAGGAACGACGCGGCGAACCACGGCGGCACGTCGGTCGCGCGCGGGTCGGCCGCCTGGGCGCGGGCCAGCAGCGGCGACGCGCTCGCGATCAAGGCGACCACCGTGGCCGCGAGCCAAGCCCTCGCAGGTAGGGGTCGCAGCATCGGTTGCGCTCCGGCCGGCGCGGTCGGCCGTCAGCGAGCCTCGTCGGGCAGGCTGACCGCCTCGCCCTCGAACACGCGGCCCGGCGGCGCTGCGTCCCCGGTCGCGGCCGCGCGTCGTTGCGACTGCTCGCGCACGGCGCGCCTCAGCGCCCGCGTCTTCCACAGGACGTAGCCCCCGGCGACGGTTCCGACCGCCAGCGCCACCGCCACGACGGCGACCGAGACCAACGCGCCTGCCACCAGCGCGATGGCGGCGGCGAGCCCCCAGGCGACGCGCGCGACGAGGCCAGCGGGACCGGGGCGGGAGGTGGCGTCGCTGCTGAGGCGGAGGATGGGCATGGCGTCGGCCGCAGGAGAGGAAGGAATGGGCGAGATGGAGGCGACGACGGCGGTTTTCCAGGGGATCAGGGATGGCCTACCGAGGCTTGCGCCCGCCCTCGAGGCGCGCCTTCAGGTCGGCGAACGGCGAGTGCGTGGCGCGCGGCGCGGCGCCCCGCTCGAGCGATCCCCCTTGCGCCTCGAGCTGGCGCTGGTGCTCGTTGTCGTGGCAGTAGAGGCACAGGAGCTCCCAGTTGCTGCCGTCAGCGGGGTTGTCGTCGTGGTCGTGGTTGCGGTGGTGCACGGTGAGCTCGCGCAGGTTCGCGCGCGTGAAGGTCCGCGCGCAGCGTCCGCACACCCACGGATAGAGCTTGAGCGCCTGCTCGCGATAGCCCTGCCCCCGCTCGAGCGCCGCGCGGCGGGCGTCGGCGACGATGCGGTCGAGGCGGTGCCGATCGGCCGGATTCACGGCGACTTGCCGGGGCTTGCGCGGCCGGCCCTCGGCGCGGCCGCGGCCCCGGGGACCAGCTTCGCGAGCTCCGGACCGCCGATGAGGCGGATGCGCTTCTGCGCCGCGAACGCCCGAGCCTGCTCGGAGAGCTCGCCCGCGACGATGTAGATGCCCTCGTGAGCGTCGCGCGCGGCCTTCGCGGTCTCGAGGTCGCGCAGGGGCTCGATTCCGGTGCGCGCGACCTTCCAGCGCTTGCCGCTCACCACCGCGCGGCGGCCGGCCTTGGCGATCTCGAAGTCGGCAGCGGGGCCGGTGAGGCGGTCGACGTCGTAGCCGTCGCGCCGGAACCCCTGCTCGAGCGCGGCGGAGAAGTCGTTCCAGTGCATCGCGCGCACGGCCTGCAGCGTCGCGTCGACACGGCGCGCCGAAGGCGCGCGGAGCTGTCTCGACAGCGCGACGATCGCGATGACGACGAACGGCACCGCGACGAACGCGCCGTACCACCGCCACTCCTCCCGGAAGAGCGCCATCGCGACGGTGGCGAGCGCGCCGGCGATCGCCGCGCTGATCCACCACGGCGAGCGCAGCAGGATCGCGAACAACGATTGCTCGGCCATCTTCCACCGCATGCAGGCACGCTCCGTCGGCGAGGGTCAGCGTCGAGTATAGCGCCGGCGGCGGTCGATGCCCGGCGCGGCGCTCAATGCCCCGGCACGAGGATCGACACCGCCGCCGAGAACGTGACGAAGGCGAGCGCCGTCGACGCGAGGATGATGCGCGCGATGCGGCCGTTGTCCGCGTCGAAGCGCTCCGCGAGCATCGCCACGTTGCTCGCGCTCGGGAGCGCGGCCACCAGCACGATCACGACCAGCGCCTCGCGGTCGAGCGCCACGCCCAGGCCGATCGCGCTCACGCCGAGCGCCAGCACGAGCAGCGGGTGGACGACGAGCTTGAACAGCGCGACCGGCAGGTAGTCGGCGAGCGGCGTGCGACGCGGGCTGTGCATCTGCGAGCGCGCGAGCACCGCGCCGATGGTGAACAGCGCGGTCGGCGAGGCGGCATCGGCCAGGAGCCCGATCGTCTGCAGGACCGGGCGAGGCAGCTCGAGGCCCGCGCTGAAGACCGCGACGCCGAGCAGGATCGCCCACGGCAACGGGTTGACGAGGACGCCGCGAAGCGCGCCCTGCGCGGCGCGCGCGACGCCGTGCTCGTCGGCGGCGTCCAGCCGCGACAACGCGATGCAGAGCGAGCTCGTCACGACGAGGTCGAGCAGGATCGTCACGATCGCGGGCGCCGCGGCCGCGTTGCCGACGAGCGCGATCAGGAGCGGCACGCCCATGTAGCCCGTATTGGGGAACGACGCCACGAGCGCCCCGAACGCGGCATCGTTCCAGTTGATGCGCCGGCTACGCGTGACGGCCACCGTGAAGCCCACCATCACCAGCGCCGCGGCGACATAGACGACGACAAGGCCCGCGGTCAGGTTGGGCAGGATCGGCGTCGTCGCACCGAAGCGCCACAGCATGCAGGGCAGCGCGAAGAACAGGACGAACGCGTTGAGGCCGCGGATCGCCGGCTGCGGCAGCAGGTGCGCACGCGTGCCCAGATAGCCGCACAGGACCAGCGCGAAGAACGGGAACGTGACGAGGAGGACGTCGAGCACGGCGGCATTGTCGCAAACCGGCCGGAACGACCCGGCGCGCCCCGCTCCATGCGTCACGCGTCATGCGTGGGACTCCGCCGACAGGCTGACGGCGGTCTCCGACCGGCGGTTGGGGTGGCGACCGCCTGTCGGGCGACGCGCTTTCGCCCAAGATGCGTGGGGTGGCGAACGCCAGGGAGCGGCGCTCGCATGAGAGGGCCGTGCGGTTCGCCGGCCGACAATCGACAGGAGACGCGCATGAAGACCACACGAAACATCACACTGCTGGCTGTAATCCTGGCCGGCGCGGGGCTCGCGGCGGGCTGCGAACGCACCGCGACCGACCGCACGACGTCCACCACGGTCGATCGCACGACCAGCCAGGTCGCGGCGAACACCGAGGCGGCCGCCAACAAGGCGACGACCGCGGTCGGCGACGCGGCGATCACGGGCTCGGTCAAGGCCGCGCTGATCGCTGAGCCGAACCTCAAGGCGCTGATGATCGACGTCGACACCAAGAACGGCGTCGTCACGCTGAACGGCACCGTCGACAATCCCGAGCAGAAGAGCCGGGCGGTGGCCGTTGCGCAAGGCGTGACGGGCGTGAGCTCGGTCGTCGACCGCCTGCAGACCAAGAGCACGGGCTGACGCCCGGAACTCGAGGTCAGGGCCTCGCCGGTCGATCGGCGGGGCCTTTTGCGCCAGCCCGACAGAAGTCGACGAGCAGCCGGTCGAAGGCGACCGGCTGCTCGAGGCTCGGCAGGTGCGCGGCGCCTTTGAACACGTGACGCCGCGCCTGCGGAATCGTTCGGGCGGCATGGTCGCCCACGGCCGCCACGTGCGGGAAATCGAGGTCGCCCCACGTCACCAGCGTGGGAACGCGGATCTCCGACAGCCGGGTCCACGCCGCCGCGGGCGGAAGCTCCGTGCCCCGCTGCTCGGCGCGTAGCGCCATCTCGTTCATCGCGAGGAACAGCTCGCGAATGGCTCCGCCGATGCGCCCGTCGCGCTCGAGCGGCCCGTCGAGCCACGCGTGCGCCTCGAGGGCGTTGATCGCGTCGACGTCGTTCGCGGCCTCGGCTTGGTCCAGCCGGGCGATCCACGCCTCGATGGCCGGAGGTGTCGGCCCGGGGCCCGGCGCCCCGCTCACCGCCGTCGACACCAGCATCAACGCGCCGACGCGGCCCGGCCGGGCGAGACACGCATCGATCGCGATGCGACCGCCCTGCGAGCATCCCACCAGCAGCGCCGGGCGCCGCGGGGAGACGTGGTCGAGGATCGCCAGCAGGTCGTTGGCGTGCGAGTACTCCTCGTCGACGTGCAGCGACTCGCCGAAGCCCCGGCGGTCGTAGGCATGCGCGGCGAAGCCGGCGCCGGCCAGGGTCGCGAGCTGGTGCGCCCACATGCGGCGGTCGGCCACGCCGGCGTGCAGAAGCACCACCGGAGGCCCGCTCCCGGTCGATTCGATCGCGAGGTCGGCGAGACCCGAACGTATCGTGGTCGCCTTCATGGCGCGGATGATATCGCGCCCCATCGAGGCGTCGCGCTCGTCGGCGTTCCGCCGTGGCGTACGCCGAATCGCCGCCCCGGCACCGAATGGTCGCGCTGCGGACCCTCGCGCGGCTCGAGCACGGCGCGTGGTCTTGCCAAACCGCCGGCGCGACGGACGCCGTACGCTTCGCTAGGCGGCTGGGGGCCTCGTCGTCGCCATCGACTCGCGACCGCCGAACCACTCGAACCACGCGGCCGCGTTTGGATGCCGGTCGCGCCAGTCGAGCGAGGCGAAGCGGAAATCGAGGTAGCCCAGCGCGCAGCCGAACGCGATCGTGCCGATGTCCACGCGCTCGCCGAAGCCGCTCGCGCGGGCCTCCAGGTCGACGAGCCCGCAGGCGATCTTGTCGAGCTGCCCGGCGATCCACTCCGCCCAGCGCAGCGGCTCCGGGCGTGCCGTCGTCTCGTAGCGCACGAGGAGCGCCGCGTCGGTGATGCCGTCGGCGAGCGACTGGTCGCGCAGCGCGCTCCAGCGCGCCTCGCCGTCGGCAGGAACGATGGCGCCCCCGCCGAGCTCGTTCAGGTACTCGCAGATCACCCGGCTGTCGTAGAGGATCGCGCCTTCGTCGGTCACGAGCGTCGGCACCTGACCGAGCGGGTTGACCGCGACGAGCGAGCGGTCACGCGTCACCGGATGCGCGTTCGCAGGAACGAGCTCGAGACGGTCGCGCAGGCCGAGCTCGTGCGCGACGACGAGGCATTTGCGGACGAAGGGCGAGGTGGCGCTGTAGTGGAGTTTCACCGAAGGCTCCGGGTCGACGGGCAGCGGAACGGGGGGCGGCGCCGGGCGCGGAAGGGCGTCGTGCCGGTGCCCGGGATGCGAACGGCGCTCACGCGGGGATCGCGCGCACCGACAGGACGCCGGCGATCGACGCGATCGAGCCGATCACCGTCGCGTCGACCGGGCTGTCGGTGTCGACCAGCGTATACGCCATCTCGCCGCGCGAGCGGTTGACCATGTTGTGGATGTTGAGGCCGGCCTGCGCCATCGCCGAGCTGATCTGGCCCAGCATGTTGGGGACGTTCGCATTGGCGATCGCGACGCGGTGCGGCGATTCGCGGTCCATCTCGACGTTGGGGAAATTGACCGAGTTGGCGATCGTCCCCTGCTCGAGGAACTCGCGGACCTGGTCGACCACCATCACCGCGCTGTTGTCCTCCGCCTCGGCGGTGGACGCGCCGAGGTGCGGCAGCGCGACGACCCCCGGCTCGCGGATCAGCGCCGCGCTGGGGAAGTCGGTGATGTAGGCCTTGAGCCTCCCGGCACGCAGCGCCGCGACGACCGCGTCCTCGTCGACGACCGCGTCGCGCGCGAAGTTGAGCAGCACCGCGCCGGGCTTCGCGAGCGCGAGGCGGCGTGCGTCGATCATGTGGCGCGTCACGGGCAGGAGCGGCACGTGCAAGGTCAGGAAGTCGGCATGCCGGACAACCTCGTCGATCGAGTTGGCCTTGCGCACCGACGCGGGCAGCCGCCAGGCGGCGTCCACCGTGATCTCGGGATCGAAGCCGATCGCCTTCATGCCGAGCTTGATCGCCGTGTCGGCGACCAGGCCGCCGATCGCGCCCAGCCCGACGATTCCCAGCGTGCGCTGCGGCAGCTCGATGCCCGCGAACTGCTTCTTGCCCGCCTCGACGCGCGCCTCGAGGTCGCTCGCGGTGGCGTCGAGCGATTCGACGTAGCGCAGCGCGGGCACGATGTTGCGCGCTCCCAGCAGGAGCGCCGTCAGCACCAGCTCCTTGACCGCGTTGGCGTTCGCGCCCGGGGCGTTGAACACCGGCACGCCCCGCTTCGACATCTCGGCCACCGGGATGTTGTTGGTGCCCGCCCCCGCGCGCCCGATCGCCCTGACCGACGCCGGGATCGCCATCGCGTGCATGTCGTGCGAGCGGACGATGATCGCGTCGGGGCTGTCGATCGCCTTGCCCACGGTGTAGCGCGCCGGCGGAAAGCGGTGCAGGCCGTGCGTCGAGATCTGGTTCAGCGTCAGGATGCGGAACAGGGGCATCGGGGGCGGAGCGCTCAGCCGTGGCGGCGCTCGAAGTCCTTCATGTAATCGACGAGCGCGCGCACGCCCTCGATCGGCATCGCGTTGTAGATCGACGCCCGCATCCCGCCCACCGCGCGGTGCCCCTTGAGCTGAAGCATCCCGCGCTCCTCGGCGCCCTTCAGGAACGCGCCGTCGAGCGACTCGTCCTTCAGCCGGAACGGCACGTTCATCCGCGACCGGTCCTCCTTGCGGACCGGCGAGCTGTAGAAGCCGCTGGCGTCGATCGTGTCGTAGAGGAGCGTCGCCTTCTGGACGTTGCGCTTCTCGATCGCCGCGACGCCGCCCTGGGCGATCAGCCACTCGAAGACCAGGCCGGCGATGTAGATCGCGTAGGTCGGCGGGGTGTTGAGCATCGAGTCCGCCGCCGCCTGCTCCTTCCAGTGGAACGCCGACGGGCACACCGGCAGCGCGCGGTCGAGCACGTCGTCGCGCACGATGACGATCGTGAGGCCCGCCGGGCCGATGTTCTTCTGCGCGCCGCCATAGATGACGCCGTAGCGCGCCACGTCGACCGGGCGCGACAGGACGTGCGACGACATGTCGGCCACGAGCGGCACGCCGCCGGTGTCCGGCGTCCAGTGGTACTCGACGCCGCCGATCGTCTCGTTGCTGCAGATGTGCACGTACGCCGCGCCCGGGTCGAGCTTCCAGCGCTCGCGCGGCGGCACGTAGGTGAAGTTCGCGTCCTCCGCGCTCGCGGCCACGTTGACGTGGCAGTACTTCTTCGCCTCCTTGATCGACTTCTTCGACCACTCGCCCGTGTTGACGTAGTCGGCCCCCGTGAAGCCGTGCAGCAGGTTCATCGGGACGATCGCGTTCTCGGCGATCGCCCCGCCCTGCAGGAACAGCACCTTGTGGTTGGGCGGAATCGCGAGGAGCGAGCGA
Source organism: Casimicrobiaceae bacterium (assembly GCA_035711225.1). Taxonomy (GTDB): domain Bacteria; phylum Pseudomonadota; class Gammaproteobacteria; order Burkholderiales; family Casimicrobiaceae; genus VBCG01. Next base: position 9,180 of record DASTCK010000161.1, read on the forward strand.
AGGTCGGCCTCGGCCTTCGCATGGATGCCGATGAACTCCTTGCCGCGGTGGCTCATCTCCATCACCGACATGCCGCTGCCGTGCCAGTCGAGCATCTCGGCGGCCGCCTGGCGCAGCACCGGTTCGGGGAGCACCGCGGGGCCGGCGCTGAAATTGAAGGCACGCATGACGTCGGGCGTCCTGTCGAACGTGAACGCGCGATTGTAGCGGGTCGCGCCGGCGCGGCCGCCGGCACGTGTATCGAAGACCCGCGCGGCTACTTGCCCCAAGCGAGCGCCAGCGGCCGCGCCTCGCGCGCCAGCTCGAGCAGCCCCGCGCGGGTCGCGGGGTGCAACCGCTCGAGCGGATGGCGCACCGCGTCGCTGCGGATCACGCCGCCTTCCTGCATCACCGTCTTGGTCCCCCGAAGCCCGCACTGGCGGTTCTCGTAGTTGACGAGCGGCAGGATGCGGGCGTACTGGCGCGCGGCCTCGTCGCGACGACCGGCGAGGAAATGCTCGACCACGGGCTTGATGAGGTCGGGCAGGAGCGCCGAGCACATCGTGCCGGTCGCCCCCGCGTCGAGGTCCGCCATCAGCGTGATCGATTCCTCGCCGTCGAACGGACCGGCGATCGACGTGCCGCCCGCCTCGATCAGCGCGCGGAGCTTCGCCGCCGCGAAAGGCACCTCGATCTTGAAATACGACACCAGCGGCACCTCGCGCGCGAGCCGCACCAGGAACGGCACGCTGAGCGCGACCCCCGACAGCGGCGCGTCCTGCACCATGACCGGCAACCGCGAGACCTGCGCGACGTGCGCGAAATGCTGCAGCATGCCGGCCTCGTCGGCGCGCAGGCCGGTGCCGTGGTAGGGCGGCATCAGCATCAGCATCGAGGCGCCGGCCGATGCCGCGGCGCGCGCGCGCTCGCCGGCGATGCGGGTGCTGAAATGGCTGCAGGTGACGATCACCGGCACGCGGCCCGCGACGTGCGCGAGGCAGGTCTCCAGCAGCGTCGAGCGCTCGTCGTCGGTGAGCAGGAACTGCTCCGAGTAATTGGCGAGGATGCAGATGCCGTCGACGCGCTGGTCGATCATGCAGTCGAGCACGCGGCGCATGCCCGGCAGGTCGAGATCGCCGGCGTCGTCGAAGGGCGTCGGCGCGATCGGGTAGATCCCGGTCCAGGGCTGCGTCGTCGAGGCGGGCATGGCGATCTCCGGTGACTCCAGGGCGCGCGGGCCTCCCGCGCTGCCGGAGCATTGCTAGGCGTCGAGCAGGTAGTGACGGCTGTCCTCGAGGAAATGCGGCCCTGCATCGGATCGCACCGCGGTGCCGACGCCCTCGGCGGTCAGCACCTCGAGCAGCAGCGCGCTCGGCACGCCGCCGTCGATGATGTGCACCGAGCGCACGCCCTCGCGCACCGCATCGAGCGCGGCCACCGCTCGCGACACCATGTCGTCGGCCACGGCGCCCTGCGCGAGCAGCGCCTCGACCTCGCGCGCGCGGAGGATGTAGGCGAGCCGGCCGCGCGCGTCGGCGATGCCGGCGACGTTGGTCATCAGGATCAGCTTCTCGGCGCCGAGCGCGCGCGCGAGCGCCGCCGCGAGGTGGTCGGAGTCGATGTGGTAGGCGCTGCCGTCGTCCGCGACGCCCAGCGGCATGACCACCGGCACGAATTCGCGCGACAGCAGCAGCTGGATCAGCTCGACGTCGATGCCGGCGACGTCGCCGACGAACCCGAGGTCGACCGCGTCGTCGCCGCCCGCCGCGGGCATCGGCACGGCCCGGATGAAGCGGCCGTCCTGGCCGTTGATCCCCACCGCGCGCCCGCCGTGGCGGTTGATGAGCCCGGTGATCTCCTGGTTGATCTCGTCGAGCGCCATCTCGATGACGGTGAGCGTCTTCGCGTCGGTGACCCGAAAGCCGCGATGGCGGCGCGTCGGGATGCCCATCGTCGCGAGCAGCTCGTCGATGCGCCAGCCTCCGCCGTGCACGACGATCGGCTTCATGCCGACGAGACGCAGCAGCGCCACGTCGCGCGCGAAGTTCTCCTTGAGGATCGGGTCGGCCATCGCGCGTCCGCCGAAGCGCACGACGATGATCCTGCCGTGGTAGGCGCGCAGGTAGGGCAGCGCTTCGGCGAGCGTGCGGGCGACGGTGGCGGCGGTGGGCATGCGCGGGGGCGGCGGGCGATGCCAGGATGGTACCCAATCCCGCCGTGCCGCCTGCACTTTCGCGCCTGCCGGCCACGCGGACGAGGCGCGAGCGACCCGCGCAGTACCGTAGAATCGCACCTTCGCCGCCGGGGAAGCACCCGGAACCCCGCCGCCGATGCCGCCCCCGCCCACCCATGTCGTCGTCCTCGCCGCCGGCTTCGGCCTGCGGCTCGGCGCCCTCACGGCCGACCGGCCCAAGGCGCTGATCGAGGTCGGCGGCGCCACGCTGCTCGAGCACGCGCTGCGCTTCGCCGCCGCGCTCGGCGCCGGCGATACGCTCGTCGTCGGCGGCTATCGCCGCGACCTCGTCGCAGAGCATCTCGCGGCGCTCGCGCTTGCGCACGTAAGGCTCGTCGACAACCCGCGCTACGCCGAGGGCAACCTGCACTCGGTCGAGGCGGCGCTCGCGCACGTGCGCGGCAGCTTCCTGCTCACCAACTGCGACCACGTGTTCCCCGACGAGGCCGCCGAGCGCATCGCCGCGGCCACCGGCGACGAGATCACGGCCTTCTGCGAGTTCGAGCGCGAGCTCGAGCCCGACGAGATGAAGGTGAAGCTCGACGCGTCGGGCGGCATCGCGCGCATCGCCAAGACGCTCCAGGCGTTCGACGGCGGCTACATCGGCCTCACGCACGTGCCCGCAGGGCGAATCGACCGGTACCGGTATGCGGTCGACCGGGCGCGGACGCTGCATGGCGACGCCGCAGTGGCGGAGCACGCGCTCCAGGCGCTGGCCGACGACGCCGTGCGCGTCCACGCGGCGAGCCTCGACGGCATCGCGTGGAGCGAGGTCGACACGCCCGACGACCTCGCCCGGGCCGAGCGTCGGCTCGCCGCACTCGCGCCCGCAGCGCGCGCGAGGGAGGTCCGCGTGGCGGGCCGGTCCGGCCGCCGCGACCGCTGACGCTCCGCACGGTCCCGGTGGAAGGCCTCGCTCTCGCCTGGGAGCCTCACCACGTCGAGCATCTCGCGCCGTGGTGCGAGGCGCTCGGGTTCCCGATGCTGCTGCCCGAGCAGCCGGACCTCGCCCCGGCCGCGCGCGTCTACCCCGGCGTGGCCGTCGAGCGCCTGGCGGGATGGACGATGCCGCAGACCATCGGCCAGCTCCGCGCGGCGGTCCGCAAGCGCGGCGCGCGGGTCGTCCTCTATTCCGATCTCTTCGGCCGCAACGCGCTGCGCGCGCTGTTCGGCGGTCGCCGCGACGCGCCGCGCGTCGCCTACGTGCCGCACGGCTTTTCCGAGAAGCGCCAGGACTGGGCCCGCGGCACCGCCTTCCAGGACATCGCCGTGCTCTATGGTCAGCACGCCTTCGACCAGCTGGTCGCCCTCGGCGTCGCGCCGTACCTGCACCATTTCCTCGTCTCGGGCAACCTGCGGCGCGCCTACCACGCCAGACACGCCGCGTGGTTCGGCTCGCTGCTCGAGCCGCTCGGGCTCGCCGGGGCACGCCCCGGGCGCACGCTCCTCTACGCGCCGACCTGGCAGGACGCGATCGGCTCGTCGTCGTTCTTCCGCGCGTTCGCCGGGTTCGTCGGCGCGCTGCCGGCGGACTGGCGCCTGATCGTCAAGCTGCATCCGCACCTCGAGCGCTACGCCCAGGCGCTCGACGAGCTGGCGGTGCTCACGCGCGGGCGCGACGTGCACCTCGTGCGCGCGAGCCCGCTCACCTACCCGTTCCTCGAGCTCGCCGACGCCTACGTCGGCGACATGTCGTCGCTCGCCTACGACTACCTGGCGTACGGGCGGCCGATGTTCTTCACCAACGGCAAGGCCGGTGAGGCGTCCGACGCCGCCGGCTCGCGCCTGTTCGCGTGCGGGACGGTGATCGCGCAAGAGCGTGTCGGCGACCTCTACCGGATCGTCGACGACGCGTGGGCGACCGATGGCGAGCGCTTCGGCGAGGCACGCGCGGCGCTCGACCGCTACACGCACGCCCCCGAGCGCTCCGCCGATGACCTCGCCGGCGAGATGCGCTTCCTCGCCACCGGGCCGGCGCCGACGTGGATGTATGCGAAGCTCGATCCGCCGGCTGTCTCGCACCGGGGTCAGAATGGAATCTGACCCCGGTTCATTCCCGCGCTTCCTCGCGCTGCTCGAGGTCCCAGCGCAGCTCGGTGAGGTCGTCGTCGAGCGCGTCGCGCACCGACACGATGCCGAGCGGGCGGCCGAACTCGACGACCGGCAGGTGGCGGAACTTGCCCTCGTGCATCACGCGCAGCGCGCGCAGGAACGGCTCGTCGGGGTGCATCGTCTGCGGCTGCGGCGTCATCACCTCGCCGAGCGTCGTCGTGGCCGGGTCGCGCGCCGCGGCAAGCACGCGAAACAGCGCGTCGCGCTCGGTGAAGATCCCGACGAGGCGCTGGCCGTCGACCACGAGCACCGAGCCGACGGTGCGTTCCCGCATGCGCCGGGCGGCCTCGACGACGGTGCTTCCCTGGGTCACCGTGACCGGCGGGCGGCCGGCGACGATCGAGCGTAGCGATCGCATCTGCATGGTGGATCTCCCGTCCCTGCTCCCGTGAGGGAAATTGAGCGCTCGCACGGCCCGCGCGTCAAGTCCTCATTTGCCGGCGTGGGCCGCGCCCGCCGCGTGCGAGCGAGCCTAGTAGCCGGCGGGATTCGGGTAGCGGAGCTGGACCTCGGCGATGTCGGCGAGCGTCGCCTCGTCGAGGTCGACGTCGAACGCGTCGAGGTCCTCGTCGAGCTGCGCAAGCGTCGTTGCACCGAGGATCGTCGCGCCGACGTACCAGCGCGACCGCAGCCAGCCGAGCGCGAGCTGTACCGGCGTGAGCCCGTGGCGCTTCGCGACGTCCGCGTAGGCGTCGCTCGCGTCGGCCACGAGCGGCTTGCGGTAGCGCGCGCCCACCGTATCGAAGAGCGTGTAGCGTGCGCGGGGCGGCTTCGCGTCGCCGCGGTACTTGCCGGTCAGGATGCCGCCGGCGAGCGGGCTGTAGGGCAGCACCGACATGCCCTCGCGGAACACCGCCTCGGCCAGGTCGCCCTCGACCGCGCGCGACACCAGGCTGCAGGTGTTCTGCACGGTCACCGGCCCGGGCACGCCCAGCTCGCGCGCGACGCGGCGGAACGCGGTCACGCCCCACGCCGTCTCGTTGGACAGCCCCCAGTAGCGGATCCTTCCGGCGTCGATCATCGCGCCCATGCCGAGCACCTGCTCGTGCATCGACGGCCCGGCACGCTCGTTCGACGGGTCGAAGCCGGTCGCGCCGAACTGGGGCACGTTCCGCTGCGGCCAGTGGATCTGGTAGAGGTCGATGCAGCCGATCCGCAGGCGCTCGAGGCTCGTGCCCACCGCCTCGGCGATGGTGTCGCGCGTGAGGTCGGTGCGGCCGTTGCGGATCCATTCGCGCCGGCCGGGACCCGCGATCTTGGTGGCGATCACGAGCCCGTCGCGGCCGCGCTTCGCAAGCCAGCTGCCGAGGAACGTCTCGGTGCGCCCTTGCGTCGCCGCGCTCACGGGCACCGGGTACATCTCGGCGGTGTCGATGAAGTTGACGCCGCGCCCGATCGCGCGGTCGAGCTGTGCGTGCGCCTCGGCCTCGCTGTTCTGCTCGCCCCAGGTCATCGTGCCGAGGCAGGCCTCGGAGACCTCGAGGTCGGTGCCGGGGAGCGTTCGCTTCTTCATGCAGGGAGCCTTCGGATCGTCGCGCGAGCCGCCATTCTACGGGGCGGCCGCGCGACGACCCGCGGCCTTGCACGGTGTCAGGCACGTGCCTGACACCACGGGGCCAGACACCACGGGGCCAGCCGCTCAGTACGCGGTGAAGGACTTCGCGAGCGGAGCGTCGAACTGCACGTCGACCTTCGAGCCGCCGGACGCCGTCTTGTCGATCCTGAGCGTGCCGGCGAGCCGCTTGCCGTCGTTGACGCTCGCCGCGAGCGCCGAAGGCGGCTCCGTGCCCGAGTACTGGACGCGCTGGCCGTTCAGCGCGACCCAGAAGTTGAGGCGCGGGCCGCCGATGTCGACGGTCATGCCGTCCTCGACGAGGCCGGACACGCACGACATCTTCGTGCAGGCTTTGATCTTCGCGCCGATGTCCGTCGACGACAGCACCAGCTGGCGGATCATGGCCTTCGGATCCATCGCGTCGGGGCCGACGACGAGCCACGCGTGCTGGATCGTCGTCGTGCGGCTTCCCTGCTTCACCGTGCCCTTCGCGGGCTCGGCGGATGCCGGCAGCGCCAGCGAGGCGGCGGCGGCCGCGGCGACGATCAACGTCGTGCGGCGGCAGGCGGCAGGCGTGCCGGTCATGGGAAGTCTCCGGTCAGAGGCGGGCGAGGTCCGGACCGCGCGACGGGCCGGTCCAGGTCTTCGCGAAGGCGGCGCGCGCGGCCTTCTCGGCGCTCGCGTCGCCTTTCTTGCGGTAGACCTCGGCGAGCCCCGCGAGCGCCCAGCCGTTGTTGCGCGTGCGCAGGAGCGACTCGCGGAACGTCTTCTCGGCCTCGTCCAGCTTGCCCTGGCGCAGCAGGACGCCGCCGAGCGACTGCCGCACCGGGTAGTACCAGTACGGCGGCTCGGTGTAGGGCAGCGTATCCTGGATGAAGATCGCCTCGTCGTACTCGGCGGCCGCCTTCGCGAGGTCGCCCTGCGCGTCGGCGAGTCGCGCGGCCGCCACGTGCCGCGCGGTCTGCATGATCTCCTTCGCCGGCAGCCCCCACTCGGCGAACGGCTTGAAGTCGGTCGACGCCTCGAGCGCCGAGAGCGCGTCGATCTCCTTCTGCGCGTTCGCCGCGTCCTTCTTCCCGGCGTACGCGACCGCGCGCGCGTAGCGGTACATCGTCGTGACGACGGGGAGGTCGGCGGGCGGCGCGGGCAGGGCGAGGATCGTGTCGGGGTCCGAGAACTGCGCGTGCGTCGTGTAGGGCGATGCCTTGATCGGCTGCATGATCGCGAACGCCTTGACGATCTCGATCGGGATCGCGGCGTCGAGCTTGGCCGCCGCCTCCGTCGCGGTCCTCCCGTCCCCGCCCACCTGCGCCGACACCATGACGAAATGGATGTTGTGCGGGTAGTACGCCGACTTGTAGAGCGGGTCCGACGGCGAGGTCCTGAAGTAAGCCTCGTCGACCCCGATCGCGCGGCGGTTGACGGCGAGCGACTCCCGGTACATGCCGATCCGGTAGTAGATGTGCGCCGGCATGTGCACGATGTGGCCCGCGCCGGGCATCAGCGCCCCGAGGCGGTTCGCGTAGGGCAGCGCGCGCTCGGGCTTCGTCGACGCCTCGACCGCGTGGATGTACAGGTGGATCGCGCCGGGGTGCGACGGCGCGCGCTTCAGGATCGATTCGAGCGTGCCGACGATGTACGCGCCGCGCCCCTTGGGCTTCGCGCCGCCGGCCTCCCAGTAGTCCCAGGGTTGCGTGTCCATCGCCGCCTCGACGGCGAGCGTCGCGATCGTCGCGTCGGCCGGGAAGCGCTCGGCCACCGCCTGCATCGCGTCCGCGTAGGCGGCGTCGAGCGCCGGCCGTTCCGCCTTGGGATCGGCCGAGTAGCGCTTCTCGAGCGCCTCGATCAGCGCGCGCTCGCGCGGCGTGGCCCGGTCCTTGAGCGCGACGGCCTTCGCGAGCGCCGCGAGCGCGGGCGCGTTGGCTTCCGGCATCATCGGCACGTTGATGTTGGGGCCGAGGATCAGCGCCTCGCCCCACCAGCACATCGCACAGTCCGGATCGAGGTTCTGTGCCGTGCGGAACGCGCGTTGCGCCTCGGCGTGGTTGAAGGCGAACGACAGCCGCATGCCCTGGTCCATGAACGCCTGCGCTCGCGGGCTCTTCGTGCTCACCTTGAATCCCAGCCCGCCGAGGTTCGGGTACAGCGGCGGATCGCCTTCGGCGGCCTTCATCGGCTGCGGCGTGAACGGCGCGGTCTCGGTCTTCGCCGCGGCGAGGACGAGCGTGCGGAACACGGCCGGCTGGCCGCCGGTGGCGGGGCCGCAGACGGATGCGGGGTCGGACAACAGCGGGTCGAACGCGTCGCTGCCGGAATCGGCCGGGCCGGGCAGCGCGTAGAGCGTGGCAGCGCCCAGCGCCGCGGCGATCGAGGCCGCCACGCGGCGGCGCGGCCAGCGGAGTGCGGTCATCACAGCCTCCCTGTTCGAAGTGCCATCACAAGCGCGCGCCCGGACGCCGGGCAGCGGTTCCCGGTCGCGCGCGCCCCAGGGGCGCCATCGTGAACCCAGAGGCGGCCGCCGTGCAAGATCGCGACGAGGCGAATCGTCGCCTGCCGCGTCCCTACCCCGCCCGCCCGGCCGCCTTCGCGCGCCGGACGATCGCGGTGCCCGACTTGTCGGGAATGCGCACGAGGCCCTCGGGCTTGTCGGCGAAGAACGCGTCGGCGGCCTGCGCGATGCCCGGCCAGGCGCCGCTGCCGTAGTCGTGCAGCACCAGGAACGCCCCGGGCGACAGGCGCGGGTAGAAGAACGCGAGCGCGTCGGCCGTCGGCTTGTACAGGTCCGCGTCGAGGTGCACGAGCGCGAAACGCTCGCCGTCCGGCACGGCTGCCGCCGTCGACGGAAAATGCCCCTTGCAGGCACGCACGCGGCCGGAGGCGCCGACATGGCGCAGCACCGCGTCGAGCGAGGTGTCGTCGAAGCGGAACCCCGCCGCCGACGCGTCGCGCTCGTGCGCGAGATCGCTCGCGGCGAAACCCTCGAAGGTGTCGAACAGCCATAGCGTCCGCCCCGGCAGCAGTTCGTGCAGGAGCTTCGCCGTCGTGCCCTTGTAGACGCCGAGCTCGGCGAGGCTGCCCGCGATGTTTTCCTTCTCGATTTGTCGCGCGGTCTCGACGAACATGACGAGCCGCGCGAGGTCGGCGCGGTCGTTGACCGGATTCCTCGCCGTCCACAGCACGCGCCAGCGGTCGAAGTCGAACCCCGTTTTCGCGATCCACTCCGGCAGGTGCTGGACCATGTAGCCGCCGGAGGCGTCGGCGAGCGCGACGCCGCCGCGCTTGACGATCGAGCGCAGGTTGCGTTGCAGGAAAGCGGGGCGTCGGAGCGGTTTCATGGGAGCGGCCGGGCGCGCGCATTGTCACGCGGCGCCTGCCGGCCGTCCACGCCGGGATCGCCCCCGTGCGCCGTCCGGCCCGCGGGATCGATCGGGGCATCCCGATCGCGCAGGCTCTAGGACGCGAGTCGAGCCGCGGCCGCCGGGTCGAGCGAGCGCACGGTGACGCGCAGGTCGAGGCCGGTCGACTGCTTGAGCGCGAGGGCCCCCGCCGCCCACTCGCGCGGCGCGAGCGCGGAACCGCCCGCGCGCCGCGCGATGGCCACCGTGTTGCCGCTCTTGCACGGCGGCAGGACGAGCACGCGATCGTCGAACGCCGAGGCGAGGCGCGCCACCGACGGCGCGACGCCGCGCGAGCGCGACAGCAGGTTGACCGCGAGGAAGCCGCCCGGCGCGAGGCGATCGCGGCAGGCCGCGTAGAACGACGCGGCTTCGAGCTTCCCCGCGTTGCCGCGCGCGTCGAAGCCGTCGAGCAGGATGCCGTCGAACGCCGCGCCGAGCGAGGGCAGCGTCGCGACCGCGTCGCCCACGACGAGCGACAGGCGCTCGTCGTCGGGCAGCTTGAAGGCGTGGCGCGCCAGCGCGATCACGCGCTCGTCGATCTCGAGCACGGTGAACGACGCACGCGGCCGGTGGCGCCACAGGAAGCGCAGCTGCGAGGCGGCGCCCAGCCCGACCATCAGCACGCTGCGCGGCCAGGCCGCGTCGCCCGCCAGCGCGAGCGGCAGCATCATCTCGCGCGTGTAGTCGAGCTCGAGCGAGTACGGGCGCTGCAGGCGCATCGCGCCCTGGATGAAGCGCGAGCCGAAGTGCAGCAGGCGGACGCCCGCGCGCTCGCTCACCAGCGGGACGGTACGCATCGCGGCGGCGCGGCGCGACCCGCCGGGAATCGTCAGGCGGGCGACGGCTCGAGGTGCGGCGCGAGGAACTCGAGCATCTGCGCCTTCGACAGCGCGCCGACCGCGCCCTCGACCGCCTGGCCGCCCTTGAAGACGACCAGCGTGGGGATGCTGCGCACGCCCAGCGCCCCGGCGACCTCGCTGTTCTCGTCGACGTTCACCTTGACGATCTTCACGCGCCCGGCGAGCTCGGTGTCGAGCTGTTCGAGGACCGGCGCGACCGCCCGGCAAGGGCCGCACCAGGGCGCCCAGAAATCGACCAGGACCGGGACCCCGGCCTCCAGCACGTCGGTCTTGAAGCTCGCGTCGGTGGTGTTCTGCATCGTGGTCTCCGCAGGGCGAATTTTCTCATAGTCGGGTCGGCCGCCCGGCGATTCAAGCGCGGCCCTGCCGGCCGCAGTACGCTTGGACCCCCGGTCCCGACGAGATCCCCGATGCTGCCCGCCCGCCTGTGCCGCTCCTGGCTGTTCGTTCCCGGCGGCGACGACCGTGCGCTCGCCGACGCGGTCCGTGCCGGGGCCGACGTGCTGATCCAGGAGCTCGAGGATTTCACGCCGCCTTCGCGTCGTCCGCACGCGCGCGCCGTGGCGCCCGGCGTGTATGGCGCCTGGCGGGACGCCGGCGCGGTCGTCGCGGTGCGCGTCAACCCGCTCGACGGGGACGGCCGCGAGGATCTCGCCGCGGTGATGCGCGGCGCGCCGGACATCGTCGCGCTCCCCAAGGTCGCAGGCCCCGGCGACATCGCCGCGCTCGACGCCGAAGTCTCGCGGCTCGAGCGCGACCTCGGTCTCGCCGCGGGCTCGACGCGCCTCCTGCCCAACCTCGAATCGGCGCGCGCGCTCCTCGCGGCGCAGGCGATCGCCCAGGCGTCGCCTCGCGTCGCGGCCTGCCTGCTCGCGGCGGAGGACCTCGCCGCGGACCTCGGCGCCGAGCGCGACCGCGACGGCGCCGAGCTCGCGTACGCGCGTCAGCGCTTCCTCGTCGAATGCGTCGCGGCCGGCGTGGTCGCCGTCGACGCGCCGTACACGTGGACCGATGCCGCGGGCGCCGAGCGCGACACGCGCTGGGCACGCCGGCTGGGCTACCGGGCGAAGAGCCTCGTCGATCCGGCGCACGCCGCGATCGTCAACCGTGTGCTCACGCCGTCGGCGGACGAGGTCGCGCGCGCGCGACGTGTGATCGCGGCGTTCGAGACCGCTCGCGCTCGCGGCGAGGCGCGCGCCGAGGTCGACGGCTCGCTGGTCGAGGTGCCCGCGTACACGACGGCGAAGCGCCTGGTCGAGCGCGCCGACGAGCTCGCGTCGGCGCATCGCGCGACGCTCCGTCGTTGAGGATCGCGCGATCGCGTGCCGCGCGCTCAGCGCACGACGACGAGCCGGTCGGTGCCGGACTCGGCGCCCCACGCTTCGCCGGCGCGGCCGAGCATCTGGCGCACGTTCGCGCCGCGGCGGTTCGACGGGAAGCTCTGGAACGTCTCGGTGACCGGGTCGAAGCGCACGATGGCGTTGCTCGTCCACTCGGTGAGCCACACCTTGTCGCGCTCGTCGACCCAGACCGAGTAGGCCTGCGGGTTGTCGCCGGGCAGCTTCCATTCGCGCCACGCCTTCGCCGCCGGGTCGTACATGCCGACCTGCCCGGTGTTCCAGTAGCTCACCCACAGGCGGCCCTTCGAGTCCGACCAGATGCGCCGTGCGCCCTGGCGCTGCGTCGGCGGGTCGACCGGCGTCGCGACGCCGGTCTCGACGTCGATGCGCGCGATGTGGTTGCCGGCGAGCGACGCGTACCACACCTCGCCGGACGGCGTGGTGGTGATGCCGTACGGCCCGTAGCCGCGCGGCGAGCGCCACGCCTTCATGTCGCCGCTCGCCGGGTCGAGCCGGCCGTACCAGCCGGACTGCCCGGTAAACCACAGGCGGCCCTTCTTGTCGAACGTCGCGGTGTTGAGGTTCACGCCCGACGCGTCGGCCGGCAGCGGCCACGTCCTGACCGCGCGCGTGGCCGGGTCGACGCGAACGATCGCATTGAGCCCGCCGTCGGTGACCCACGCCGCGTTGTCCGGGCCGACGATCACGCCGTGCGGCGCCGAGCGCGAGCCGAGCTTCACTTCCTCGACGCGGCCGGTCGCGGCGTCGACGATGCCGAGCGTTCCGTTGCGCTGGCCGGTGTAGTAGACCGGCCCGTTCGGCGCGGGCGACGCCGCGACGTCGTGCGGCCCCGAGCCGGACACCACGTCGAAGTAGCGTGTTTCCGCCCCCGCGGCCGGCGCGAGCGCCGCGAGCGCGAGGACGGCGAGCCGTGCCGAGAAACGGGATGCCATGGCGTCTCCTCGCTGGACAGGCCGCGCGCCGATCAGTTCCTGCATGCGCCGGCGTTGCCGGTGCCCACCTCGCGCTCGAACTCGGCGCTCGACAGCGCCCGGCCGTCGAAGAACACCGGCAGCTGCTGCGTGATCCCGAGCTTCGGGTCGTCGCGCCGCTTCTGGTTGATCGCGCGGATCGCGTTCCATTCGTCGTGCGCGCCGGTCGAGAAGCTCGCCGACGCGCGGAGAGCGTAGTAGTTGCGGAACGATTGCGGCGTCACGCGCCCGCTGTCGACGACGCGCTTGAAGTCGGCGTCCTTCGCGAGGCGATCCTCGTAGAACGCGGCGATGCGCTCCATGTCGCCCTTGCCGGTCAAGCCGAAGTAGCTCGCGAAATCGGACGGGCCGGCGAACCAGACGAAGTCGAGCTCGTCGCCGACCCCGCCGGCGCCCTCGAGCACGCGCGTCCACATGACGAGGTAGTCGCCCTGGCTCGCGCGCACGTTGTTGAGCGTCGGGAGGTCGGCCTCCTTCGCGGTGGGATCGAGCACCCACACGGCGTTGGGACCGAAGCGCGCCTCGATGCGCTCCTTGGTGTGCTTCGCGACCTCGCGGTTGATGCCGAAGTACGCGCCGCCCGCCGTCGACAGCGGCACCGACAGGTAGCCGATCGCCTTGCCCTTCGCGCGCTCGGCGGCGATCGTCGTGCGGTAGTACGCCACCTTCTCGGCGATCGCCGCGCCGAAGTCGGCGTTGCTGCAATAGCACAGCCCGGTGAGCGTGCACTGCGTCGCGTTCGCGGCGTGCGCGACCGGCGCCAGCAGCGTCACGGCGAGCACCAGCGCGGGCAGCACGAGTCGTGGCATGGCGGCGGCTCCGGGAAAGGTTCAAGGATGCGCGAGAGCGCGCCGGCCGGCAAGCTGCCCGCCCCGCGGCGGCGCGCGCGCCAGGTTCGGATTCGCGTCGGCCCCGGCCGCCAGGGCGAATGCACGGCGCGCGCGACGGAAGCGAATGGGCATAATCCGCGGCCATGGAGGCCGTTCCCGCAAGTGTCGCCGGCACGCGCTCGCCGCGCGGCTACCGCGCGTGGGTCGTCGCCGTGCAGTGCCTGCTCGTGGTCGGCTGGGCGATGTACGTGCTCTACCTGCCCGGCCTGCTCAGCTCCGCGGGCATCGACCCGAGGCTCGCGATCGCGGTGCTGATGCTCGACCAGGCGATCTTCGCGGCCTGCGACTGGGCCGCCGGCGCGTTCGCCGACCGCCTGACGCAGCAGGCGCGGCGTCTCGGGCCGCTGATCACGTCGGTCGCGCTCGCGAGCTCCGCATGCATGCTCGCGATGCCGTGGATCGCGAAGCTGGGCTCGCCCGCGCTGCTGCTCGCGTCGATCGTCGCGTGGACCGCCACCTCGTCGGCGCTGCGCGCGCCGGTGTTCGCGCTGCTGGGCCGCGTGTCGGGCGTCGAGAGCCGCTCGGGTGCGGTGGGCTGGGCGCTCGTGAGCCTGTCGGTCGCCGGCGCGCTGACGCCGATCCTGACCGCTGCGCTGGCGAAGCTCGATCCCGCATTGCCGCTGGGGCTGGGCGCGGCGGCGCTCGCGGCGGCGGCGCTGTTCGCGTCGCGCATCGAGTCCCGCTTCCCGCCGCCGGCCGCGGCGCGCGAGGACGTCGCGCCGGCGCTCGCGAAGCGCTGGCTCGCGCTGGTCGTGCTGATCGCCGCGGTCGGCACGCAGGTGCACACGGCGATCGCGAGCAAGCCCGCCTATGCGCGCGTCGCGGGTGCCGATGCCGACGCGTGGATGCCGACGTTCTGGATCGGGTTCGCGCTGGCGCTCCCGTTCGCCGTGCATGTCGCGCGCGGCCGCGCGCCCCTCGCCCGCGCCTCGATCGCGCTCCTGGTCGGCGCGTTCGCGCTCGTGGTCGTGCAGCGGGTGCCGTCGCTCGCGGCCGTCGTCGCCGCGCAGTTCGCGGCGGGCGCCGCGTGGGGCGTGCTGACGACGGTCGTCGTGTCCGCCGCCATCGCGCTCGGCGGTGCCGCCAAGGCCGGCACGGCGGCGGGCATGGTGTTCGCCGCGCTCGCGGCGGCCGCGCTGATCCGGCTCGGGTTCGTCTCGACCGGCCTCAACGCGACCGCATCGATCGCGTGGATCCCGGTGGTCGCCTGGCTCGCGGCGGGCGCGCTCCTCGTCGCGCGCGCCCGCGACGTCGAGGCGTTGCTCTCCGTCAACGACGTCCGCGCGCTGCGGGCGGGCTAGGGCGGCGGGCCCGCGCCCGGGCGTCCCCGGGCCTCAGCCGCGCGACCCGAGCCTGGCGACCCGAAGCGTGCCCCACAGCCCGATCACGAGCACGGCGATGGAGGCTGCCGCATGCGCGGCGAAGCGTCCCCAGCCCGGGCGCTCCGGCAGCGCAGCGACCGGCACGGCATTGGTCCACTGGTCGCCGTACGCCAGCAGCGGCGCGTCGGGCGAGTACCAGACGGGCACCCGCGCGCCCGTCTCGTAAGCGATCGACGGCGCCTCGAGCAGCACGCGCCTGCCGTCCACGACCCTCCCGGGGAGCCCGAAGGGGGCCGGCTCGCCCGATCCGTCGAGATGCCCGGCGATGTAGGGGCTCCCGTCGTTCGGGCGCCATTCGTCCATCACGAACGCCACCTGACGGAACGAGTCGTCCCAGTACGCATGCACGAAGGCGACGACCGCGCCCTGCGCGACCCCATACAGCACGAGGAACGTGGCCATGAACGCGAGCACTTGCGGCGCGACGCGTACCCCGAGGCCAAGACCGGCATACGAACCGATCGCCGGCGCGCCCGACGAGCCGTCCTTCGGGTCGTTCATCGCTTCGTCGAGTCGGGGTCGGGGCACGCGGGAGATGCTACGCCGGGGGCGCGGGCCCTGTCCGCGCCACGCCGCCGTTGCGCGGACGCGTCATGGGCCCACCGCCCGTCGGCGTCCTACGTGCGCGCCTCAGCGCCCGCCGCGCGCTTATGCTAACGTCATATCGCCGCCTGGAGGGCTTCCTCGCGGCGGGGGCTCGCGATGCGAGCCGCAGGAACATGCCACCAGCGCGAGGACCCATGAAGGCACGCACGCTCGTCACCCATCGCCGCTATTTCGGCCTCGACCCGCTCGCGCTGCGCGCGGCCGCGGGCCGCGTCGCCGCCCGTGTCGCGGGCCTGCCGCCCGAACGGGCGCGCGTGCGCGGGGCTTTCCTGCGGCAGGACTTCGGCGTCGACACCGTCGAGGGCCGCGCGCTCTTCGACGACCTGTGCGCCGACGGGCTCCTCGCGCGACCGCCGGGCCCCACGAGCGATTTCCTCGTGACGCCGCGTTTCCTCGAGTTCGCGGCGGCGCGCATCGTGGAGCCGCTGCCGCGCGCGAAGGCCAAGCTGCTGGTCTCCCGCGCCAGCGAGCTCGCCGAGCGCGTCAATCGCGACTGGGCGCGCAACCCGCTGTGCATCGCGATGGTCGTCCCGTACGGCGACTACTTCGGCCGGGAGCCGGCGCTCGAGACGCTGTCGCTCGCCCTGGTCGTGCGTTCCCGACCCGGCTCGCGCCGGGCGATGTTCCAGCGCATGAGCAAGACCGACGGCGCGCGCGGGCTCCGCCAGACGTTCTCCGAGCTCTCGTCGTTCGTGCGCGTGCACCTTTGCACGTCGCTCGACGCGGTGCCGCGGCCCTTCACCGTCGCGTGGCAGGCGGACGACGACTGATCGCGGCACGCCGCGTCCTGGCGAGCGTCGCGCTCGCCACCTCGTGCGCATCGGCGAGTGCGGCGCCGGCGATCGGCGGCTGCCCGATGTTCCCCGCGGGCAACGTCTGGAACGCGCGCGTCGACGCGCTGCCGGTGCACCCGCAATCGTCCGCGTGGGTCGCGACGATCGGCGCGGGCAAGCCGCTGCACCCGGATTTCGGTACCGTCTACGCCGGCGCGCCGAACGGCATTCCCTACGTTGTCGTGCCCGCCGGCACGCCGAAGGTCGCCGTGGCCTTCGACTACGACGGCGAGAGCGAAGCCGGCCCCTACCCGATCCCGGCCGATCCGCCGATCGAGGGCGGACCGGCGGCCACCGGCGACCGCCACGTCCTCGTCGTCGAGGGCGGCACCTGCCGGCTCTACGAGCTCTTCGCCGCCCGGCCCAACGCGGACGGCACCTGGCGCGCGGGCTCCGGCGCGATCTTCGACCTCGCTTCCGACGCGCTGCGCCCGGCGACCTGGACCTCGGCCGATGCCGCGGGCCTGCCGATCCTGCCGGGGCTCGTGCGCTACGACGAGGTCGCCGCCGGCGAGATCGCGCACGCGCTGCGCTTCACCGCACCGCAGACCCGCGGGAGCTTCACGTGGCCCGCACGCCACGAGGCGTCCAGCCTGACGGGCGCGCAGTATCCGCCGATGGGCCAGCGCTTCCGCCTGAAGGCGAGCGTCGACCTCGCCCGCTTCCCCGCCGCCGTGCAGCCGATCCTCGTCGCGCTGAAGGCCTACGGGATGATGCTCGCCGACAACGGGTCGTCGTGGTTCCTCTCCGGCGCGCCCGATCCGCGCTGGAGCGACGATGCACTTCACGCGTTGACGGCGCTCACCGGCGCGGATTTCGAGGCGGTCGACGTCGCCGCCCTCATGGTCGATCCCGATTCCGGCGCCACGCGCGCTCCAGCGGCGGACGGACGCACGGCGATCGAGTTCCATCGCGCCCTGGTCGACCATTACTTCGTGTCGTCGGATCCCGTCGAGATCGCGGCGCTCGACGGCGGCGTGTTCGCCGGCTGGTCCCGCACGGGCGAGAGCTTCGGCGTGGAGCCCGCAGGCGAGCGGTCGGGCGCGCGCCGCTCGCCCGTGTGCCGCTACTACGGCCGGCCCGAGGCGGGCCTCGACTCGCACTTCTACTCGGCGTCGCCCGACGAATGCGCCGCGGTGGGCGTGCTCTACGGCAACGAGTGGAAGCTCGAGTCGAGCGAGGTGTTCGTCGTCGCGCTGCCCGATCCGTCGAGCGGCGCCTGCCCGACGGGCAGCGTCCCGGTCTACCGCGTGCTCAACGGCCGCCACGACGCGAACCACCGCTACGTCACGTCGCGGACGCTGCGCGATGCGATGGTCGCCGCAGAGTGGATCGCCGAGGGCTACGGCCCCGACGCGGTGGCGATGTGCTCGATTCCGACGCCGTAGCGGAGACGGAGCGTCCGCGCCCTT
This sequence comes from Casimicrobiaceae bacterium, assembly GCA_035711225.1. GTDB lineage: Bacteria > Pseudomonadota > Gammaproteobacteria > Burkholderiales > Casimicrobiaceae > VBCG01. The sequence goes on from DASTCK010000161.1 coordinate 26,772, forward strand.
GGTAAAGTAGCGGTCGTCGCTCCGCGAGGTCCGCTCGATGGTCGTGCTCGCCGCCGGTCTCATCCTGTTCCTCGGCATCCACCTGGTTCCCGCCGTCCCGCCGTTGCGCGCGGCGATCTCCGCTCGCCTCCCGGAGTCGACCTACCGGGCCGTGTTCTCGGGCATCTCGGCGATCGGGCTCGTGGTGATCGTGCTCGGCTTCGCTTGGGCGCCCCGGCAGGTGCCGCTCTTCGCGCCGTCGCCCGTCGCGATCGCGATCGCCCCCGCGGCGATGGCCGTGGCGCTGACACTCCTCGCCGCCGCGAACCTGAAGGGCCACCTGCGACGCTTCGTACGCCACCCGATGCTCGCCGGCACGATCGTCTGGTCCGCCGTCCACCTCGCGGCCAACGGCGACGTCGCCAGCACGCTGCTGTTCGCGAGCTTCCTCGCCTGGGCGCTCGTCGACCTCGCCTCCGCGATCGCGCGCCACGCCGTGAAGGACTTCACGCCGCGGATCGCGCACGACGCGATCGCGGTCGGCGCAGGCCTCGCCGCCGCCCTCGCCTTCGCCTTCCTGCATCGCGTGCTGTTCGGCGTGCGCGTCGTGCCGTTCGGGCTGTGATCGCGCCGCCCGGCAACGCCACGCCGCCGCCGGGCGCTCCGCTGCGGCCGCCCGCCCGCGCGGCCACTGCGCGCCTGCGCCACTTCGTCTCGCCCGCGGTCGAGATCGCGCGCAACCCGGTGCCGTTCGCCGGCGAGGTGCTGCGCGAGTTCAGCCGCAACCACGGCCTGCTGCTCGCCGGCGCAGTCGCCTACTACATGCTGCTGTCGATCGTGCCGCTCCTGATCCTGCTGGTGGTCGCGCTCTCGCACGTCATCGACCCCGCCGCGCTGATGGCGACGCTCGCCCGCTACCTCGACCTCGTCGTGCCAGGGCAGACCGCGCCGGTCGTGCAGGACCTGTCGAACTTCGTCCGCCAGGGCTACGTCGTGTCCGGCGTCATCCTCGTCGTGCTGCTGTTCTTCAGCTCGCTCGCCTTCGGCGTCCTCGAGAACGCGTTCGCGGTGATCTTCCACCACCGGCGCAACGAGCGGCACCGCAGCTGGCTCACGTCCGCGTTGATTCCGTACGCGTTCATCGTCGTGCTGGGCGTGGGCCTCATCGTGATCACCGTCGTGTCGGGCGCGCTCCAGGCGCTCGCGGTCACCGAAGTGAAGGTGTTCGGCGAGGTGCGGAGCTTCGGCACGCTCTCGGTGTACGCGATCTACCTGCTCGGAGTGGTCGGCGAGATCCTGCTCCTGACCGCGATCTACCTGGTGATGCCCGCGGGCCGGCTCAAGCTGTCGCACGCGCTGATCGGCGGCGTCGTCGCGGGGCTCCTGTGGGAGGTCACGCGTCACGTGATCGTCTGGTACTTCGCGACGCTCTCGCAGATCATCCTCGTCTACGGCTCGTTCGCGACGACGATCGCGCTGCTGCTCAGCTTCGAGATCGCCGCGACCGTGCTCCTGCTCGGCGCGCAGGTGATCGCGATCTACGAGCGGCGACTGCGTCGCGCCGACGGCGGCGCCGGCATGCTCCCGATGTAGGACGGCTGGCGGGCCCGCCTGCGCCGGGCCAGGATCGCGTTCTCCGGAGGCGCCTCGACCTGTCGAGGCCAGGCGAGCGCTGCGAGGGAGGACAGTGCGGTGGCGCGCCGCAGCCGCCGCTTAGCCGAGCGGTTGCGGCCGGACAGCGGAGCGATCCCGTCGGCGGCGCGCTTCGCCGGCGTCCCGGCGGGCTGGACCGCTACGCGGTCTTCGTCTCCGGCAACGCCGCGGAAGACACGGCGCTCGGGCTGATCAACGGGATGCTGGCGGTCGACCTGGCCGGCAAGGGCATCGTCGTAACGGCGCCGGTGCCCGGGCCGGGGCTGCCGTTGCTCGCGCTGCTGGCGGTCGCGCTCGCGCGACGGCGACGCTGACGCTCAGCGCCGGCAGGCCTCGGGCAGGAAGCGCGCCGGAATGTCCACCGGCACGCACATCCAGTTGACGCGCTTCTGCTCGTCCACGGTCGGCGCGAGGACGATCGACTTGCCCGCGGCGCCCGGCACCGAGGGCCCGAGCGACATGCGCACGCGTCCGCTCGACGTGACCGCGACGTCGCCCACGTACGCTCCGTCGTTCTGCGCGAGCAGCGTGCCGACGTTGCGGGCGTGAGCGAGCGTGCCCGTGCGGTCCCAGGCGGACTCGACCGCCTCCTGCACGATGCGCATCGACGTCAGCGCCGCGGTCACGGCGTCTCGCGCGGCATGCGCGACGTATTCGGCGCGGATCGGCGGGCCGAGCAGCGTCGCCGCGAGCACGATCGCCCCGCCCCCGAGCGCGATCGCCGAGGCCGGCGAGGTCGGCGCCCCGCTGGACAGCGCCTGCACCGCCTTCGTCGCGCTGCGCGCGCCGGTCTCCGCGCGCGCCACGTCGCGTCGCACGCGTCCCCACAGGAGCGCGTCGGCGGACAGCGCGGAGAGGAGCGCGGGGAACAGCCACACCGAGAACGCCAGCGCGATCCACCACAGCACGCCGGTGCCGTCGAGCGAGCCGCCGAGCGAGGCGAACGCGATGGCGCCCGCGACCGGGAGCAGCGAGAACGCCACGCCTTCGGACCACAGCTTGCGGTAGAACGCCCACACCGGGGGCGCGAGGAACGCGGGCCAGTGCCAGCCCGGGAACGCATGGCCGGCGCGCTCGAACGCCAGGAAGCGCGGGACGTAACGGTCGGCCGCCGGGCCGATCGCGATCCGGAAGAGCACCGCCAGGGCCGGGCGCACGACCCAGCCGCCGTCTGGCGCCGCGGATCCGGGCAGCCGGATCGTGACGTTCGCGGGCGTCGCCCTGGCGTTGCGCGGCGTCGGCTCGGGCGCGGATCGCGAGTCGAGCGGCGCCGCCGCGCCCTTGGAGTCGGTCATCGCGCGATTGTTGCCGCGCGGGCGGCGAATGGCAAGCCCCGCAGGCGCGTCACGACGCCCCCTGCGTGTCGAACTCGACCGTCTCGGCCGGGTCCTCGGCGTAGGCGTGGCCGAACGAGATGCGCCCGCGGCCGCGCAGCGTGAACTCCTCGCGCCGCAGCTCGATCTCCTTCTCGCCGTGCACCGTGCAGTAGGTGCCGTTCGTGCTGTGGTCGATCAGCACGAACCTGTCGCGACGCCGCTCGATGCGCGCGTGCTGGCGCGACGCCATCCGGTCGCCGATCACCATGTCGCTCTGGGCGTCGCGGCCGAACGTGTAGAGGTTGACGGTCGGACCGAGGTCGACCTCCTTGCCGCCGTGGCGGAGCTTGAGCATCGCCGCGCGAAGCTCGCCGCGCGGCGCCATCGCGGTCAGCTCCTCGCGCGACTCCTGCCAGATCAGCTCGAACACCGCGATGTCGTTCTGCTTGCCGCGCACCGTGTGGGTGTCCTGCGCGCGCGTTCGCGAGCGCAGCGACGGCGACAGGATGTTGACGGTGTCGGCGGTGAGCAGCGTCTGGCCCGACTTCGCGAGCGAGGTGAGCCGCGCGGCCAGATTGACCGAATCGCCGAACACGTCCTTGCTGTCGTCGATGACCGGGCCGTAGTGGAAGCCGGCGTGGATCGCGAGCGGCGCCCCGCGGCTGGTCTTCATGGCGGAGACCTGCGTCTGGATGTTGATGGCCGCGTACGCGGCGTTGGCCGCGTTGGGGAAGATCGCCATCGCCTCGTCGCCGATCGTCTTGACGATGCGCCCGCCGTGCTCCTCGCAGACCTGCCGGATGACGTCGAGCGCCTTCGCGATCGTCGCGAGCGCTTCGGTGTCACCAAGTGTCTCGTACAACCTGGTACTGCCGGCGATGTCGGCGAACAGGATCGCGGCCTGACGCTGTGCGGGGGCGGGTTCCATGCAGGTGGCGCGCTCGGTCGAGCGGGAGAGTATAGGGGATCAGGGCGCGGCAGCAAGGTCGGGCGCGCGCTGGCGAGCGCTGCGGACCGGCGCGTCGATGCGAACATTCGCCCGGGTTTTGCCGCACGCCGGGCTTTGCCGCCGCGCGCTCGACGCGATATCCTCGGCGGGGCGCGGGGCCCGTCGGGCCCGGCGGCGAGGACGGAATCGACCACGATGGAACGGCTAGGGCGCTACCAGATACGCGAGATCATCGGCGAAGGCGCGATGGCGCGCGTCTACAAGGGCTACGACCCCGAGATCGACCGCGAGATCGCGATCAAGCTCCTCAAGAGCCAGCTCGCGGACGACGACCAGTACCGGATGCGGTTCCTGCGCGAGGCCAAGGGCGCGGGCACGCTGTCGCATCCGAACATCGTCACGATCTTCGATGTCGGCGTCGACGGCAAGCATCCGTACATCGCGATGGAGCTGGTCGACGGCATGACGCTGACCGACCTGATCCGCTCCGACCAGCGCGTGTCGACGCGCGACGTCGTCGAGATCGGGATCCAGCTCACGCGGGCGCTCGACTACGCGCACAAGAAGGGGATCATCCACCGCGACATCAAGCCGGGCAACATCATGCTGGTGTCGTCCGGCAACCAGGTGAAGGTCACCGACTTCGGCATCTGCCGGATCGACGGCTCCGACCACGAGCTCACGCAGCACACGCAGCTCGGCGACGTGCTCGGCACGCCCAACTACATGTCGCCCGAGCAGGTGCTGGGCCAGAAGGTCGACTCGCGCTCCGACCTGTTCAGCGTCGGCGTCGTGCTCTACAAGCTCGTGACCGGCCAGCTGCCGTTCGAGGGCGACTCGATCATCAGCGTGGCGATGAAGATCACGCAGACCGACCCGCCCACGGTCGACAAGCTGCGTCCCGACGTCCCGCTGTCGCTGCGCCGCGTGATCGAGCGCGCGCTCAAGAAGCAGCCGGAGAAGCGCTTTCAGACCGGCGAGGAATTCGCGCAGGCGCTGATCGGCGTGGCGCGCGAGCTCAAGGAGCAGGAGGAGAAGAAGGGCAAGGGCAAGGGGCTGTCGCTCTCGGTCCGCTGGGCGGGGATCATGGCCGCGATCGTCGCGGTGACGATGACGCTCACCGCGGCGATCCTGTACCAGCGCCAGTACGCCGCGATGCTCGACCAGGTGAAGGGCTACGGCGGCTCGCTCGCGAAGTTCATGGCGACGCAGAGCGCCGTGCCGCTGCTCGCCGAGGACTACGCGGCGATCGACGTGTTCGTGCAGGAGACGCTGGCCCGCCAGGACTTCCCGTACCTGATCGTCGCCGACGACGAGGGGGTCGTGCGCGGGAGCAACGACCCCAAGCAGGTCGGCCAGAAGTACGTCGCGCCGGCGGCCAGGCTCGTCGACTCGACCGACACCGAGGTCGCCGTGCGGACGCACGAGCTCGCGAGCGGCAACGTGCTCGACTTCGAGGTGCCGATCCTGTTCCAGAAGAAGCCCATCGGGCAGGTGCACCTCGGCATCTACGAGGCGCCGCTCGCGCGCGTCGCGAACCTCGTGTACGTGCTGCTCGCGATCCTGACGCTCGTCACCGTCGCCGCCGTGGCGGCCGGCACCTACCTGCTCGCGCGGCGCATCGCGGCGCCGATCCGCGTGCTCAAGAGCTCGCTCGACGAGATCGCCCACGGACGCTACGACGTCCGGATCGGCGAGACCCGCAAGGACGAGTTCGGCGAGCTCTACGCCGCGTTCGACAAGACCGCCGAGGCCCTGGAGGCACGACATGACCCCGCGACAGCGTCCGCTCACGCCGCCGCCCCCGTCACCGACACCGTCGCGACGACCCCGGGCTGACGCGTTGCGCGCGGCCGCGATCGCCGCCGCGGCCCTCGTGCTCGCCGCATGCGCGGAGGCGCCGCAGCGCCCGCCCGAGGCGAAGCCCGCCCCGTTCGCGATCGCGCCGGCCGAGACCGGTCCGCTGCTCGCGCGCGACGCGTCGTTCGTCGTCGTCGTCCCGCGCGCGGGCGAGGACCTCGCGGCGCTCGCCGAGCGCTACCTCGGCGATCGCTCGCGCCGCTTCGAGATCGCCGAGTTCAACCGCGTCGACGAGGCGCGCGCGGGCCGCGCGGTCGCGATCCCGGTCGTCCCGCTCAACCCGGGCGGCGTCGAGCCGGCGACGGTGCAGACGGTGCCGATCCTCTGCTACCACCGCTTCGGGACGCGCGCCAACACGCTGACGGTCACGCCGCAGTCGTTCGAGGCGCAGATGCGCTACCTGAAGGACAACGGCTACACCGTCGTCCCGCTGCCGCGGCTCGTCGACTACCTCGACGGCAGGATCGCGCTCCCGAGGAAGTCGGTCGTGCTCACGATCGACGACGGCTACCGGTCGACCTACGAGATCGCCTGGCCGATCCTCAAGCGCTACGGCTTCCCCGCGACGGTGTACCTGTACACGGACTTCGTCGGCGCCGGCGACGCGCTCAACTGGGCGCAGATGAAGGAGATGACGGCGAGCGGGCTGGTCGACATCCAGCCGCACAGCAAGACGCACTCGAACCTGACGATGAAGCTCGCCGACGAGAACGAGGCCCGCTACCGCGAGCGCGTCCGGCGCGAGGTCGAGACCCCGATCGAGGTGATCCGGGAGCGGCTGGGCGAGGCGACCGTGTCCTACGCGTTCCCGTACGGCGACGTGAACGACACGGTGGTCGAGTTCCTGCGCGCGAAGAACGTCAGGATGGGCGTCACCGTCACGCCCGGCGGCAACGCGTTCTTCGCCCCGCCGGTGATGCTCCGCCGCAGCATGGTGTTCGGCGGCGACGAGCTCGACGTCTTCAAGGCCAAGCTGGTGACCGCGTTGCCGGTCGCGCGGCCGTGACGGATCGACCGCGCTACCGGGCGCTCGTCGCGGCGGGCCTCGGCGCGTTCGCCGCAGCGTGCGCGACCGCGCCTCCGCCGCCGGTCGAGGAGGCTACGGCGCCGGCGCCGCGCGTCCTCCGGCAGGAAGGGCCGCGCGAGGAGGCGGTGCGCCGCCATCGCGAGCTTGCCCGCGAGGCGCGAGCCGCCGGGGACCTCGCGACGGCGCTCGACCACCTGCACGTCGTGACGATGCTGGTCGACGACGACGCGTCGAAGCGCGAAGCCGACGCGTTGCGCAACGAGATCCGACGCGGCGTCCGCGACGCGCTCGAGGCCGGCCGGACGGCACAGCGCGCCGGGGACAGCGCGCGCGCGTCGACGTCGTTCCTGCGCGCGCTCGCGCTCGAGCCGCGCAACGCCGAGGCCGCGCGCGCACTGCGCGAGATCGACCGGCAGAACATGGCGCGCGCGCAGGCCGGGCGCGCGGCGCGCGTGCGCGTCGAGGACCTCTTTGCCGACGCGCGCGCGGCGAAGACGGCGCCGGCGTCCCCGAACGCAATGGCCGGCTCGGCCCCCGCGCCCGTGGTCGCGATGACCGCCCCCGGCGGCAACGACTCCTACGACGTCGACCAGCGCCTCGAGATGTTGCGCGCAGGCGACACGGCCGGCGCGCTGCGCGAGCTCAAGGTCTGGGTCGACGGGCACCCGAAGGACCGCGCGACGCGCCAGCGCATCGGGGCGACGGTCGCCGAGCGCGCGAAGGAGCTCGAGCAGAAGGGCCAGCGCGAGGGCGCGCTGAACCTCTACGAGCAGGCGCTCGTGCTCCGCGGCGAGCCGCAGGCGGAGTGGACCGCGCGCGTGGTCGCGCTGAAGAAGGCGGTCGCCGTCGACTACTACAGCGACGGCGTCAAGCTGATGCGCACCGACCTCAACGGCGCGGTCCGCGCGTTCGAGACGTCGGTGAAGTACGACCCGCAGAACGCGAACGCGCAGGCGCGCCTTCGCGATGCAAAGGCCGCGCGCGACAAGCTGTCGAGGTTGCCGGCGAAGTAGCCGAAGCGAAGGGCCTCGATCGGCGGCAGGCGATCGGGGAGGCAGCGCCGGCGCCCGAGGTCGCCGCGTGAAGCGTCAGCCGACGCGATCTTCCACCGCCGTCCCCATGCCGCCTGCTTGGGTCGGGCGGGCCCTACTTCGGCGCGCCGCCGAACTTCTCCGCCATCCGCTTCTTGAGATCGAGCGCGCGCTCGCGCTCGAGCCGCGCCTTGCGGTTGTTCGCGTCGAGCTCGAGGATGCGATCCCACTTGGCGATCGCGAGATCGAGGTTCTGGCGCTGGAACGCCTGCGACGCCTCGCGGTCGAGCGTGCGGATCAGCGACGCCTTGGTCGCGTCGCGCTTCTTGACCGCGTCGCTGTTCGACGGGTACCGCGCGACGACGTCGACGTAGGTCGCGTACGCGGCCTCGAGATTGTTCGCGCGCTCCTGCTCGGCGCCGCGCTTCATCGCGTCGGCGACCGCCTCGGGCGGCTTCACCTCGGGCGCGGGCGCGGGAGCGGGCGCAGGCGCGGCCTCCGGCGCCGCAGCGACCGGCGGCGGCGTGGCGGGCTGCCGGCCGGGGATCCTGATCACCTGGCCTGCGGACAGGCGCGAAGGGTTGGTGATGTCGTTGTACTTGGCGAGGATCCAGAAGCGGAAGCGGTCCCCCATGTATTGTTGCGCGAGGCGCGACAGCGACTCGCCCGGCTGCACCGTGTAGCGGAAGAACACGCTGCCGAGCTCCCGCTGCGCGTCCGCGTTGATCTGCGACTGCAGGTTCTTCGCGAGCTCGTTGTTCGGGTCGAGCCTCAGCGCCTGCTCGAGCGTCGCGCGCGCCCCGATGTCGTCGCCGCCCTGCAGCTGGTCGACCGCCTGAAGCGCGAGCCTGGCGGCCATCGGGCGCGCCTCGGCGGGCGGAACCTCGGGAACGACCGGCGCCGCCGGAGCGGGGGCGGCAGACACCGGCGCCGCCGGAGCCGCCGCGGGCGCTGTGCCGCGCGGCTCGGCCGGCTTGGTCGTGTCGGGCGTCGCGCAAGCGGCGACGAGGACCAGGGCGGTCAGCGCCACCGCGAGGCGGCGCGATTCGGGGCTGAACGTGGGCATGGCTCGGTTCGATTCCTTCGCTCGCGCGCGCCGGAACGTCGCCGGCGCCAGGCTATCCGCCACTATTGCACGCCTCGCGCCCGGCTGCCAACCCGCGACCGACGGACGCCGCCTCGTGCATGATGAAGCGCTGGCACGGCGGGCGGCACCGGCCATGCGGCGAGCTTCGCCCGCCGCGCGCGGAATCTGCGCATCGCGGGATCGGCGCGCCGCCCGCGTGGCGTGCGGAGGCCCTACACTGGCGCTCCCACACCCCGGAGCCCGCCATGCGTCCCCTGTCGCTCGCCGCCGCCCTCCTCGCCGCCTCGCTCGCCGTTCCCGTCGCCAGCGCGCAGGCGCTCACGGTCGGCGACGGCGACTCGGTCGACAAGGTGCTCGCCGCGCAGAAGGGGAAGCGTGTCACCGTCAAGCTGGGCCCCGGCGACGAGCTGACCGGCGTCGTGAAGCTCGTGACCCCGCAGGTCGTCCACCTGGGCGAGATCGCCGGCCGCGAGCTCTTCGACGCGGTCGTCGACACGCGCCGCGTCGTCGCGGTGCTGGTGCGCACCAGGTAGCGCATCGGCGCGTCGCGACGGCGCGTCGATCGCGGCGTCCCTCGCCCGCCATGGCCGTCGAGCCCGCCCTGCTCCTCATCGCCGACATCGGCGGCTACACGCGGTTCATGAAGCTGCACGCGGTGAGCCTCGCGCACGCGCACGACGTCGTGTCGCGACTCATCGAGGCGGTGATCGACGCGGCGGGGCCGAAGCTGCGGCTCGCGAAGCTCGAGGGCGACGCAGCGTTCTTCTACCTGCCCCTCGCCGAGGCGCCCGGCGGCGACCCGGGATGGATCGCCGAGCGCGTCGCCGCGATCCACGGCGCCTTCCACCGTCGAGCGGCCGATCTCGCGGCCAACACGCTGTGCCCGTGCGACGGCTGCCAGCAGGCCGGCAAGCTGCGCCTCAAGCTGGTCGGCCACCTGGGCGAGGTGGCGGTCCGGAAGGTGAAGCACCTGACCGAGCTCGCCGGCATCGACGTCATCATCGTGCATCGGATGCTCAAGAACCCGGTGCCCGTGCCCGAGTACCTGCTGGTGACCGGTCCGCTGTATCGCCGGATGGACCCGGCAGCGGGCGCACCCGCGCGGCCGGTGACGCTCGAGATCGAGGACGTCGGTCTCACCGAGGCCTGGTACCTCGACCTCGCCGAGTCGACGCCGGTGTCGCCGCCGGCGATGAGCGTGGGGGCGCGCCTGCGCCGGCACGCGCGCCTCACCTGGCGATCGCTGCCCTACCTGCTCGGCCGCAAGCGCGCCTGCGAAGGCTTCCGCAACATCGAGGCGTCGACGCCGGCGGGCTAGCGCGGCTCACGCCGCCAGCGCCGTCCGCCGCTGGCGCCGCTCCCGGATCGTCGCGACGACCCCACCGTCCGCGCAGGGACGCGCGGGCGACGTCCGCCCTGCGCTCATCCGCCGCTAGTTGCCGTAGTCGCGCTCGGGGCGCACCGGGCATGCGGCGACGCGCCCCCAGAACCCTTCGCAGTGCTCGAGCCGAAGCGATTCCTCGCACATCGTTCGTCCGATCACGTCGGCAGGGCAGCGGGCGAGCGCATCGGCGAGCCGCTGCCAACGGTCCGGCGCCGCGGGGCGCGGCGCAGGCGCCTGTGCGACGACGATCGGCGCGGGGGGCGCAGGCTCGGGAACGATCGGCGTCGCCACGGTCGACTTCGAGGGCGGGAGCGGGACGGCGGGCTCGGCATGCGTCGCGGCGCGCGGGACGGCGATCGCGGCAGGCAGGCTCCGCGCGTCGAGGGTGCGTGGCGCGGTCTCCGGCGCAGCCGCTCGGTCCGGAAGCGCGCTCGCCGCGGGATCGCGGGAGGCGGTGGCCGCTGCCTTGATCGTCTCGGCACCGCTCTCGGGCGGCGCGATCGCGCAGCGCGGGGCGATGGTCCCCGCGATGCCCCGCGTATGGACGATCCAGGCGCCGCTGGTGACGATAAGGCCGGCCATCACGGCAAGCCAGGCGCCGCGGACCCACCGGCGCGCCGCGGATGCGGGAACGGCGGGCGTCGCCGGCACGGCCTCGGCAGGGGCGCCGGCGGCCAGCGCGGGCGTCGGACGCCGCCGGTGGCGCCGGGAGGGCAGGATCTGCTCCGACACCGTGGTGTCGCGGGCGCGCTTGAGCGCCGACCGGCACGGATCGCACAGTCGCGCGCCCGGCCCGGCCGGTTGCCGGCAGATCGCGCAGAGGGACGAGCGGGCGTCGCGTCGGGGGGTCGGCATGGCTCGGCCGACGGCCGCCGCAGGCGGTCCTTCGGACGAGGCTACTATGACATTGTCATCGCAACGGCGCCAATGCCGCCTGTCGGCCGCCCGGCTCCGATCGCCGGGTGCGTGCGGCGAATCGCGCTCCGGTAGCATCGGCCCATGCCCCTCCTCGCGCTCGCCGCCGCGCTCGTGCTGGTCGTCGCCGCCGGCTGCGACCGCCTCGCCGCGCTCGCGGCCAGCACGCCGCTCCAGTCGTTCGAGTCGCGCTGCGAGGCGCTGCCCCTGGGCGAGATCGCCGTGGTCGGGCTGCCGATCGAGGTGCACGAGGACTACTCGGTGCCCTACCTCGAGCTCGCGCGCCTGTCCGAGCCCGGCGAGGTCAACCACCACACCGTGGGGCTCACGCGCGCGAAGTTCGGCTACCGCTCGACGATCGAGCTCGGGGGGCTCGAGGACCCGCGCGGCGGGCGCGCGTGCGCGCGGCCGCAGGTGCGCGTCGAGGTCGAGGTGACCGGGATGACCGTGTACGTCGCTCGCGAGTACCGCGGCGACGCGTGCCGCGAACCGCTGATCCTCGACCACGAGCGCAAGCACGTCGCCGTGTTCGAGACGTACGCCGCGGAAGCGGCGCCCGCGCTCGCACGCGAGCTCGAGGGACGCGTCGGGCGCGGCGTCCGCTACGGGCCGACGATCGAGGCCGTGCAGGCGTCGCTGAAGCGCGAGTTGTCCACGCACCTCGATGCGTTCATGGAGCGCTCGCGCGAGGAGCTCGATCGCCGCCACGCGGCGATCGACACGCGCGACGAGTACGACCGCATCACGCGCACCTGCGGGAGCGCGTCCGACCCGGCGCGCTAGCGCGCGAGCGGGATCGCGGCGCCCGGCACCGGCAGCGCGGTGACCGCGTTGTCCGGATGCCCGTCGATCAGCCGGTCCGCGTAGGTGAGGTACACGAGCGTGTTGCGCCGCGCGTCGACGATGCGCACGACGCGCACGTGCTTGAAGACGAGCGACGCGCTCTCGCGGAACACCTCCTCCTGCCGCGGCAGCGGCTCGCGGAAGCGAATCGTCCCCGACGGCCGGCACGCGACCGAGAATCGCGCGGGATCCTCGGCGAGGCCCAGCGCGCCCTTGATGCCGCCGGTCTTCGCGCGCGACACGTAGCACACCACGCCCTCCACCTTCGGGTCGTCGAACGCCTCGACGACGACCTTGTGGTCCGGGCCGAGCAGCTGGAACGCGGTGTCGACCGAGCCGACCTCCTCGGCCGCCGCCGGCAGCGCCAGGACCCACGCGGCCGCCGCGAACGCGCCTCGCCTCGTCATGCTCCCGCGCACCATCGACCGCCTCCCTCGCCTCGCCGCAGCCGTCGATGGTAGCAACGCCCGCGCGGCGGCGCACGCTCGTCCGCGCCACCGCCGGACGGGTTCGCGGGACACGCGCGGGGCGCCGCCCCGCCCTAGAATGCGCGCGACGCCGCGACGCGGCGCAAGGGGAGGCGACGATGGCCGCAACGAGCTTCGCGTGGAAGACGAAGACCGAGGGCGTGATCGCGCCCGACGAGCGGCTGCCGTGGCCGCAGACCGTCGCGATGGGCGCGCAGCACGTCGTCGCGATGTTCGGCGCGACGGTGCTCGCGCCGCTGCTGATGGGCTTCGATCCCAATGTCGCGGTGCTCATGTCGGGCGTGGGGACGCTCGTGTTCTTCGCGATCACCGGCGGGCGCGTGCCCTCTTACCTGGGCTCGAGCTTCGCGTTCATCGGCGTCGTGATCGCCGCCACCGGCTACGCGGGGACCGGCGTCAACCCGAACCTGCCGGTCGCGCTCGGCGGCATCGTCGCTTGCGGCCTCGTCTACACGGTGATCGGCGGCGCCGTGATGGCGAGCGGCACCGGCTGGATCGAGCGGCTGATGCCGCCGGTCGTCACCGGCGCGGTCGTCGCCGTCATCGGCCTCAACCTCGCGCCCATCGCGGTGAAGAGCGCGAGCGGCACGCCGTTCGACGCGTGGATGGCCGTCGTCACGATCGTGTGCGTCGGCGGCGTCGCCGTCCTGACGCGCGGAATGGTGCAACGCCTGCTGATCCTCGTCGGGCTGGCGATCGCTTGCGTCGCCTACGCGGTGCTCACCAACGGCATGGGGCTCGGCAAGCCGATCGCGACCGCGGCGATCGCCGCGGCGCCGTGGCTCGGCGCGCCGCGCTTCGAGCTGCCGGTGTTCGAGGGCAATGCGATCACGCTGATCGCGCCGGTCGCGGTGATCCTGGTGGCCGAGAACCTGGGGCACCTGAAGGCGGTCTCCGCGATGACCGGGCGCAACCTGGACCCGTTGATCGGGCGCGCGTTCGTGGGTGACGGCGTCGCGACGATGGTCGCGGGCAGCGTCGGCGGCACCGGCGTGACGACCTACGCCGAGAACATCGGCGTGATGGCCGTCACGAAGATCTACTCGACGCTGGTGTTCGTCGTCGCCGCGCTGATCGCGATCCTGCTGGGGTTCTCGCCGAAGTTCGGCGCGGTGATCCAGGCGATCCCGCCCGCGGTGCTGGGCGGCGTGTCGATCGTCGTGTTCGGGCTCATCGCGGCCGCCGGCGCGCGCATCTGGGTCGAGAACCGCGTCGACTTCGCCGACAACCGCAACCTGATCGTCGCCGCGGTGACGCTCGTGCTCGGGGCGGGCGATTTCACGCTGAGGCTCGCCGGCTTCACGCTCGGCGGCATCGGTACCGCGACGTTCGGCGCGATCCTGCTCAACCTCGCGCTCGGTGCCCGGCGCTGACCGACGCCGGGCGGCCCGGCGCGCCCCGGGGGTTTGCCCTCGCGTCCGAGGCGGGAATGTGGGAAACTTTCCCGCACCTAGCCCCCGATCGCCGCCGCCGGATGCGCAGCCCGACGCCTCCCCGCGACGCCCCTCCCCTGGCGCCGCGCCATTCGGTCGTGGCGGCCGTCCGCCGGCTGCTGCGGCCGCTCGTTCGGCTGCTCGTCAGCCAGGGCATCACCTACCCCTACCTGACCGAGCTCCTGAAGCAGGTGTACGTCGAGACCGCCGCCGACGAGTTTTCCATCGGCGGCAAGCGCCCCACCGACAGCCGGCTCACGCTGCTCACCGGCGTCCACCGCAAGGACATCCGCCGGCTGCTGCGCGAGCCGGGGCCCGAACCGGACTCGCCGCCCGGGCTCACGCTCGGGACCCAGATCGTCGCGCGCTGGCTCGGCGAGCGCGCGTATTGCGACGCCAAGGGGAAGCCGCTCGCGCTGCCGCGCACGCCGCGCCAGGGAGGCGTGCGCTCGTTCGCCGGGCTCGTCGAATCGGTGAGCACGAACGTGCGGCCGCGCTCGGTGCTCGACGAGCTCGTGCGCCTCGGCGTGTGCGAGATCGACGCGAACGACCACGTGCACCTCGTCACGCGCGGCTTCGTGCCCGGCAAGGAGCTCGACGCGAAGGCGTACTACTTCGGCGAGGCGCTGCACGACCACCTCGCGTCGGGCGTGCACAACCTGACCGGCGCGGGGCCGCCGGAGCTCGAGCGCAGCGTCTACTACGATGACCTGTCGCCCGCCGCGGTGGCCAGGCTCGCCGCGCGCGCGGAAACGCTGGCGATGAGCGCGCTGCAGGAGATCAACGTCGCCGGGATGGCGCTGGAGCGCGACGACCCGCCCCGCCCCGGCCAGCGCATGAAGATTCGGCTGGGCGTCTTCTTCCACGCGGAGCCGGTGCGCGAAAACGCCGGCGCAACGACCGGCGGCACGGGGGCGCCGCCGGCATCCAAGAAACCTTCGACATGACGCCTATCCTCGACCCGATGGCCCGCGCCCTCTCGCGCTTCGCCACCCTAGCCACGCTGGCGCTCGTCCTGGCCGGAGTCGCCGGCTGCGGCGGCGGCGGGACGCAATTCGCGAGCGGCGGCATCGTCGGCACCGGCGAGGCACGCGTCGTCTCGTCGGGCATCATCACCGCCACCGCGCCGGGCGCCATCGTCGTCAACGGCCAGACCGTGTCGCTCTCGGGCGCGGCGATCTCGGTCAACGGCGTCGCGGCGAGCGCCACGCAGCTTCGCATCGGGATGGTCGTCAGCGTCGAAGGCCGGGTCAACCCGGACGGGAGCGCGCAGGCGACCTCGGTCGCGTACCGCGCCGAGATCTCCGGCATCGTCGACGGAACCGATGCCGCGGCCGCCTCGTTCACCGTGCTGGGCCAGCGCGTGCGCACCGATCGGCTGACCGTGATCGAGGGAGGCACGCTGGCCTCTCTCCTCGGACAGCGCGTCGAGGTGAGCGGACTGCGGTCGGGTCCTGCCGACGTCTACGCGACGTGGATCCAGGTCAGCGCCGAGCCGCCGCCGGCGGTCGTGCCGGTCGAGGTCGTGGGCACCGTCGCCGACCTCGATGCGGCGCAGAAGCGCTTCACCGTCGGGACGCAGGCGGTCGACTACTCGTCGCTCGCCGCCGCCCAACTGCCCGGCGGCCTCGCGAACGGCAGCAAGGTGCGCGTCACGGGGACCGTGCCGCTCGTCGGCGGCACCGTGAGCGCGAGCGCGATCGCGATCGTCGCCGCGCCCCTGCCCGGCCAGAGCGCCCAGCGCGTCGAGCTCGAAGGCTTCGTCACCGACTTCGCTGGCCTCGGCTCGTTCCGCGTCAACGGTCAGCCGGTCGACGCGCGCTCGTCGACGTTCGAGAACGGCTCGGCCGCGGCGCTCGGCAACGGCGACCGCGTCGAGGTCGAGGGACGCCTCGACGGCGGCGTCGTCATCGCGAGCAGGATCGAGTTCGACCAGCCGGCGACCGTCGAGCTCGACGGCACGGTGCAGTCGATCGACGTCCCCGGCGCCACGTTCGTGGTCGGCGGCGAGACGATCGCGGTCGCCGCCTCGACGCAATTCGAGGACAACAGGGTGCCGCCGGACCCGGCGTTCGGCCTCGCGACGCTCGCGGTAGGCGACCGCGTGACGGTCAAGGCGCGCGCCGGCCCCGCCGGCTGGATCGCGTTGCGCGTCGAGCGGCGGGCGGCCGATGCGCCGCCGCCTGGCGCGGAGACAGTGAAGGTGGCGGGAAAGATCAGCGGCTTCGCGTCCATCGCCGACTTCACGGTCGCGGGGCAGCGCGTGAACGCGAGCGGCGCGAGCTTCGACCACGGCCGCGCAGCCGACCTCGGGGTCGGCGTGTACGTCGAGGTCGAGGGGACGCTCGCGAGCGGCATCCTCGTCGCGTCGAGGGTCGACGTGTCGCTGCCCGATGCCTCCGAGGACGCCCAGGCGGTCAAGGTGTCCGGCCCGATCAGCGCGTACGTGTCGAAGTCGAGCTTCCTCGTCGCCGGCCAGCCCGTCGACGCCTCGGCGGCGACGTTCGAGGACGGCACAGCCGCCGATCTCGCCAACGGACGCACGGTCGAGGCGACGGGCGTGGTGACGGGCGGCGTGCTGCGTGCGACGAGGATCGCGTTCGCGTCCGGGACCGAGGGCACCGAGCTCGAGGTCGAGGGCACGATCGAGAGCTTCGCGTCGCCCGCGTCGTTCGTCGTGGCCGGCCAGAAGGTCAATGCCGCGGGCGCGACCTACCGGAACGGCACGGTGTCCGACCTCGCGGTGGGCCGGAAGGTGCAGGTGAAGGGATCGCTCGTCGCGGGGGTGCTGATGGCGACGCGCGTCGAGTTCGACGACGCGCCCGAGACCGAGGACATCGAGGTCAAGGGCACGATCTCGTCGTTCGTCTCGGTCTCGAACTTCGTGGTCGCGGGCCGCAAGGTCGACGCGAGCGACGCCGAGTTCGACGACGGCGACGCGTCGGACCTCGCCAACGGCCGCTCGGTGGAGGTCAAGGGGACGCTCGAGGGGACGACGCTGAAGGCGGAGAAGGTCAAGTTCCGCTGATCGGCCGCCGACGCCCGTGCGACGCGCCACGATGGACAGCCGCGCCGGTTCGCGGTTGAATGCCCGTGTCGCGTACGAGGAGCGCCGCATGACCGCCGCCCGAACGACCCCTGCCATCGCCGCCGCCGCGATCGCCGTCGCCTGCGTCGCCCTGCCGGCCCCGGCCACCGCGGCGTCCGCGTGCTTCACCGTGTACGACCGCGCCGGCGAGATCGTCTACCGCGACGTCGCCTCGCCGTTCGAAGGCGCGCTCGATCCGGCGTCGCCGGGCCGCACGGCGATGCGGGCGCGCGGCGAGCACCTGGTGTTCTTCGAGGCGGATTTCTGCCCGCCCGTGTCCCGCGTCGTCGGCCTCGGCAGCCTCGGCGGCCGCCCCCCGACCACCGACGAGATCGTGTCCGGGTTCCCGAGCGTTGCGCGCGGCGACCAGGTCCGCGGCGCGGGCGGCATCGCGGCCACGATGATGACCACTGCCCCGTGGGATGCGGCGCCGGCGTTCGGCGGTCCCGCCGCGCGCATCACGGCGCCGGCGACCAACGCCGTGCAGATGCGCACGGGCAGCTACCGTTAACCCTCGCTGCGCGCGGAGGCGTCACGGCGTCCGTGACACGCCGGCGCGCGGCTGTCCCCATCGCTCACTTTCGCAGGGTCCGTTTCGATGACCGCCTCGAAGATCGCCATCGTCACCGGTGCCGGCACCGGCATCGGCCGCGCCGTCGCGCTTGCCCTCGCTCGCCACGGATGGAAGGTCGCGCTCGCCGGCCGCCGGCGCGAGCCGCTCGACGCGGTCGCCGCGGAAGCGCCGGCCGGCGCCACCCGCGTCGTGCCGACGGACGTCACGTCTCCCGCGTCGGTCAAGGCGCTCTTCGACGAGACGGTGCGCGCCTGGCAGCGCGTCGACTTCCTGTTCAACAACGCGGGCATCGGCGCGCCGGCGATCCCGCTCGAGGACTTGACCGTCGAGCAGTGGAAGGACGTCGTCGACATCAACCTCACCGGCGCCTTCCTGTGCACGCAGGAGGCGTTCCGCGTGATGAAGGCGCAATCGCCGCGCGGCGGGCGCATCGTGAACAACGGCTCGATCTCGGCGCACGCGCCGCGCCCCAACTCGGCGCCCTACACGGCGACCAAGCACGCGATCACCGGCCTCACCAAGTCGTCGTCGCTCGACGGCCGCAAGTACGACATCGCGTGCGGCCAGATCGACATCGGCAACGCCGCGACCGAGATGGCGGCGCGCATGGCGACCGGCGTGCCGCAGGCGAACGGTCAGGTGGCGATCGAGCCGCTGATGGACGTCGCGCACGTGGGCGACGCCGTCCTGCACATGGCGGAGCTGCCGCTCGCCTCGAACGTGCAGTTCATGACGATCATGGCCACGAAGATGCCGTTCGTGGGGCGCGGGTGATCGCGCGGAGGATCGCAGGACGCACAGGGCAGCAGGAACCACGGGGCCCGGGCACCGCGTCGTTGACCATGGCGACGCAGCCACTGCGCCCTGCCGCGTGCCTGCTGCGTCCCCCTCAGTTCGCGTAATCTCCCTGCCGCCCGCTCGGGCACTCGGGGGTGCGCCCCCACCACTCCTCGCACCAGCGCTGCCGCGCGCGCTGCTCGCAGAGCACCGCGTCGAAGAACGACGGCTGCTGCGTGCACCACGAGACTTCCTGGCGCAGCAGGTCCCAGCGCGTGCGCACGTAGGGCGGCGCGGGCGGCGCGTTCGCGACGGACAGCGCCGCCGACGAGCGCACGGAGCCCGCGAGGCGAGCGCGTGCCTCCGCGAGGACGTCCGGCTTGCGTACGGTCGCGACCGTCGGGCGCGAGCGGGCGCGCGGCGAAGCCTGCGCCTCGTCCTGGGTCGTCGCCTTTTCGCTTGCGCTCGCGGGCAGCGACGGCTCGCCGCCCGACGGCGCGTTCTCCGCGATCCGAAGCCCGACGTCGACGTTCGCGGGCGTGGAGGTCGCCTCGATCACCGGCGGCGGCTGGCGCAAATCCGACAGCATGCCGAGCCGCTCGACGAAGAAGACCGAGGCGATCGCGAGGACGCCCAGCGCCGAGAGCGCGACGAGGCGCTCTCCGCGGCGCGAGGCGATCGGCAGGTCGTGGGCGGGAAGGGAGAGATCCATCGCCGGATACGAATGTGACACCGCGGGGGGAGCGGCGTTCGCGCCGCCTCCCGCGGATCCTTCGCCCGCCACGGCCGTGCCCGGCGCCGCTGCCTCCTCGCCGCGCGACCGCTGTCGGCGCGACACCGGCACCAGGAATGCGCCGCAGCTCGCGCAGCGACGCTCCCCGCGCGCCGGCCGCGCCCCGCACATCGCGCAGCGCGCACGCCTGGCGCGGGCGACGTCCGCCCCCACCGTCACGGATTGACGCCCCGCGTCACACGCGAGCCCGTCCATCGGCTTGCCCGCCCCATCTCGCGGTGGAAGCAAGAGGCGCACCGCGCTCGACCCACGGCGACGGACGGCGGCGGTCCGCACGGCGGGGACGCGACGCCGGCGTGCTAGCATCGGCGCCCGCCGCCGTGCCAAGCGATGGAAGCGCCGCGCCTCGTCCGCCACCGCGTGTTCCGCTACGAGTCGTTCCTCGCGCCCGCCGAGGTCGAGGCGCTCGCCGCGCACGTGTTCGCGCTCGAGGACCGCTTCGTGCCGTCGTTCACGAGCGACCACGACGACGACTATCGCCGCTCGCTCGTGCTCGACCCGCCGGCGGACCTGCAGCGCACGATGATCGCGAAGGTCCGCGCTCTGATGCCCGAGGTGCTGCGCGGCCTCGGCGTGAGCTTCCCGGTCGGCATCGTCGAATGCCAGGTGACGGCGAACAACGACGGGAGCTTCTTTCGCGTGCACACCGACGCGGCCGACAACGAGACGCGCAAGCGCGAGCTCACCTACGTCTACTACTTCAACCGGACGCCGCTCGCGTTCAGCGGCGGCGAGCTCCGCGTCTACGACGACGAGGTGCGCAACGGCAAGCTCGCGCGCCGCGACACGTTCCAGACGATCGCGCCGCTGCACAACAGCATCGTGTTCTTCCACGCGCGCGTCATGCACGAGGTCACGCAGGTGAGCGTGCCTTCGAAGGCGTTTCGCGACAGCCGATTCACCGTGAACGGCTGGGTGCAGCGGACCTGACGCGGCCGTCCGCCCCCGCGCGGGCGGCCTGCCGGGGCGCGAGGGACGCGGCGGTCAGCTCCTGCGGCCGGACGTCGGGCAGTCGGGCACGGCACCCCAGTAGCCGTCGCAGTAGCGCGCGCGGATGCGCTGCTCGCACTGGATCTTCGGGATGATGCTCGTGCTCGAGCAGCGCCCCATCTCCTCGCGCATCTGCGCGAAGCGCTCGGCGCTCGCGACCTGGACCGGGTCGATCGCAGGTGCCGGCGCGGGTGCCTCCACGGGCCGCGGCGGGCTCGGTGTTGCCTTCGGGACGGCGGCCGGGGCGGGGGCAGCCGCCGGCGGCGCGGCCCGGGGCGCGGGGCGGGGCGACGGGCTCGCCACCGTGCGCGGGGGCTCGGACGCCGCGGCAGGCTCGGCGCGCGGGGGCGGCGCAGGCGCCGCCGCGGGCTCGGCTGGCGCCGCCGCGACGACGGCGGGCGGCACGGCAGGAGCATCGCTCGCCGCCGGGGACCCCGACGGCCTCAGGACGCTCTTCGAGGCCTCGTCGAGCGCGGCCTTCGCGGCGTCCGAGGTCGGCGGCACGCCGGTCGCGCGGGGCTCGGTCGGCGAACCTGAGGGCACCGTCGGGCGGCCGCCGAACATGAAGATCGCCATCGCGGCCAGCGCGGCCAGGGCGACGATGCCCGCGAGCGCGTAGAGGAGGCCGCTGCGGCGCGGGGCCGCGGCATACGCGGGAGGGGGGGGTCCGCCGGTC
>DASTCK010000162.1:0-28147 GCA_035711225.1 Casimicrobiaceae bacterium
TCGTCGCGTCGCCGCGCGACGATCGCCTCGAGCAGCCGATCCGGCGAGACCGGCAGCGCGTCGATTCGCAGGCCCACGGCATCGGCGATCGCGTTGGTGAAGGCGGGCAGGAACGCGGCCAGCGAGCCCTCGCCCGCCTCCTTCGCGCCGAACGGTCCGTTGGGGTCCGGCGCCTCGACGATCGAGCAGTCGATCGGCGGCGACTCGACGATCGTCGGCACGCGGTAGTCGAGGAAGTTCGCGCGCGCGTGGAGGCCGTCGAGGTACTGCGTCTCCTCGCACAGCGCCTGGCCCATCCCCATCCACACCGAGCCCTGCACCTGGCCTTCGACGGCCAGCGGGTTGATCGCGCGCCCGCAGTCGTGCGCGACCCACACGTCGATGACGCGCACGCTTCCGGTGTCCTCGTCGACGTCGACCTCGACCACCAGCGCGGCGTACGAGAACCCCGCCGACGAGCCGACGGCCGCGCCGCGGAACGTCCCGCCCTGCGTCTCGGGCGGCGTCGACCACGCCCCCTTCGCGACGATCGTCCCCGCCTCCCTCAGCGCCTCGGTGACGACCTCGCGGAAGCCCAGCCCGCGGTCGGTGCCGGCGACGCGGCAGCGCTCGCCCTCCCACTCGATGTCGCCGGCGCCCACCTCGAGCTTTCGGGCCGCGGCCGCGACGAGCGTGCGCCTGAGATCCTCGGCGGCGCGTATCGCGGCGTTGCCGACCATGTACGAGACGCGCGAGCTGTAGCTGCCATTGTCCTTCGGCGTCACGGCGCTGTCGTTGGCGACCACCGTGATGCGCGCGAGCGGAAGCTCGAGCACTTCCGCGACGGCCTGCGCGATCAGCGTCGAGCTGCCCTGGCCGATGTCCGACGCGCCGGTCAGCACCGTGATGCCGCCGTCGAAGTCGAGCTTCAGGTGGATGACCGCGTGCGGCTCGCCGGTCCAGTGCACCGGCTTCGCCGAGCCGGAGACGTAGTGCGAGCACGCCATCCCGAGCCCGCGGCCGCGCGGCAGGCGACCGCGACGCTCGCGCCATCCGGAGCGCCGCTCGACGATGTCGAGGCACTGCGCGAGGCCGCAGGAATTCACCTGGAGGTCGTTGGGCGTGCGGTGCGGCGCCTCGATCAGGTTGGCGCGTCGCACCGCGAACGGATCGAGGCCGAGCTCGGCCGCCATCGCGTCGAGCAACGCCTCGAACGCATGGCGCACGTCGACGGTCCCGTGGCCGCGCATCGCGCCGTTCGGCGGCGTGTTGGCGTAGACGCGAAAGCCACGGTAGCGCGACGCCGGCACGCGGTAGATCGCGTGGAGCAGCGCGCCGGCGTACAGGATCGTGACGAGCCCGTACCCCGCGTAGGCCCCGCCGCGCTGCACGACTTCCGCCTCGACCGCGGTGATCGCGCCGTCGCGCGCCAGGCCGATCTTCAGGCGCACGTCGGTCTCGGGGCGCCCGCGGTGCGTGAGGAAGGTCTCCTCGCGCGTGAGCTCGAGGCGTACGCAGCCACCGGCCGCGCGCGCGAGCAGCGCGGCGACGATCTCGAAGTTGAGCGTCTCGGTGCGGTGGCCGAAGCCGCCGCCGACGAACGGCTTCACGACGCGGATCGCCGACGCGTCGAGGCCAAGGCAACGCGCCAGCGCCAGGTGCACGTAGAACGGCACCTGCGTGACCGAGTGCAGCGTGAGCCTCCCGCGCTCCGCGTCCCAGTGCGCGAGCGCCGCGTCGGGCTCCATCATCGCGTGGTGCACCTCGGCGTAGTGGAAGCGCCGCTCGCGCACGAGCGCCGCTTGCGCGAAGCCGGCGTCGACGTCGCCGAAGGCCTGCTCGACCGCGCGCTCGACGTTGCCCGGCTTGTCGTCGTGCAGCGTCACCGCGCCGGGCGCGCGCGCCGCCTCGGCGTCGAAGTACGCGGGCAGCGGCTCGAGGTCGAGCACGATGGCGTCGAGCGCGGCCTGCGCGGTCGCGGCGTCGTCGGCGGCGACCGCCGCGACCGGCTCGCCGCGGTAGCGCACCCGCTCGCGCGCCAGCGGGTATTCGTTCTGCGCGATCGGGATCACGCCGTAGGCGACCGCGCAATCGTCTGCGGTGACGACCGCGCGCACGCCCGGCAGGGCGCGCGCCTTCGACGTGTCGATCCCGCGGATGCGCGCATGCGCGAGCGGGCTTCGAAGGATCGCGCCGACGAGCGCGTCGCGCGGCGCGAGATCGGCCGTGTACCGTGCCGCGCCCGTCACCTTCTCGACGCCGTCGATGAGCGGCTGGCGCACGCCGACCGCGGGGTTCGCGTTGGTCATGGCTGCCTCGCCCGCGCCGCGGCCTGCACGGCCTCGACGATCTTGACGTAGCCGGTGCAGCGGCACAGGTTGCCGGACAGCGCATCGCGGATCGTCGCGTCGTCGGGCGCGGGGTTCGCCCGGAGCAGCGCCTCGGCCGCGAGGATCATGCCCGGCGTGCAGAAGCCGCATTGCGTGCCGAGCTTCTCGTGGAAGGCGGCCTGCAACGCGCTCATGCGACCGCCGGTGGCGAGCGATTCGATCGTCTCGATCCGTGCGCCGTCGCAACGGACGGCGAGCGTCAGGCAGGCGAGCCGCGCCTGACCGTCGACGAGCACCGTGCAGGCACCGCACTCGCCGCCGTCGCACCCGCGCTTGGTGCCGGTGAGCCCGAGGTCCTCGCGCAGGAACTCGAGGAGCAGCGTCGTGTCGGCGACCGCCGCCTCGCGCGGCCGACCGTTGACGGTACACGCGAGGATGCGCCGCGTCATGGCCGCGGGGTCCTGCCAGCCGACGACGGCGCGAACGCAGCCGCGAGGCGGCGCGATTCCGCATGCTGGGCGGGCGAGGGCTGGCCGCGCACCGGCATGCGCGGCAGCGCAAAGCCCTGGTTGAACGATGCGCGCAGGATGAGCACGAGCTTGAACGCCGCGCCGGCGGCCCACGCGAGCGCCCCGGCCGTCGCGGCGATCATCGCGACCGCGGTCTCGTTCGCGGTCAGCGCCGTCGCGGCGATCATCGCGAGCGGCACGAGGGTTCCGCCGATGGCCAGCGCGGCACCGGGAACGGCGAGCGCAGCGGCCGCCCGGGGCGCATCGCGCAACGTGCGGCGGTAGGCGAGCCACGCGGCGAGCCGTCCGACCAGCACGAGCCCGAAGAGCGCGAGCGCGGCTTGGGTGCCGGCGCCGGCCCAGGCCGCGACGATCCACCAGGCGCCCGCGCCCTCCGCCAGCGCCGTGAGCACGATCAGCGCCGGAAGCGCAGGCGAGCGCCACGCGGGAATGCCCTTCGCCGCATGCAGCATGCGCGCCTGGCAGTAGGCGAACCCGAGCGCCACGACGAAGGCGACGAGCATCGCGGAAGGCGCCGCCGGCGAGCGGGTCGCCTCGAGCCACGCGGCCAGCGGCACGGCCGCGGCGAGCGCGACCGCGGCGTACGCCTCGCGGCTCATCCACGACGTCCGCGGATTGCGGAGCACGTTGTGCGCGCGCCACGGGCGCCCGATCTCGAGCCACACGGCGCCAAGCCCGCTGCCGATCAGCGCGAGCGCGCCCAGGAGCAGCGCGGCGGCGAGGGGCCCGCGCGCGCCCGACACCGCGGTGGCGACGATCAATCCGCTCCCGGCGCCGCCCGCGACGAAATTCCACGCCGCTCGCGCGTCCCAGTGGCGCTGGCGCCACGGCTTCATGCCGGGGCCCGGCGTGATCGGGCGAGCGTTCACGCGGCCTCCATCGCGTCGGCGATCAGGCGCTCGAGCTCGCGCAGGCCGCCGTGCTCGCGCCTGTCCCACAGGTAGTGGAACCCCGGCCCGGTGCCCAGCGACTCGTGCATCCGGAACGACTCGTTCTCGGCCAGCAGCCGCGACACGTTGCTCGACGGGTCGTCCAAGTCGCCGAACGAGAGCGCCTGCGAGATGCACGCGTTGACGCACGCCGGTGTCGCCTCCGGGTCGACGCCCGGCGTCTTGCCGGCCGCGAGCCCGTCGTCGATCCGGTCGGCGCAGAACGTGCACTTGGTGGCGACGGCGAGACGCCGCGGGTCGTGCCGCTTCGCCTCCTGGGCCGTGGCCTTGCCGTAGGCGAAGGTCGCGCGATCGGTGCGCGAGCGCGCCTGGTACGGGCAGGCGATCGCGCAGTACGCGCAGCCGATGCAGAGGTCGTAGTCGATCGTGACGATGCCGTCGGCGCGCTTGCGCGTCGCGGTCGTCGGGCACACCGCGAGGCACGGCGGGTCGTCGCAGTGCTGGCACCCGACCGGCACGAACGCGCGCGCGACGTCGGGATAGGTGCCGACCTCCACGTCGAGCACGCGACGCCACTGCACGCCCGGCGGCGTCGCGTTCGCGTGCTTGCAGGACGCCGTGCAGGTCTGGCAGCCGACGCAGCGCCGCAGGTCCGCGACCATCGCCCAGCGCGTCATCGCCGCCCCTTGCGCGCGCCGCCGATGCGCCGCAGCGAGACGCGCACGACGTCCGCCCCCGAGCCGGTCGCGTCGGTGAGCGCGAGCGACATCGTGGCGAGCGTGTTGAGGCTCGGCACGCCGAGGTCCTTCGCGTACGGCGTCGCCCAGTGGTCGAACTGGCCGATCGCGAGCAGCGTGTCGGGCCGGATGCCTTCGCGCACGACCGCGATCCCGCGCGTCGACCGGCGCGGCGTCGCGATCTCGATCTCGTCGCCGTCCTCGATGCCGAGCTCGCGCGCCGCCCCGCCGTTGACGATCACCCCGCGGTGGCCGGCGACGTTGTCGGCGACCTCGCGCATCAGCTGCATCCCGACGTTGCCGCCCCAGGCGTACTGCATGCTGCGCGCGGTCAGCAGCCAGAACGGGAAGCGCTCGGGCGTGCCGCCCTGCTCGCGCAGCGCGTCGTCCCACAGCGCCGGGAAGTCCTTCCACGCCGGCAGCGCCTGGTACTCGGCGAGCTGCCGGTCCCACCAGCGCATGTCGTGCTCGTGCAGCCGCGCGCCCAGCTCCGCGCCGACGCGCTTCAGCCGCTCCTGGTAGGGCAGCTCGAAGCGCAGCCCCTGCTCGACCAGCGTGGGCAGCAGGTACCAGTCGACCTGCGGATAGGGCCTGGTGCAGAACCCGTGCTCGCGGAACCAGTCGAGGCCGTGCTGCTCGCGGCCGTCGGTGACCTCGGCGCTCGCCGCGCGGCAGATCGCCTCCCAGATCGCCTCGCGCGAATGCCCGCGCGAGGGGTCGAGCTCGACGTTCCAGTGCGGTCCCTTGAGCGGGACGCCGGCCACGCCGCGATTGATGGCGGTGACGTAGTCGTGCGTGAGCCCGCAACGCTCCGCCAGCTCGCTCGCGACGTCGGTGAAGTCGCGAGCCTCGCCCTGGGGAGCGACCGCCGGCTGCCGCAGCGCGAAGCCCTGGTGGTCCCAGAACTGCTCGACGAACTTGGTGCCGCCGATGCGGATCAGCTGCAGGCTCTCGAGGTCCGTCGCGTCCGGCAGCAGGACGTCGGCGAAATGGTTGGTCTCGTCGCGCGTGAAGGCGAACGCGACGACGAACGGGAACCGCGCCATCTTCGTCTGGATGCCCGGCGTGTCCCAGAACGAGATCGCCGGGTTGGTCCGGTAGACGAACCACACGTCGGGCAGCGTGACCCGCGGAAGGCCCTTCGGCGTGTCGTCGAGGAACATCCACGAGAAGTGCGTCGGCCCGAGCGCCTGGCTCCACGGCCCGTCGGCGGCGAGCGGCACCATCGTCCGGTACGCGTTGCGGATGTTCGGCCTCGGCGACCAGCGCGCCTTGTCGGTCGGGTTCAGCGGATAGGCCATGAAGCCGTCGGGCCCGGGCTTCACGCTCTTGAGCCGGTCGTTCTGCGGGCGGTTGAGCCGCACCGTGGTGCCGATCGTGCCGCCCGGGACCTCGAGCGCGCCCACGAGCGCCGCGAGCATCGTGCGCGCCCAGCAGCATTCGTAGCCGCCCCAGCCGTTGTTGACGGTCTTGCCGAGCGTCACGGCGACCGGCCGCAGCGGCAGCGTCACGCCGTCGACCTCGATCGTCTCGCCCACGCGCGCGTGGTCGAGGTACTCGCGCGCGATGCCGCGCATCCGCGCCGCGGGGACCTCGCACACGCGCTCGGCCCACTCGGGCGAGTAGGGAGCGAGGTGCTCCGCCATCAGCGTGAAGGCCGTCGTGCCTTCCAGCACGCCGTCGGCGAGGATGGCCTCGTCGGGACCGACCTCGATCGCCTCGGCGCGGCAGCGCCCTTCCAGGACCGCATCGACGCCGCTCGCGTCGTGGGGCACGGCACGGCCTGCGCGATCCCGCACGAGCGGCTTGCGCGTCGCGCGGTCACGGAGGTAGTAGCCGTGCGGACCGACCAGGTAGGGCGACGCCGTGCGCTGCGCGAGGAACGGCAGGTCGAGACGCTCGCGCGGCGCCTCGTGCACGAGCACGTGGAGCAGCGCGAACAGGAACGCCGCGTCGGTCTTCGGCCTGATCGGCACCCACTCGGCCGAGCACGCGCCGGTCACCGACAGGTGCGGCTCGACCTGCACGCGCTTCATGCCGCGCACACGCGCGTTCGCGTGGCGCCACACGCCGACGACGCCGCCCGACGCCTCGACGTTCGCGCCGCACGAGATCAGGTAATCGGTGCGCGGCGTGTCCGGCGCGACGATGAACGCGCGATGCCAGAACTCGCCGTACAGGTGCTCCGAGTGGTAGCACTTGACGCCCTGGCCCGAGCCGAAGCCCATGTCGATCGGGCCCCACGCCGACAGGAACGCCGGGAGCGTGCCCATGTACGACTGCGGCGTGCCGCCGCCGCCGAACGTCGCCGCCACGCGCGGATAGCCCGACTCGTCGACGAGGCCCTCGGCGCGGATCGCGTTGAGCTTCCCCGCGATCAGGTCGAACGCCTCGTCCCACGGGATCGGGACGAAGCCCGGGTCCTCGTCGCGCCCCTTGCGCGGATTGGTCCGGCGCATCGGCGTCAGCACGCGCTGCGGGTGGTAGGTCTTCTGCACGAGCCCGTAGGCCTTCACGCAGACCTTGCCGCCGCCCGGATGGATCGCGGCGGCGCACGCATTGGGCTCGACCTCGGTCGCCACGCCGTCGACCACCTTGACGGTCAGCAGGTCGGGGCCCGCGACGCACTGGTAGCAGTACGTCGGGACCCGCACGGCGGCGGAGGGGGCCACGGCAGGCCGATCAGGCGCGGGCCGCGGTCGGCAGGAAGCCCGCCTTGCGGGCCTTCGCCGCCACGCGCGCCTCGGTGGCGTGCACGTCGACCACGTAGCGGTGATGGCGCCCGCGGCAGATCAGGTCGATGCTGTCGCGCGCCGACACCTCGAGCGTGATCGCGCGCCCGGCGATCGACGCCACGCTGACGGTGATTTCGACCTCCATGCCGAGCGGCGTCGCCGCGAGATGATCGATCTCGACGCGCGTGCCGACCGTGTCCTGGCCGTCGTCGAGGTGCGGCAGCAGCATCTCGCGCGCGACGACCTCGATGTCGCGCACCAGCATCGGCGTCGCGTAGACGCGCGCGCCCTCGCCCATGAAGGCGATCGTGCGCTCGCGGTCGACGGGAACGGCGCGCGTGACGGTCAGGCCGGCTACGAGCGTGGGCTTCATCGGTGGCCTCCTCGGGCGGGTCGCGGGCTGGCAGCGGTGCGGGGCGGGGAAACGCCCGGCCCGGTTGAGCGTTCGCGGCTTTCGTGGTCTATTCTGGTAACCCGATACCGAATTGCCCTTGACGCGCATCAACATGACGGCCCGCCCCCGCTCTCCCGACCGATCCGCCCGGGCCCGCGTGCGCGCCGCCGCCGCCCGTCCCGAGGCCGTCGCCGTCCGGCCGGCGCGCCCGACCGACCTCCCGGCGGTCATCGCGCTCGACGCGCGGGTCACCGGGCTCGAGAAGCGCGCGTACTGGCGGGGCGTCTTCCGGCGCTACGGCGGCGCCGCCGACGGCCGGCAGTTCCTCGTCGCCGAGACCGGCGGGCGCGTCGTGGGGTTCATCATCGGCGAGGTGCGCGACTGGGAGTTCGGCTCGCCTCCCTGCGGATGGGTGTTCGCGATCGACGTGCATCCCGACGCGCGACAGGCCGGCGTCGGCACGCGGCTGCTGCAGGCGATCGCCGCGAGGTTCCGGCGCGCCGGCGTCCGGACGATCCGGACGCTGCTCGCCCGCGACAACGCGCTCGTGCTGTCGTTCTTCCGGAGCCAGGGGATGATGGCCGGGCCGTTCATCCCGCTCGAGATGGTGCTCGAGTGAACCTGCAGAAGAACTCGCGCCTCGCGCTGCTCTCGGTGCTGGAATGCGCCGCGGCCGGCGATCGGCAGGTCGCGGCGTTCGAGATCGCCGCCAAGTACGGCGTGTCGGCGCACCACCTCGCGAAGGTGCTGGCCGACCTGGCCCGCGCCGGCATCGTCGAGTCGGTGCGCGGCGCCGGCGGCGGCTACCGGTTCGCGGGCAACGCCCGCCGGCTGACGCTGCACGACGTCATCCGGCGCTTCGAGGAGCTGACGCCCGCCAACGCCCGCCGCAGCGAGCCCGGCGAGCGGACGCCCGCCGGCCGCGCGATCGCCGCGGTGCTGTCGGAGATCGACGAGATCGCGCTCGCGACGTTCCGCTCGATCACGATCGCGACGATGCTCGGGATCATGGACCGGCAGGTCGTGCCGGCGACGGGGCGGAAGCGGTGAAGCTTCAGGAGCCTGGCATGTATCCGGTCCCCGAATCCGAACCGAACAGCCGCGACGGTCGGCGGTAGGCGGTGCGCGGTGAAAGCTCGCCAAGCGATCCCGACCTGCGCCGCGGCAGACACCACGTACCGGTCTTCCGACCGCCTGCCGAGCACCGCCTTGCGAACTCGAGCCCCCGCGCGCCAGGCTGAAAACCCGTTCCTCGAAGACGCCCGCTACCAGCCGAATTTCGCCCGCGCGGCGTCGCTCATGCGGTCCGGCGTCCACGGCGGGTCGAAGGTGATCGTAACGTCGACCGATTCGAGCGACGGATAGCGGCCGGCGACCGCATCGCGCACCGCATCCGCGAGGTAGTCGCCCACCGGGCAGGCCGGCGTGGTCATCGTCATCGTGATCGAGACGCGGTCGCCGTCGAGCGCCGCGTCGTAGATGAGGCCGAGATCCACGACGTTCATGCCGGCCTCCGGATCGATGACGGTCGCGATCGCGGCGAGGATGCCGTCGTGGTCGGGAACGTCGTGCAGGTCGGGGGCCATCGGAGCGTCGCCGGGACGCGTCCCGGCCTCGCGACCATTCTCGGTCCGCCGGGCCGACGCGCCTTGACGGCCGTCAAGGCCGCTCGGGCCCCCTCCGCGCACAGTCGGGCGACCGCCCGCGGGGCGGGTGCGGAGACCACGATGCAGCTCGAGGGACGCAACGCCATCGTCACGGGGGCGGCGCGCGGCATCGGCGCGGCCGTGGCCCGCGCGTACGCTCGCGAGGGCGCGGGCGTGGCGGTCGTCGACCTCGACGAAAACGACGCGAGGCGCGTCGCGGAGGCCATCGTCGCGTCGGGTGGCCGCGCGATCGGCATCGCCTGCGACGTCGCCGACCGCGCGCGCGTCGACGCCATGGTCGCGGCAGCGACGGCGGCGCTCGGCCCGATCGGCATCCTGGTCAACAACGCCGGCATCGTCCGCCCGGCGATGCTCCACAAGATGACCGCCGAGCAGTGGCAGGCCGTCCTGGCCGTCCACCTCGATGGCAGCTTCCATTGCCTCCAGGCGGTCGTCTCGGGCATGATGGACCGCCGCTGGGGCCGCATCGTCAACGTGACGTCGACCGCCGGCGTGCTCGGCACGATCGGGCAGATCAACTACAGCGCCGCGAAGGCCGGCATCCTCGGGCTCACCAAGTCCGCGGCGCGGGAGCTCGCGAAGCACGGCATCGTCGTCAATGCGATCGCCCCCGGCGCCGCCACCCCGATGACCGAGACGATTCGCACCGACGACCGGTTCAGGGACAGGTACCTCGAGAAGATCCCGATGGGACGCTGGGCCGAGCCCGACGAGATCGCCCCGCTGTTCGTGTTCCTCGCCTCCGGCGGCGCGAGCTACGTCACCGGCCAGGTGATCGCCGCCGACGGCGGCATGACGATAAGCTGACGCAGCCGGCGCGACGCGCCGCCGCCCCGGAGCCCGCGATGAACGCACCCGACCGCCCCGCGACCAAGGCCCAGTTCAAGTGGGACGACCCGTTCCTGCTCGAGGCGCAGCTCTCGGAGGACGAGCGCATGGTGCGCGACACCGCGCACGACTACGCGCAGGAGAAGCTCGCGCCGCGCATCCGCGACGCCTTTCGCCACGAGACCGTCGACGCGAGCGTGTTCCCCGAGATGGGCGCGCTCGGGCTGCTCGGCCCGACGATTCCCGAGGCCTACGGCGGCGCTGGGCTCAACTACGTCTGCTACGGCCTGATCGCGCGCGAGGTCGAGCGCGTCGACTCCGGCTACCGCTCGATGATGAGCGTGCAGAGCTCGCTGGTGATGTTCCCGATCTACAGCTACGGCAGCGAGGAGCAGCGGAGGAAGTACCTGCCGAAGCTCGCGACCGGCGAGTGGATCGGGTGCTTCGGCCTGACCGAGCCCAACCACGGCTCCGATCCCGGGTCGATGATCACGCGGGCGCGGAGCGTCG
Organism: Casimicrobiaceae bacterium; assembly: GCA_035711225.1. Classification (GTDB taxonomy): domain Bacteria; phylum Pseudomonadota; class Gammaproteobacteria; order Burkholderiales; family Casimicrobiaceae; genus VBCG01. The sequence goes on from DASTCK010000162.1 coordinate 10,601, forward strand.
AGGGCGGCTTCCGGCTCTCCGGCGCGAAGATGTGGATCAGCAACGCGCCGATCGCCGACGTGTTCGTCGTGTGGGCGAAGGACGACGACGGCGCGATCCGCGGCTACATCCTGGACAAGGGCATGAAGGGGCTGTCCGCGCCGAAGATCGAGGGCAAGTTCAGCCTTCGGGCGTCGGTCACCGGCGAGGTCGTGATGGACGACGTGTTCGTGCCGGCCGCGAACCTGCTGCCGAACGTCAAGGGCCTCAAGGGCCCGATGGGCTGCCTCGACAGCGCGCGCTACGGCATCGCGTGGGGCGCGCTCGGCGCCGCCGAGGCGTGCTGGCACGCGGCGCGGCAGTACACGCTCGACCGCAAGCAGTTCGGCAGGCCGCTCGCGTCCAACCAGCTCGTCCAGAAGAAGCTCGCCGACATGCAGACCGAGATCGCGCTCGGGCTGCAGGGGTGCCTTCGCCTCGGCCGCATGAAGGACGACGGCATCGCGGCGCCCGAGATCACGTCGATCCTGAAGCGCAACTCGTGCGGCAAGGCGCTCGAGATCGCGCGCACCGCGCGCGACATGCACGGCGGCAACGGCATCGTCGACGAGTTCAACGTGATCCGCCACATGCTGAACCTCGAGACCGTCAACACCTACGAGGGCACGCACGACATCCACGCGCTGATCCTCGGGCGCGCGCAGACGGGGATCTCGGCGTTCTAGCGTGCGGGGGCGCGGGCTCTGTCGACCCGCAAGCGGAGCCGCCGGCACGAGGCAGGCACGAAGACCCCCCGCGCGCACGGCGTGACGCTCGCGTGACGACGCCGCCGCACGATCCGCACGACCTCGATCGCTTCGTGCAGGCACAGGCGGCGAGCTACGCGCAGGCGCTCGCCGAATTGCGCGCCGGCCGCAAGCGCTCGCACTGGAGCTGGTTCATCCTGCCCCAGGTCGCAGGCCTGGGGTCGAGCGCGATGGCCACGCGGTACGCGATCCGCTCGCTGGCCGAGGCGAAGGCGTACCTCGGCCATCCGCTGCTCGGAGCGCGCCTTCGCGAATGCGTGGCCGCGATGAACGCGCACTCGGGGACGGCCGCGCGCGACATCCTGGGGGACGTGGACGCGACGAAGTTCCGCTCGTGCCTCACGCTCTTCGCGCGGGCGAGCCCCTCGGAGCCGCTGTTCGCCGAGGCGCTCGACCGGTTCTTCTCCGGCGAGCCCGACGAGGCGACGCTCGCGATCCTCGCTCGCCAGAATGCCGGCTGACGATCGGCCCGCAGGCTGCGGAGCGCCGAAGCGGCCGGTCGCCTGGCGGTACACTCGGCCGCCCGCCAGGAACCCCTGATGCCCCTCGTCGGCCGCGCCGCGATGCTCCTGTCGTTCGACGTCGCCCCGGAAGCGATTCCGGAGCACGACGCGTGGCACACGCACGAGCATCTTCCGGAGCGCCTGTCGATTCCCGGCTTCCTGCGCGGGTCCCGATGGGTGGCGGTGCGCGGTGGGCCGAGGTACTTCGTGATGTACGAGGTCGAGAGCCTCGACACGCTCACGTCGAAGGCCTACCTCGACCGGTTGAACGCGCCGAGCGCATGGACGGCGAGGATGATGCCCCACTACCGGGGCATGACGCGCGGCTACTGCTCGGTGAGCGGGAGCGTCGGCGCCGGCCTCGGCCAACTCGCCCTGGTGCTGCGCTTCACGCCGGCGGCGGGCGCGGAATCGTCGCTGCGCCGCTGGCTCCTCGACGTCGCGCTTCCCCCGCTTCCGTCGACGCGCGGCGTCGGCAGCGCCCACCTGTTGGAGAGCGCGGCAACGCCCGGGATGACCCGCGAGCAGCGCCTCCGGGGCGCCGACGCTGGCGCGGGCTGGGCCCTGCTCGTCACCGGATACGACGAGGCCGCTCTGGCGCGCCTCGCGTCATCGGACGTCGGCGCCGCGCAACTCCAGGCGCATGGCGCGGCGAACGTGGTCGAGGCGACCTACCGGCTGCACTACACGCTCGTCCATCGCGAGCTCGATCCGCGCCCTGCTCGGCGCTGATCCCTCGCACGGCCGTTCGCGGGTGCGCGTCAGCCCGCGTGCACCGCCGCCCGTTCGCTCGCGGCCGCGTGCCCGACGAGCTTCGCCCACGCGCCGTCGATCTCCGCCTGCAACGTCGCGACGTCGGCGTCCGTCATGCCGCGGTAGCGCCGCTGCAGCGCGAGGTAGTCGGCCACCGGCCGCGGCTTGGCGGCGACGTTGAGCGTGTAGCGCGTGCCGTCCTCGATCTCGTAGAGCGGGAACGCGCCGCACTCGACCGCGTAGCGCGCGGCCATGAGTCCCGCGTCGTCGGGCAACCCCCAGCCGTCCAGGCAGGGGATGAGCACCGTGATGAACCTCGTGCCGCGGAGGCGCTTCGCCTTCTCGACCTTGCGGACCAGGTCCTGCAGGTGGCTCGCGCTCGCCGTGGCGACATACGGGATGCCGTGCGCCGCCATGATCTCGGGCAGGTTCTTCTTGCGCGACGTCTTGCCGGCGGGCGTCGAGCCGGTCCGCGCGAAGTGCGGCGTCGACGACGACTTCTGCGCACCGGTGTTCATGTACCCCTCGTTGTCGAGGCACACGTACAGGAAGTCCTCGTTGCGCTCGGCCGCCGACGACAGGCACTGGAACCCGATGTCGTAGGTGCCGCCGTCGCCGGCGAGCACCAGCACCTGCGTGTCGCGCTTGCCGAGCGCGTCGAGCGCCCGCCGCAGCCCGGACGCGGCCGCGGCGCTCGATTCCAGCGTCGGCTGGTAGACGGGGATCTTCAGCGAGCTCATCGGCTGCGGGCCCGCGATGATCGCCATGCACGACGGCGGGATGATCGCCATCGTGTCGGGGCCCATCGTCGCGAGGATGTGCCGCGCCGAGAGCGCGTCGATGCAGCCGGGGCACGCGGCGTGGCCCGAGCACAGCATCGCGTCCTGCCGGGGGTCGAAACGCATCATCGCCTCACCCCGCCCACACCGATTCCGGCTGCGGCTCGCTCTCGCGGGCGCGATGCACGAACGCGACGATCCGCTCCGGCGACACGTTGACGCCGCCCACGCCGGCCAGCAACCCGTGCACCCGTGGCGCGCCCGGCATGCCGTAGAGCGCCGACTTGAGTTCCTGGTGCAGGATGCCGCCCGCGCCGGGCGAATGGTTGCGGTCGAGCACCACGACGTCGCGCACGCCGGCGAGCGCTGCGCGCAACGCAGCGACCGGCAGCGGCCGGAAAAGGCGTACCTTGACGAGCCCCACGCCCTCGCCCGCGTCGCGCATCGCGTCGATCGCCTCGCGCGCAGTCCCGCACATGCTCCCCATCGTGACGACGACGGTGCCGGCGCCCTCGCAGCGGTACCGCTCGACGACGCCCCATCCGCGGCCGAACCGCTCGTGCCACGCCCGGTCGGCCTCGGCGAGCAGCGCGGGCACGCCGTCCATCGCCTGCTGGATCGCCTGGCGATGCCGGCAGAACATGTCCTGCGTCACCACGTTGCCCCACGACTCGACGTTCGCGGTGTCGAGCTTGTGCGCGGGCGCGAACGGCGGCAGGTAGCGGTCGACCTCGGCGGCCGCGGGCACGTCCACGGCCTCCATCGCGTGCGACACGTAGAACGCGTCGAGGTTGATCATCGCCGGCAGCAGCGCGCGCTCGGCGACGCGGAACGCCTGGATCACGGTGTCCAGCGCCTCCTGGGCGCTCTCGACGTAGAGCTGGATCCAGCCGGTGTCGCGCTGCGCGAGGCTGTCGGTCTGGTCGGGCCAGAACGCCCAGGGCGACGCGACGGTGCGGTTGATGTTCGCCATCACGATCGGCGCGCGGGCGCCGCTCGCGTAGTGCAGGAGCTCGTGCATCAGCAGCAGCCCCTGCGACGCGGTCGCGGTGAACACGCGCGCCCCGGCGAGCGAGGCCGGGATGCACGCCGACATCACCGAATGCTCGGACTCGGTCGTGATGATCTCGGCGTCGAACTCGCCGTCGGCCTGGAACGCGGTCAGCTGCTCGAGCACCGGCGTCTGCGGCGTGATCGGGTAGACCGGACACACCATCGGGCGCGCGAGCCGCGCTCCCCACGCGACCGCCTGGTTGCCGGTCAGGAGCAGCGTGCGAGCGCCCGACGGCATCGTCGCCATCGCGTCGGCCACGGCAGCGTCGGTGGCGCCGATCATCGGGCCTCCTCGACCATGTCCATCGAGCCGGTCGGGCATTCCTTCACGCACAGCCCGCACCCCTTGCAATAGTCGCCGAGGACGCGATAGCCGCCGTCCACCCGCTCGACCGCGAGGTCGGGGCAGACGACGACGCAGTTGTCGCAATGGATGCACGTGCCGCACGAGTAGCAACGCGTCGACTCGGCGAGCGCCTGCTCGATCTCGAGACCGACCTGCACCTCGTCGCCCGACGCGAGCCGCGTCGCCGCATCGCGGCGGCGGGAGGTCGCGCGCGCGAGCGCGGCGTGATAGTGCGTCGCGATCGCCTCGAGCGGGACGGGCGCGTCCCGCGGCGTCGTGCGCGGGCGCTCGGTGTGCGGCACGACGGCGCGCCGCTCGCCCCGCTTCGCACGCAATGCGGCGTCGATCGAGAACGCCGCGCGCTTGCCCTGCCCGATCGCGTCGGTGACGAAGCGCGCCATGCTCGCGACGTCGCCGCCCGCCCAGGTGCCCAGCGCGCCGGTCGACTGGTTCGCGTCCACGGCCACGAGCGCGCCGTCGGAGGGCACGCTCCCCAAGGCGTCGAGATCCGGATCCTGGCCGATCGAGGTCACGATCGCGTCGGCGGCGAGCGCGAACATGCCGCCTTCGACCGGCGTGACGGTGAACTGCCCGCGGCGCGCGCCGGGCGCGAAGCGCACGCGCGTGCAGTCGAGCCGCACCTCGCTGCGCCCTTCGTGCGCGCGCACGAGCATCGCGCCGTCCACGAGCGCGATCCCCTCCTCGAGCGCCTCGTCGACCTCCTCGCGCTGGGCCGGCATCCGCGCGCGGTCCTCCAGCGCGACGATCGTGACGTCGTGGCCCGCCCGCCGCGCGCTGCGGGCCACGTCGAGCGCGGCGCTCCCGCCGCCGATCACGACCAGCCGGCGGCCGAGCGCCGGCGCAGCGCCCGCGTTGGCGGCCGCGAGCCACGCCGCGCCGTCCGCGACCCACGCCTTGCCGTAGTCGAGCGCGGGCAGGCGCTTTGGCTTCTGCGCCCCGGTCGCGAGGTACACCGCATCGTGGCCGGCGCGCAGCGCCGCCCAGCCCTCGGCCGCCGACGGCCGCTCGTTCACCCGCACGTCGACGCCCATCGCGACGATCCTCGCGATCTCGGCGTCGAGCACGTCGCGCGCGAGTCGGTAGGAGGGAATGCCGTGGCGCATCAGGCCGCCGAGCTCGCCGCGCGCCTCGACGAGCGTCACGCGATAGCCGAGCCTGCGCAGCTGGAACGCCGCGGAGAGTCCCGACGGGCCGCCGCCGACCACCGCCACGCGCTCGTCGCGCTCGATCGCGGGCGCGGCGAACGACCAGTCGCGCGCGATCGCGACGTCGCCGACGAAGCGCTCGAGCTTGCAGATCGACACGGGCTCGTCGACCCCGGCGCGGTTGCACGCGCTCTCGCACGGATGGTGGCAGATGCGCCCCGCGATCGCGGGGAACGGGTTGTGGCGCGTCAGCGCCTCCCACGCGCCGCGGAAGTCGCGCTCGCGCGCGAGCCCGATCCACTCGGCGATGTCGCCACCGACCGGGCAGGCCCGGTGACAGGGCGACGGCGCCTGGACGTGGCGAGGCAGCGCGGCGCGCCATGTGCCCGTCCGGATCGCCTCGGTGGTGCCGGTCGTCCAGATCGGCGGGATCGCGGCGACGGTCGCGTTCACGCCAGCGCCTCCTCGCCGAGCAGCGCATCGACCGCGCGGTAGCCTTCCTCGCACGCGGCGAGGTTCTCCGCGGTGAGCTTGGGTGAGCGCTCGGCGAGCGTTCGCTCCAGTGCGGCGAGCGGCGGCGCCCCGACGGCGCGCGCGAGCGCGCCGAGCAGCGCCGAGTTCACGAGGCGGCCGAGCCCGGCGCGGCGCGAGATCGCGATCGCGTCGACCGGGATCACCCGGCGGCCGGGCAGCTCGCGCGCGTAGTGGTCGGCCGAGCGGCCCGAATTCACGACGATCAGCGTCCCCTCGTGCGCGGTCGCGAGCAGCCGGCCCTCGAGCAGCGTCGCGTCGAAGCAGAGGATCGCATCCGCGCGCTCGATGTCGCAGCGGACGCGGACCGGCTTGTCGTCGACGCGGATGAACGACGAGACCGGCGTGCCGCGCCGGGCGCCGCCGTAGCTCGCGAAGCTCTGCACGTGGCGGCCTTCGGCGAAGAAGGTCGCGGCCAGCAGCGTTCCCGCCGTCTGCGCGCCCTGCCCGCCGCGGCCCTGGATGACGATCTGCAGCACCGGATCCTCCTTCGCGCGCGCCCCCGGAAGGGCCCAGCGCAGGCCCACTCTAGGCACCGGCTTGCCATTCGTCCAATCGATAGACAGAATGGCAGGCATTCGTAGGACGAATGACGATGAACTTCCGGCAGCTCGACCTCAACCTGCTGCGCGTGCTGGCCGCCATCTACCGCACCGGATCGGTGACCGAAGCCGGCCGCCAGCTCGCGCTCTCGCAGCCGGCGGTGAGCCACGGGCTCGCCCACCTGCGCGACTTCTTCGGCGACGCGCTCTTCGTCCGGTCGCCCACGGGCCTGCATCCGACCCGTCGCGCGCAGCGCGTCGCGCCGGCGGCCATCGCCCACCTGCGGGCGCTCGAAACGGCGCTCGCGCCCGCCGAGGCGTTCGATCCCGCGACCGACCGGGTGCACTGGCAGCTGTCGATGTCCGACCTGGGCGAGATCCTGTTCATGCAGCCGCTGGCCGCGGCGCTCCGGCGCGACGCTCCGCTCGCCCGCGTCACGAATGCCGGCGTGCCGGCGCCGCGGGTGAGCGCCTCGCTCGAGTCGCGCGACGTCGACCTCGCGATCGGCATCCTCGAGCCGACGCACCGGGGCATCGCGAGCGAGAAGCTGTTCCACGAGCGCTTCGTCGCGATCACCGCGCCGGACTGGCGCCCGTCGGCCGGCCGGGTTCGCGAAACGCTCTCCGCAAGCCAGCTCTCGGCGGCCTCGCTCGCGGTCGCGTCGCCGACCGCGACCTACCACGAGAGCGTGCAGCGCATGCTCGACCGCCACGGCCTCGGCGATCGCATCGTCGTGCACGCCCGTCATTACGCGGCGCTGCCCGAGCTCGTCACGACGACCGACCTGCTCGCCATCGTTCCGCAGATGTACGCGCGCGCGCTGACGGCGCGCTGGCGCCTCCGCGTCTGGGAGCTGCCCGGGCACCGGCCCGACTACGACGTGAGCATGCTGTGGCACGCCACGGCCAACGACGATCCGGCGCACGCCTGGCTGCGCGCGCTGGTGCGCCGGCTGTTCGCGCGCGAGGCCGGCCGGGCCGCCATCCGTCGTCCCGTCCCTCCCGGGCACCGAGCGCGCGCGGGCTGACGAAGCCCTCGAGGTCGCCCGGGGTCGACGACCGCCGGCGCACCGACCGCCGAAGCCCCGAGCCTCCCGGCGGGCCCACGGTCCGGCCGCGCGCGTCCACGAATCGCCGGCCCCGTGGCCGCCGCGCGCTGCCATGGACCGCGCGTTTCTGGCACGATTCGCCTGCGGACGACCGGCCGCCCGAATCGTTCGGGCAGCGTCCCCCCGCGACCGGAGCGAGGCGACCATGGGCAATCGCGACAAGCAGCGCAAGGAACCGAAGAAGCCCAAGCAGCCGAAGAAGCCCTAGCCGTCTCCGCTGTCCCGGCATGCCCGCGCCGCCGATCGGTGGCGCGGATCGCCCGAGCGCCCGGCCGGGCCGCGCGTCGTCGCGCCGGACCGGCGCGCCGAGGCATCGCTGTGGTCCCGACCGTCCGTGATCGCGCGCGGGACGACGTTCCCCTTCGTGGTCGGGCCCCCGGGTCCGGGCAAGTCGACGCTCGGCCGGGCGCAGGCCGCGCACTGGATCGGCGACGACGCCCGGTCCTGCGCATCGTTCAGCGCGCCCGTGTTCGCGCGGCAGCGGGTCGACGCCTTCCGCGACGCCGCCTTCGTCGGCGGCGACTCGCTCGTCGCCGCCGACGTGGCGCACCTCGCCGGGCGCGATCCGGCGTGGCGCGACCTGGCGTCCCGGTCGGCGGCCTCCCTGGCGTCGGACGCCGCGCGCGAGGCCGGGCCGCAGACCGCGGCCAACCGGCGATAATGAGGGCGCCCTTCGCGCCCGCATGACGCCCGAGTACCCGACGATCAAGCTGCTGCACGTGACCGCCGCGGGCCTTTCGCTCGCGCTGTTCGTGCTCCGCGGGGCGTGGCGCGCGGTGGCGCCCGAGAGGCTCGCTGCACGCTGGGTGCGCATCGTGCCGCACGTGATCGATACGGTGCTGCTCGCCTCGGCACTGTGGCTCGCGTGGCAGATCGGCGCGGGCGCCGCGCCGTGGATCTCGGCGAAGGTCGTCGCGCTCGTCGCCTACATCGTGCTCGGCACGGTCGCGCTCAAGCGCGGCCGCAGCCCGGCGATCCGCGCCGCCGCGTTCTTCGCTGCGCTCGCCACGTTCGGATACATCGTGTCGGTCGCGTTGTCCAAGTCCCCGTGGGGCGCGTTCGCGCGCCTCTGACCGGAAACCCTCCCGCCCCGCCATGAACACCCTGCTCCCCGGCACCGACGCCGCCACCTTCGACGACCCGCTGGCGATGCTCCTCGCCTGCCACGAGCGGATCCGCAAGCAGCTGGCCACGCTCGCCCGCCTCGAGCGCCACCTGCCCGGGCACGGGCACGACGCCGACGCGCGCGCCGCGGCGCGCGCGATCATGCGTTATTTCGACTCGGCGGCGGTGCACCACCACGAGGACGAGGAAGCGAGCCTGCTGCCGCGCGTGCTCGCGCGCGCGCCCGAGGCGCGCGAAGTGTCGTCGCGCCTCGTGGCGGAGCACCGCGAGCTCGCCGGACGCTGGCGCAAGCTGCGCCCGCTGCTGTCGGGCATCGCGAGCGGCCAGCGCGCCGTCCTGCCGCCCAGGCTCGTCCACGAGATCACCCGCGCGTACGAGTCGCACATCGCGATCGAGGAAGGCACGCTCATCCCGCTCGCGCAGGACGTGCTGCCGCCCGACGAGATCGCCGCGATCGGTCGCGAGATGGCGGCGCGGCGCGGCGTGGCGCCGCCCGCCTGACGACGCGCAGCAGGCAGGAGGACGCAGAGGACGAAGGGTTGTCGCCGCTCGTGGCGTGTCGACACCCCGACGCCCTACCTCGTGCCTCCCGCCTCCTCCCCTTCCCGCCCGTACCGCGCCATGCGCGCGCGCAGCTCGTCGGAAAGCGCCACGGCGCGCCGCGTGTCGAGCGACGCCTGGACCAGCACCAGGCGCGCGCGAACGCGCTCCTCGCCCGCGCAGGTCGCGACGACGCGGAGCGCGATCGACGCGTTGCCGAGCCGCTCGACCGCGAGGTGGAACGCGAGCCGGTCCCCGACCTTCGACGGCGCGACGAACTCGCATTCGATCCTGGCCATCGGCACCCCGAGGCGGTCGCGCGCGTGGTAGTCGCCGAAGTCCACGCCGAGCCCCCGATCGAACCAGTCCTCGACCAGCTCGTTCATCAGCACGAAGTACTGCGGGTAGAACACGATCCCCGCGGGGTCGCAGTGATGGAAGCGGATCGCCTTGTCGACGACGAAGTCCATCGCGTTCATGCGAGCCGGTCGACGAAGCGCACCAGCGCCTCGAGCACGGCCTCGGGCTGGTCGCGATGCGGCGAATGCCGGCAGTCGGCGAGCCGGACGAGGTCGACGTCCGGCGCGAGCCGGGCGATGCGCTCGATCTGCGCCATCGTGCCGTACTCGTCGTCCTCGCCCTGGATCGCGAGCACCGGGCACCGGACGGCGCGCACCTCGCCCGCGATGTCGAACGCGCGAAACGCCGGGTCGAGCCAGATGTCGTTCCAGCCCGTGAACGCCGCGTCGACGTCGTCGTGGTAGCGGGCGAGGCGCGCGCGCAGGTCGGTCGTGCGCCACGCGACCTTCGCCTGCGCGATGCTGGCGATCGAGACGTCCTCGACGAACACGTGCGGCGCCATCAGCGCGAGCCCGGTGACCGGGCGCCCCGAGGCTCCGGCATGGATCAGCGCGATCGTGGCGCCGTCGCTGTGCCCGAGCAGGATCGGCCGCTCGACCGCGCACGCGTCGAGCAGGCGCGGGAGCGCGACCAGCGCCTCGTCGTGCATGTAGCGCACGTCGTAGGGAAGCGCCGCCGGCGACGAGCGCCCGTAGCCGGCGCGCGAGTACGCGAGGACGTCGCGATTCGCCGCGTGCGCGACGCGATGCGGGAAGTCCTTCCACATCGCGACCGAGCCGAGCCCCTCGTGCAGCATCACGATCGTGGGAGCGTCGCGCCGGCCGACGTCGATGCGCTCGACCTCGAGGCGCGCCGCGCCGACGTCGACGAACGCCATCGTCGCTAGACGCCGAGGAACGCGTGCAGCGCGGCGGGGTCGGTGCGCGCGCTCGCGCGGTCGCACTCGTAGGCGACCTGCCCCTTGACAAGCACGACGTTCCGGTCGGTGATCGCCGTCACGTGCGCGTAGTTCTTGTCGACGATCACCGTCGCGATGCCGTCGCCCCGGATCTCGCCGACGATGCGCCAGATCTCCTTCGCGATCATCGGCGCGAGGCCCTCGGTCGCCTCGTCGAGGATCAGCAGCGACGGGTTGGTGAGCAGCGCGCGGCCGATCGTCAGCATCTGCTGCTCGCCGCCGGAGAGCTGCGCGCCGCCGTGGTCGAGGCGCTCTGCCAGCCTCGGGAACGTCGCGAGCACGCGCTCGTAGGTCCAGTCGCAGCGCCCGTCGGGCGCGGGACGCGCGGACATCACGAGGTTCTCGCGCACCGACAGGTTGGGGAAGATGCCGCGGCCCTCCGGGACGTACGCGATCCCCTGGCGCGTGATGCGGAAGGTCGGCCAGCCGGCCGTGTCGAAGCCGCGCACGCGCACGGTCCCGCTGCGCGGCGGCACGATGCCCAGCATGCTCTTGATGAGCGTCGTCTTGCCCATGCCGTTGCGGCCCATCAGGCCGACCGTCTCGCCCTCGCGAACCGCGAAGTCGACGCCGTGGAGCACGTGGCTCGCGCCGTAGTACGCGTGCAGCGCGCGGGCCTCGAGGAGGATGTCGGCCATCTCAGTCGCCGTCGTGGCCGAGGTAGGCGCGCTGCACGTTCTCGCTCGCCCGGATCGCCGCCGGCGGCCCGGACTCGAGCACCTGCCCGTTCACCATGACGGTGATCACGTCGGCCAGCGCGAACACGGCGTCCATGTCGTGCTCGACCAGCAGGATCGCATGGGCGGAGGAGAGCCGCTCGAGCAGGCCCACCATGCGCGCCGACTCCTCCGCGCCCATGCCTGCCAGCGGCTCGTCGAGCAGCAGCACCTCGGGCTCGGTCGCAAGGACCATCGCGATCTCGAGCTGGCGTTGCTCGCCGTGCGACAGCGCGCCGGCCTGGCGCTCGACGTGCTCGTGGAGCCCGGCGAGCTCGAGGCCGTGCATCGCGCGCTTGCCGGCGATCGGGTCGCGCGACGCGTCGGAGGCGATCGCGAGCGGCCGTGGCAGCCGCGATTGCGCCGCGAGCCTCGCGTTCTCGAACACGCTGAAGCCCGGGAAGATGTTGGTCTTCTGGTAGCTGCGGCCGATGCCCATGCGCGAGCGGCGGTCGGGAGGCAGCGCCGCGATCTCGGTGCCGCGGAGGCGGATGCTCCCCGAAGTCGGCTTCAGGTCGCCGGACAGGAGGTTGATCAGCGTGGACTTCCCCGCGCCGTTGGGGCCGAGCAGCGCGTGCAGCTCGCCGCGGCGCAGCGCGATGTCGACGCCCTCGCACGCGGCGAGCCCGCCGAAGCGGCGCGTGAGGCCGCGCGCGTCGAGGATCGCCTCAGCCATCGCGCGCTCCGCCGAACAGGCTGCGGCGCACGCGCCGCACGAGGTGCCCGAGCCCGCCGGGCATGAACAGCACGATCAGCACGATCGTGGCGCCGAGGAAGAGCTGCCAGTGCGTGGTGAGCGAGCTGAAGAACTCGTGCAGGAGCGTCAGCGCGAACGCGCCCACGATCGGTCCGTACGGCGTCCCGGCGCCGCCGAGGATCACCATCAGCAGCACGTTGCCCGACTGGTGCCACGACAGGATCTCCGGGTTGACGAAGCCGGTCTGCGCCGCGAGCAGGTAGCCGGCGAGGCCGGCCAGCGCGCCCGCGAGCGTGAACGCCGCGAGCTTGTAGCGCGTGACCGGGTACCCGAGCGCCCGCATCCGCTGCTCGTTGGCGCGGATTCCCTGCAGCGCGCGCCCGAACGGCGAGCGCAGCACGAGCTGCAGGAACCCGAACACGAGCACCAGGATCGCCATCACGACGTAGAAGACCTGGTTCGGCCGGTCGAGGTCGAACGGCGTGAAGCCGAGCACGCTCGCGTCGGGCCTCACGTTGACGTAGCGCCCGTCGGAGCCGCCGCCGATGCCGGTGTCGTGGAAGACGAAGTAGAACATCTGCGCGAAGGCGAGCGTCACCATGATGAAGTAGATGCCGCGCGCCCGAAGGACGAAGATGCCGACGACGAGCGCGCACAGCGCCGCCGCGCCGACCGCGAGCGCGAGCGAGGTCCACAGCCCGGCGGCCGCGGCCTTCGGCGACAGCAGCGCGAGCGCGTAGGCGCCCACGCCGAAGAACGCGGCGTGGCCGAAGCTCACGAGCCCGGTCCATCCGACGAGCAGGTCGAGCGACAGCGCGAAGATCGCCATGATCATGATCTTCGTCGCGAGCTCGACGTAGAACGTCTCGCCCGACAGCGGGAAGAGCGCGACCAGCGCGAGCGCGGCCAGCGGGGCGACCAGGCGTGACGGCATCGTCGCGGCTCGCCGCTCAGGCGCGGCGGAACAGGCCCTCGGGCCGCCACAGCAGGATCGCCGCCATCAGCACGTACACCGCGATGCCGGCGTAGTCGGGGACGAGGACCTTGCCGAACGTGTCGACCAGCCCGATCAGGAGCGACGCCGCGAGAGCGCCCCACACCGAGCCGATGCCGCCGATCACGACGACGACGAAGCAGATGATCAGCACCTGCTGCCCCATGCCCGGGTAGACCGACGAAACCGGCGCGGCGAGCATGCCCGCGAACGCCGCGAGCGCGACGCCGAGCGCGAACACGAGGCGGAACACCAGGTTCACGTTGACGCCCAGCACGCCGACCATCTCGCGGTTCGACGCGCCCGCGCGGATCATCATGCCGAGCCGGGTGCGCTGGATCAGCAGGTACATGCCCGCGGCGATCGCGAGGCACACCGCCGACATCACGAGCCGGTAGACCGGGTAGGTCATCGTGTCGCCGAGCGCGATCGACCCGCCGAACAGGGCCGGGACCGGGACGCCGTGCACGTCGTTGCCGACGATGAGGCTGCGCAGCTCCTCGAAGATCAGGATGAGGCCGTAGGTCAGCAGCACCTGCTCGAGGTGGTCGCGCTTGTACAGGTGCGAGAAGAGCGCCCACTCGAGGAAGAGCCCGAGGATCACGGAGAGCGCGATCCCCAGCACCATCGCGACGGCCAGGCTGCCGGTCAGCGACGACAGCGTGAACGCCATGTACGCGCCGATCATGTAGAAGCTGCCGTGCGCGAGGTTGATGATGCCCATGATCCCGAAGATCAGCGTGAGCCCGCTCGCGACCAGGAACAGGAGCAGCCCGTACTGGAGCGCGTTCAGGAGCTGGATCAGCGCGAATTCCATCGTCGGGAGTCGGAAGTCGGGGGTCGGTGGTCGGTTCGCCGTCGCCGACGCGCGGACGCGCGCGTGTTGTCGGCGGTCGCGCGCGGGCGCGCGCCAGTCTCGATGTTGCGGTCTTTGCTCCCCCTCGGGCCGGCGTCGCGGCGGTGCCCCCGCGCGCGACGCCGCGATTGTTGCCTGTCCGTGGCCCGAAAACAACCGGGGCGTGGCCGGCTCGCCGCCGCCACGCCCCGTCGTGTCCCGCCCGGCCGCCGCGATCGCACGCGGCCCCGGCACCAGGATCCTAGCCCCGCCTGATCCCTGTCCCCCGATCCGTGGACCCTGGACTCACATCTTGCATCCCACGGCCGGATCCGCGTACCCCTTGATCGCGACGCCGATCGCCTTGTTCTTGCCGTTCTCGACCTGGCGCAGGTACATGTCCTGGACCGGGTTGTTGGCCTTCGACAGCGAGAAGGGTCCGCGCGGGCTGTCGATCTTCGCCGTCTGCATCGCCTTGATCAGCGCGTCGCGCTTGCTCATGTCGCCGCCGACCGCCTTCGTGCCCACGGCGAGCAGCTGCCCGGAATCGTAGCCCTGCATCGCATAGACGTCCGGCTCCGCGTTGTACGCCTTCTTGTACGCCGCGCGGAACGCGTTGTTCTTCGGGTTGTCGAGCTCGTCGGCATAGTGGAGCGTCGTCAGCAACCCTTCGGCCGACGCGCCTTGCGCGGGCAGCGTGCCGTCGGTGAGGAAGCCGGGGCCGTACAGCGGGATCGTCTTGCGCAGCCCCGCGGCGTCGTAGTCCTTGACGAGCTTCACCGCCCCGCCGCCCGCGAAGAACACGTAGACCGCATCCGGCTTCAGCGACGCGATCTCGGTCAGCAGCGGCTGGAACTCGACGGTCGGGAACGGCAGCGTGAGCTCCTTGATCACCTTGCCGCCGCCCTTCTCGAACCCCTCCTTGAAGCCGGCGACCGACTGATCGCCCGCGGCGTACTTCCACGTGAGCGTCACCGCGGTCTTGTGGCCCCGCTCCGCCGCGACCTTGCCCATCGCGACGCCCGGGCCCGAATTCGTGAACGAGGTGCGGATGATGTTGGGCGCGCACATCGGGCCGGTGATCTCGTCCTGGCCGGCGTTGGGGATCAGGAGCAGCGCGTTGTTGTCCTTCGCCGCCTTCGCCATCGCCATCGCGACGCCGGAGTGGACGGTCCCGACGATGACGTCGACCTTGTCGCGCTTGATCAGCTTGTTGACGTTCTCGGGCGCCTTCGCCGGGTCGGACTCGTCGTCGACGGTGACGTACTCGATGTCGCGCCCGCCGAGCTTCCCGCCCTGCTCGTTGATGGCCAGCTTGAAGCCGTTGGTGATGGCGTTGCCCAGCGCGGCGTAGGTCCCCGTGTAGGGCAGCATGAAGCCGACTTTCACCTTCTCCTGCGCGAACGCGGGCGACGCCAGCAGCGCGAGCGCCAGCGCGGCGATGGACGTGCTCGTCGCGCGCGCGATGGTCTTCGATTGCATCATCGGATCCTCCTCGTTCATTGCCGTCGCCGCCGCGGCCGCGGCGGCGCGATTCACGAAAGCCTGGCCCGCAGCTTGAAGCGCTGGATCTTCCCGGTGGCCGTCTTCGGCAGCTCGTCCAGGAACTCGACCCAGCGGGGGAACTTGTAGGGCGCGAGATGCAATTTAACATGCTCGCGAAGCTCCGCCGCCATCGCCTCGCTGCGATCCCGCCCGGGCTTCAGCACCACGTACGCCATCGGCTTCACCAGCCGGTCGGCGTCCTCGCGGCCGATCACCGCCGCCTCGAGCACCGCCTCGTGCGCGACCAGCGCCGACTCGACCTCCACCGGCGACACGTAGATGCCGCCGACCTTCAGCATGTCGTCCGTGCGGCCCGAGTACACGTAGCGCCCGTCGGCGGGATCGATCCGGTACTTGTCGCCGCTGCGCGTCCACGGCCCCTGGAAGGTCGCCTGCGTCTTCGCGCGGTTGTTCCAGTAGCCGGCCGCGGCGGTCGGACCGTTCACCTGCAGCTCCCCGATCTCGCCCGGCGCCACGCTCGCGCCCTCGTCGTCGACGACGCGCAGCTCGTAGCCGGGCACAGGTCGCCCGCTGGTGCCGTAGCGGACGTCGCCGGGGCGGTTCGACAGGAACACGTGCAGCATCTCGGTCGAGCCCAGGCCGTCGAGGATCTCGACGCCGAAGTGCTCGGTGAAGCGCTTGCCGATGTGCTCGGGGAGCGCCTCGCCCGCGGAGGTCGCGAGTCGCATCGCGACCGCCTGCCGCGACGGCAGCGCGGGGCTCGCGAGCATCATCGCGAAGAGCGTGGGCACGCCGAAGAAGATGGTCGGCCGCTGTCCGACCAGCCGCTTGAAGACCGCGTCGGGCGTCGGCCGCTCGGCCATCAGGATGGCGGTGGCGCCGAAGGCGAGCGTGTAGGTGAGCGCGTTGCCGAGCCCGTAGGCGAAGAAGAGCTTCGCGGCCGAGAACAGCACGTCGTCCTCGTGCACGTCGACGATCGGCCCGCCATGGAGATACGCGGTGGTGATGAGGCTCGAGTGCACGTGCATCGTGCCCTTCGGCGCGCCGGTCGACCCCGACGAATAGAGCCAGAAGCAGACGTCGTCGCGCGTCGTGTCCGCGGGATCCCGGTGCTCGCCGCCGGTCGCGAGCAGCGCGTCGAACGCGTGCGCGCCGGGCGGCAGCGGTCCGCCCCCGGAGACGATCACGTGGACGAGCGAGCGCACCTTGCCGAGCAGCGGCAGGAACGCGGGCAGGAGCGGCGCCGAGACGACGAGCGCGCGTGCGCGGCTGTCGCGCAGCATGTACTCGTAGTCCGAGGTCGTGAGCAGCGTGTTGGCCGCGATCGGCACGATGCCGCCCTTGATCGCGCCGAGGAACGCGGTCGGGAAGTCGACGGAGTCGAGCAGGCAGACCAGCACGCGCTCCTCGGCACGCATGCCGAGGCCGGCGAGCGCGTTGCCGAAGCGGTTGACGCGCACGGCAAGCTCGCCGAACGTCGTCGGCCCCCGGTCGTCGAGGTAGGCGACCTTGTTCGCGCGCCCGGCCACGAGGTTGCGCTCGATCAGGTCGTGCGCGGCGTTGTAGTCGCGGGGAATGTCGATGTGCGGCGGCGTCGTGCGCAGGTCCGCGCGTGAAAGGCCGGTCATGCGAGGCTCCGTGGGTCGCCGGCCGGCGCGGTCACGCCGGCGGCGTGAACTCGATCGCGCCCTGCGGCAGCAGGTAGAGGACGAGCGCGCGCCCCCCGCTCACCGTCGGGCGGTGCGCGGAGCCCGGGCCGTAGACGACCCACCCGGCGCCGTGGCCGTCGAACCGCGCGTCGGCGTCGAGCGGCATCACGAGGTCGATCTCGCCGTGCGGATGCCGGTGGTGCGGGCCGGCGATGTCGTGCATGTCGACGACGTCGACCGAGAAGCCGTGCGTGGCGGGTCCCGCCTTGACGACGCGGCCGTAACGAATGCCCGCCGCTTCGCGGCTGCACATCCAGCCGTCGCGGATCGCGTCGCGACAGGCCGTCGCGATCGCCGCGACGTCGTCGCCGTCGCCGGGCAGCATCGCGTTGAGGTCGCGCGCGAGCGCGGCGTCGAGCGGCCGTCCCGCGATGCGCGCGGTCACGCCGGCGATCAGCGCGGCGAACGCCTCGGTCGTCGAGTCGGGCACGTCGTCTCCTCCTCCGGGGCCGGCGCGGGGTGACAGGAACTGTAGGTAGGTCGAGCCGCGATGTCAAGCACTATGGCGCATGTCCGATAAACCTGCTCAACTATATGATC
>DASTCK010000163.1:0-16839 GCA_035711225.1 Casimicrobiaceae bacterium
CCTTGCACGCGTCCTGGTAGAGCGTCACGCCGTGGATCGCGACCTTCGCGATGCCGTGCACGAGCGGGCTGTGCGGATCCTCTTCGGTTTCGCACTTCGCGTGGTGCTTGCGGTGGATCGCGACCCACTCCTTGGTCACCATCCCCGAGCCGAGCCAGAGCCAGAAGCGGAAGAAGTGCGAAACGACCGGGTGCAGGTCGAGCGCGCGGTGCGCCTGGCTGCGGTGGAGGAAGATGGTCACCGACGCGATCGTCACGTGCGTCAGCACGAGCGTCACGACGATGTAGGCCCACCAGGTCATCGGGACGAGGCCCTGGGCGAGGAAGTCCAGCACGGAATCGAGGTCGATCATTCGGGAGGGCGCCGCAGGTCAGGGGAGCGTGAGCGTCCGTCAGGGAGGCGAGGGGCGCATTGTACCCGTCGCGGGGACCTTCCGCAGGCGGGCGGTCGTGCGGCGGGCTCAAGGAATGAATATTCGGGCCAACCCGCTGTTTTTCAAGGGGGGATTCCGGGGCCCGTGGGCCCGGCGGGTCCGGGGGGCAGCCATCCGGTCACGCGGATCTCCCGCTGCGGCGACGGGATCGCGATGCCCGCCTTCGCGAGCGACGCGAGGACCTGCCTCAGGATCGCGCTGCGGAGCGGGCCGAGCCCCCCCTCGGCGTGGCTCGACCACACGATCAGCTCGAGCCCGATCCCGGCGTCCCCGAGCCCGGTGAGGTGCGCCTGCGGCGCCCGCTCGCCGCTCAACAGGACGCTCGGCTGCGCGCGCGCGGCGTCGACCATCAGCGTGATCGCGCGCTCGACGTCGCTGCCGTAGGCGACCTGCAGCGGCACGACCAGCCGCGCGAGCGCGTTCTGGTGCGTGTGGTTGAGCACGGTTGTCGTGACGAACGTCTCGTTGGGCACGATCGCCTCGATGCCGTCGAGCTGGCGCAGCACGACGTAGCGCGACGTGAAGCGCGTCACCTCGCCCTGCCTGCCGTCGGCGCTCACCATGTCGCCGAGCCTGATCGACCGGTCGAGCAGGATCGCGAACCCCGCGATGTAGTTGGCGGCGAGCTTCTGCAGGCCGAGGCCGACGCCCACGCCGAGGGCGCCGCCGAACACCGACAGCAGCGTGAGGTCGATGCCGATCGCGGGCAGCGAGATCAGCACACCGATCACGACGAGCAGCGCGCGCAGGAACTTCGCGAGCACGACGCGCATGTTGGCGTCGAGCGCGGTCTTCGTCAGGCGCTTCTCGACGAAGCCCGACAGCCACAGCGTGACGGCGATCGTGACCACGACGACCAGCAGTCCCTGCCCGATCGTGTAGAGCGAGATGCTGGCCTTGCCGATCGGGAAGCTGACCGACTGGAGCATGTCGATCACCTCGGCGTTCACGCCGAGGAAATGGAACGCGACCAGCACCCAGATCGTGAAAGCGATGGCGCGCTCGGAACCCTTGAGCCACGCGGCGCGCGGGGCGAGCCGGCGCACGACGTAGACGAGCACGTTGATCACCGCCAGCGCGATCGCGAGCGGGATGGCGAGGTCGAGGAAGAACAGGTTCCCGCTGCGCCCGAACCCCGCGCGGGCGACGAGCACCAGCACGAGGAGCAGGATCGGGAACAGCCCGACGGCGACGTGGCCCGCGTGGCTGTCCGGGTCGTCGACGTAGTGGCGCTCGAATCTCAGGTTGACGAACCACGCGACCGCGATGCACGCGGCCAGCAGCCCGAGCTCGATCCAGCCGCGGGTTCCCGCGAGCGCCGCCTCGAGTCGGGAGAAATCGATCGTGCCCATCGCGCGAATCAAGCCGGGCAGCGCAGCGGCGCCGGCTCGGACGGGCGATCAGGACGCGTCATGCGAGAACTCCCGGCATTCTCACGCTCGATGCTCCGCCGCCTCGGCCGGCAATGATCGCTTGCGCTCGAGGATCGCGGCGTAGAACGCATCGCACCCATGCTCCGCGGTCGACAGCTCCATCGTCGGGCCGGTCGCGAGCGGGATGCCCGCGCGCCCGAGCTCGGCTTGCGCATCGCCGAGCTCGAACCCCGGATGCGACGCGAGGAACGCATCGACGATGCGACCATTCTCCTCCGGCAGCACGCTGCAGGTCGCATAGACGATGCGCCCGCCGGCCTTCACGAGCGTCGCGGCGGACGCGAGGATCGCCGCCTGCTTCGCGGTCAGCTCCGCGACGTCGACCGGCTCGTGGCGCCACTTGAGGTCGGGATTGCGACGCAGCGTGCCGGTCCCGGTGCAGGGCGCGTCGACCAGCACGCGGTCGACCTTGCCGGCGAGCCGCTTCACCTTGGCGTCGCGCTCGTGCGCGATGAGCTGCGGATGCACGTTCGACAGCCCCGAGCGGGCGAGGCGCGGCTTGAGGTTCGCGAGCCGCCTCTCGACCGTGTCGAACGCGTAGAGACGGCCCTGCGAGCGCATCAGCACGCCCAGCGCGAGGGTCTTGCCGCCGGCGCCGGCGCAGAAGTCGACGACCATCTCGCCGCGCCGGGGCGCGACGAGGAACGCGATGAGCTGGCTGCCCTCGTCCTGCACCTCCAGGCGGCCGTCGGCAAGCCAGGGATGCTGCGCGAGCATCGGGCGTCCGGTGACGCGCAGGCCCCACGGGGAATAGGGCGTGGGCGCGACGGCGAGGCCGTCGGCGCGCAACGCCGCCAGCGCGTCGTCGCGCGTCGCCCTGAGCGCGTTGACGCGCAGGTCCAGCGGCGCGCCCTCGCGCATGCCGCGCGCGAAGGCCGCGCGCCGCTCCGCCCCCATCGTCACGCCCAGCCGTTCCCATAGCCAGTCGGGCAGGTCGGCCTCGACCGCCTCGGGCAGCGGCTCCTTGAGACGCGCCTTGAACGCGGCGAGCCACTCGCGCTCGTCGCCGCTGAGTGCGGCGTCGACCTCCCGCACCGACTTGCCGAGCTCGCGCACGAGCGTTGCGAGCGCGAGGTGGCGCGCATCGCTCGTGCCGGCGAGCGCCTCGAGCGAGCGCCGCCGACGCAGGTACGCAAACACGCCTTCGGCGACGAACGCACGGTCCTGGCGGCCCATCTGCGGACGCGCCCGGAAGAACTGGCGCAGGCGCACGTCGGCCGGCGCGTCGAGCCGCCCCACCACGCCGATCGCGTCGGCGAGCCCGGCGACGCGCGAAGGCGGCATGCCGACACCCGCGCGGCCCGCGCTACTCAACGCGACCCTCGTCGTCGACGCGGATCGCGGCGAGCACGACCTCGATGGTGCCGCGCAGCGTGTTGGTGACGCGCATCTTGATCGGCAGGTAGCGCAGCGACGGCGCGAGCCAGACGACCGACTCGGTCTTGCCGTCCTCGCTCGTGCGGTGCCAGCGCTCGGCCTGCACCTCGCCGTACGGCCAGCTCACGGTATCGGTGCCTTCGCGGTTGCCCTCGAGCTTCATCACGCGGCGCGTGGTGACGACGTGGAACGCCTGCCGGTCGGCGGTCGGCGGCGAGAAGTAGAACTGCCACATCAGCGACAGGGGATCGTAGCTCGGCAACTCGAGCGCGGCGGTCTTGTCGTCGTGCAGCGTCGCGATGCCGGATTCCCAGTCGAACGTCGCCTGCTCGCGCCGGTCGCGGCTGCCGCGCTCGACCGCCAGCTCGAAGGGCTGCAGGCCGGCGGGCGTGATCAGGCCGCGCACCTCGACCTTGCCCTGTCCGCGCAGCACGAGCGCCGCGAGGCCGCGCGCCTCTCCCACCGTCACGATGCGGTAGCGGCCGTTGGCGTGCTCGAACCGGTAACTCGCGTCGCCGATGTAGAGGCCCAGCCCGTAGTAGACGCGGTAGGCGAGCTCGACCCGGGCGGGCAGCGTCCTGATCGACGGCGGCGGAGCGGTCGGTTGCGCCGGCGCGGTTTCCTCGGCCAGGACGGGCGCGGCCTCGGCGATCGCCGGCGTCTCGGCGGGCAGGTCGACCGCGGGAGCGACGTCGGCGGAGTCGGGAGCGATCACGCGCGGCGGCTCCGGAGCGAGCGGCGCGAGCGCGCGACGGGCTCGCGGCTTCGGTGAAGCCGCGGGCGGCGACGGCGCGAGGACCGGCGGCGGAGGCATCTCGGTGATCGTCGCGGTCAGCACGGTCGGCTCGGTCCCCTCGGGCGGCTCGACCGGCCAGAGCGTCACCGCGACGTGCAGCCCCAGCGACAGCACCAGCGCGAGCGCCAGCGCGCGACGGCGCGTGCGTCCGCCCGCCCCGATCGGGGGCGCCGCGGAGGCTCGCGGAAGGGTCAGCGGGGAGGCCACGGGGTTTCGATGCCGCGGGACGGGAACGGTTCCGGGCTCACGCGGGAGCGCCCGGCACGGTGCTCGCATCCGCCTCGACGATCCGCACGCGCGGCCCCTCGACGACCAGCCGGCCCGCGCAGAACAGGCGCACCGCCTCGGGCAGCAGCCGATGCTCGAGCGCGAGCACGCGCGATGCGAGCGACGCCTCGTCGTCGTCGCTTCGAACCGGCAGCGCGGACTGCCCGATGATCGGCCCGACGTCGACCTCGGGCGTGACGAAATGCACGGTGCATCCGTGGAGGCTCGCGCCGTCGGCGAGCGCGCGCCGGTGCGTGTGCAGGCCCGGGTAGGCGGGCAGGAGCGACGGGTGGATGTTGATGAGCCGGCCCTGGTAGCGCGTCACCGCGTCGCGGCCGAGCACGCGCATGAAGCCGGCGAGCACGACCAGGTCGGGCGCCGAGCGGTCGATCGCCTCGACGAGCGCCCGGTCGAACGCCTCGCGCGTCGGAAAGGCACGGTGATCGACGACCTCGGTCGGCACGCCGTGGCGGCGCGCGATCGCGAGCGCGAGCGCGTCGGGCCGGTTCGAGATCACGTGCGTCACGCTGCCGGCGAACGCGCCGGCGCGCTCGGCGTCGAGCAGCGCCTCCAGGTTGGAGCCGCGCCCCGACACGAGGACGGTGATGCGCTTCAGCGACACGGGCGGGCGCCTCGCCCGACGATCAGGCGACGACCGCCGCCGGCGCGCCGCCGGGACGCGGCACGATCGTTCCGATGCGCGCGACCTTCTCGCCGGCGGCGGCGAGCAACCGGAGGGCGCGCGCCTCGTGCTCGGGGGCGACGACGAGCGCCATGCCGATGCCGCAGTTGAACACGCGCAGCATCTCCGCCGCATCGACGCCGCCCTGCGCCTGGAGCCAGTCGAAGACCGCGGGCCGCTGCCAGCTGTCGCGCTCGAGCCGCGCCTGGACGCCGTCGGGCAGCATGCGCGGCACGTTCTCGGTGATGCCGCCGCCGGTGACGTGCGCCATGCCCTTGACCGGCAGGTCGCGCATGAGCGCGAGCATCGCCTTGACGTAGATGCGCGTCGGCGCCATCAGCGCGTCGGCCAGCGTGCCCGTGCCGAGCGGCGCGCGCAGGTCCGCCAGCGTGCTCTCGACGATGCGGCGGATGAGCGAGTATCCGTTGCTGTGCGGACCGCTCGACGCGAGGCCGAGGACCGCGTCGCCGGGCACGATGCCCCGACCGTCGACGATGCGCGACTTCTCGACCACGCCGACCGCGAACCCGGCGAGGTCGTACTCGCCGTCCGCGTACATGCCGGGCATCTCCGCGGTCTCGCCGCCGATGAGCGCGCAGCCGGCGAGCTCGCAGCCGTGCGCGATCCCCCTGACGACGCGCTCGGCGATGTCGACGTCGAGGCGGCCGCACGCGTAGTAGTCGAGGAAGAACAGCGGCTCGGCGCCCTGCACCAGGATGTCGTTGGCGCTCATCGCGACGAGGTCGACGCCGATCGTGTCGTGGCCGTCGAGCGCGAACGCGAGCTTGAGCTTCGTGCCGACGCCGTCGGTGCCGGCGACCAGCACCGGCTCCCGGTAGCGCTTGCCGATCTCGACCAGCGCGCCGAACCCGCCGATGCCAGCGAGCACTTCGGGGCGCATCGTGCGCTTCGCCCACGGCTTGATCCGCTCGACCAGCGCGTCGCCGGCGTCGATGTCGACACCCGCGTCGCGGTACGACAGGCCGGGAGGAGCGGGATCGGCGGGATTCGTCATGCGCGGCGGGACGGCGGAGGCGCGGTCGTCGGCGGGAGGAGGCGCGCGTCGCGCGAACGCGGTAAAGTGCGACGCCCGCCGACCCTGGGCGACGCGCGCGAATTCTACCGGAAATGGACCCGTCCCGGCCCGACGAACCGCCCGTGACCGCCGTCGCCGCGGTGCCGGCGGCCGCGCCCCAGCACCTGCACCGGCTCGTGACGCCGCGCCAATACCTGTGGATCGTCGGCGCCGCGCTGGTGATCGTGTTCTCGCTCCATTTCCTGGGGCCGGTGCTCACGCCGTTCCTGATCGGCGCGATCTTCGCCTACCTCGGCACGCCGCTCGTCGATGCGATGCAGAAGCGCGGCTTGTCGCGCACGCTCGCGACGACGCTGACCGTCCTGCTGTTCGGCCTCGTGGTGTTCGCGATCCTGCTCGTGCTGATCCCGCTCGTGCAGGCGGAGATCGGGCTCGCGATGAAGAAGCTCCCCGAGCTTCTCGCCCGCTTCGCCGCGCACGTGGCGCCGTGGCTCGAGCAGAACTTCGGGGTCACCGTCGCGCTCGACCTCGCGTCGCTGCGCGAGTTCGTGCTCGAGCACATCGAGGAAGCGCGCGAGTACTCGGGGCGCATCTTCCAGGGCCTCAAGGCGGGCGGGCTGATCGTCCTCTCGATCGTGGTGAACGCGATCCTCATCCCGGTCGTGATGTTCTACGTTCTGCGCGACTGGAAGATGCTGTGGCGCCGCTTCTTCGGGCTGGTGCCGCGCCGCTGGCGCTGGAAGACGCGAGAGATCGTCGTGCAGGTCGACCAGGTGCTCGCCGAGTTCCTGCGCGGGCAGGGGATGGTGATGGGGTCGCTCGCGATCTACTACGCGGTCGGCCTGTGGATCGCGGGGCTGCAGTTCGCGCTGCCGATCGGCCTGTTGACCGGCCTGCTCGTGTTCATCCCGTACATCGGCTTCGGCACCGGCCTGGTGCTCGGCATGCTGGCGGCGCTGCTGCAGTGGAACGGCCTGGCTGGCTTCCTCGCCGTGGCCGCCGTCTACGGCGTCGGCCAGATCCTCGAGAACTACGTGCTGATCCCGTGGCTGATCGGCGATCGCATCGGGCTCCACCCGCTCGCGGTGATCTTCGCGCTGCTCGCGTTCGGTACGCTGTTCGGCATCGCCGGCGTGCTGCTCGCGCTGCCCGCCTCGGCGATCATCCTCGTGGGACTGCGGCACCTGCGCAAGGCGTACCGGCAGAGCCCGCTGTACGGCGAGCTCGACGACGACTGAGGGCGGGGTGGCGGAGCAGCTGGTCCTGGAGCTGAAGGCGCCCGAGCCGCCGACCTTCGCGAGCTTCGTGGCGGGGCACAACGCCGAGGCGGTGGCCGTGCTCGAGCGCGCGGCCGCCGGAACGCTCGCCGAGCGGAGCGTCGTGCTGTGGGGCGCCAGCGGCGCGGGCAAGTCGCACCTGCTCGCGGCCTGCGTCGCGTCGGCCGTGCGCCACGGGCGGGCCGCGTCCCTGTGGAGCTCGCCCGCGGCGATCGATTCCGGCGCTCCGGTCGCGGGCGCGCTGGTGGCGGTCGACGACGTCGATCGCGCGGACGCGGCGGGCGCGGCGCGCCTGTTCACGCTCTACAACGCGCTCGCCGAACGCGGCGGCACGTTCGTCGCGGCGAGCGCGCTGCCGCCCGCGCGCCTCGCACTGCGCGAGGACGTGCGCACGCGCCTGTCCTGGGGCCTCGTCCTCGAGGTGCTCCCGCTCGCCGACGACGACAAGCCCGCGGCGCTCGCCGCGTACGCGCGATCGCGCGGGTTCGCGCTCGCCGACGACGTGATCGCCTACCTGCTCGCGCACGGCCGCCGCGACATGGCCACGCTGGTGGCGACGCTGGCGGCGCTCGATCGTGCCTCGCTGGCGCAGAAGCGGCCGGTGACCGTTCCTCTGCTGCGCGTGTGGCTCCAGCGCTCGATCGACGAGCGTTGACCCCGTCCTGCGGGCGTCAACGTTGCACGAGTGTCAACCCGCCGTGTGCACGGACCGTTATGGGCGCCGACGCCGACCCTTTCGCACCGGTCCCACGCAGGCCGGAACGGTGCGTCGGGGCGCGGACGGCGCGGCATCCGGCCGGATCCGGGGCAGGCCAGGCACCCGCTCGGCTACCCTGGTCCCGAAAGGGTGAGGCCCGGGACGGAGGTTGACGGGCGTCAAGCATTCCCATCGCCGAGGCTTCCCTTGCGGCGCCGGGGTTGCGGAATCGGGCAATTCGTCATAGGATTTCAAGGCTTTGGAACTTAGGTTCGACGCGGTCCCTCGGGGCCGGAACCATCTCCATCACACCAACGACACACTGAGGGACATCATGAGCAAGCTTCTCGTTGCGCTGATCGCGGCCTCGTTCGCGACCGTCGCCGGCGCCCAGGCCGGCGCCACCAAGCAGGAAAAGCAGTCGACCGTCCAGTCGGTCACCAAGGAAGCCGCGCAGTCGACGACCGCGCAGGGCGAAGCCGCCGACGTCGCGAAGGCGAAGGCGATGAAGGGCACGCCGAAGGCGCTGCCGGACAAGGCCGCGAAGCAGGCCGCGACGCAGTCGACCACCAAGGCGCAGGCCGAGGGCGGCGCGACCGCGCAGTCGCAGGCGGCGGACGTTGCCAAGGCCAAGTCCGAGAAGGGCACGCCGAAGGTCGCGAAGCCGAACCTGAAGGACCCGGAGGTCCAGAAGTCGATGCAGAAGGCCGCGACGCAGTAATCGGTCACCTTTCGCACGAAAGGGCAGGGGCGCCGCCGGGCCCCTGCCTTTTTCTTTTTGCGCCTCCATGAGAGAAGTCGCCGCCGTTCGTCCCGCCGTCACCGTCGCCGCGATCGTCGAGCGCGACGGCGCGTTCCTGCTCGTGCGCGAGCGCACGCGCAACGGCCTGCGCCTCAACCAGCCGGCGGGGCACCTCGAGCCGGGAGAGTCGCCTCCCGCCGGCGCGGCCCGCGAGACGCTCGAGGAAGCGGCCTGGCGGGTGACGCCCACCGCGCTGGTCGGCATCTACCGCTGGGAGGCGCCGGACAACGGCGCGACCTTCGTGCGCTTCGCCTACGCGGCGACGGCGGTCCGCGCCGAGCCCGGGCGCGCGCTCGACGAGGGGATCGTCGACGCGCTGTGGGTTCCCTACGACGAGATCGTCGCGCGTCGCGACGAGCATCGCAGCCCGCTGGTCCTGCGCTGCGTCGAGGACTACCGGGCGGGGCTGCGCTGGCCGCTGGACCTCGTGCAGGACGTCGTGGGCGAGGGTGCCGGGCTGGTGATGCGATGAGGCGCGAGCGCGTGATCGTCGGGCTGTCGGGCGGCGTCGACTCGTCGGTGGCCGCGCTCCTCGAGAAGCGCGCCGGCCACGAGGTCGTCGGCGTGTTCATGAAGAACTGGGAGGACGACGACACCGACGAGCACTGCACGTCGCGCGCCGACCTCGTCGACGCCGCGGCGGTCGCCGACGTGCTGGGCATCGAGCTCGACGCGGTGAACTTCGCCGCCGAGTACCGCGAGCGCGTGTTCGCCGCGTTCCTCCACGAGTACCGAGCCGGGCGAACACCCAACCCGGACGTGCTGTGCAACAGCGAGATCAAGTTCCGCGCCTTCCTCGACCACGCGCGAACGCTGGGCGCCGACCGCATCGCGACCGGCCACTACGCGCGCGTGCGCCGCGTCGGCGGGCGCGTCGAGCTCCTGAAGGGCGCGGATGCGTCGAAGGACCAGAGCTATTTCCTGCACCGGCTGACGCAGGACCAGCTCGCGCCGGTCGCCTTCCCGGTCGGCGGGCTCGCCAAGCGGCGGGTTCGCGAGATCGCGCGGGAGGCGGGCCTGCCGACGCACGCGAAGCGCGATTCGACCGGCATCTGCTTCATCGGGGAGCGGCCGTTCCGCGAATTCCTCGCGCGCTACCTGCCGCGCACCCCCGGCCCGATCCTGACGCTCGACGGTCGCGAGGTCGGTCGCCACATGGGGCTCGCGTACTACACGCTCGGCCAGCGTCAGGGGCTCGGCATCGGCGGCTCGCGCGGTGCCGTCGCGGCGCCCTGGTTCGTCGCGGACAAGGACGCGGAGCGCAACGCGCTCGTCGTCGTGCAGGGCCACGAGCATCCTCGGCTCCACGCGACGCGCGTGGATGCCATCGAGCCGCACTGGATCGCGGGTATGCCCCCCGCGCTCCCGGCCCGGCTCGCGGCGAAGACCCGCTACCGGATGGCCGACGCTGCCTGCGTGGTGGCGGAGTCCCCCGAGGGGCTGCGCGCCACCTTCGACGCCCCGCAGTTCGCGCCGACGCCGGGCCAGTATCTGGTCATCTACGACGGCGACGCGTGCCTGGGCGGCGCGGTCATCGCGTCTGCCGGGGCGGGCGCGGGCGAGCGGCGCTCGACGCGGCCCGCATTGCAGGCGGTTTGATCCGCCGCAAGGGGAGGGGCGCCCCGTTGTCCTGGATTGGCCGTACCATGGAGCCACCTGACGGGCGCCGGCGACAGGCGCAATCCCGCCCAGGCATTCCCAAAAGTGCTACGAAGGAGAGTCCCATGCGTCCCAGCAGCATGAAGTGGGGTGGCCGCCTCGCCGCCACGATCGCGGCCGGTGCCCTGTTCGCGTTCACCCAGGTCGCGCTCGCGGCGAATCCGACGATCGAGCTCGAGATCTACAAGGCCGGCTTCTGGATCGGCGGCAGCGGCGGTTCCGGCACGCTGAAGGTCGACGGCAAGAGCTATCCGCTGTCGATCGGCGGTGTCTCGCTCGGCGCGACGTTCGGCTTCTCGAAGGCGCAGCTGATCGGCGAGGTCAAGGGCCTGAAGCAGCCGAGCGACATCGAGGGCACCTACACGGCCGGCGGCGCGGGCGTCGCGGTGGCGGGCGGCGCGAAGGCCGCTGTCCTCAAGAACTCGAAGGGCGTCGAGCTGAACGTGAAGGGGGCGCAGGTCGGCCTCGAGTTCTCGCTCGATCTCTCCGGCATGGAGATCAAGCTCAAGAAGTAGGCGCGGCGGCGCGCGACGGGCGGCGTGGTCCGCCCGTCAGCGTGCCGCGAGGGTCGCCGCGACCCTGAGCGGCTTGCCGTCGCGCATCACGGTGAGCGTGACGCGCTCGCCGACGCGGCGGTCCTGCAGCGCACGTTCGAGCGCGACGGCGCCGTCGATCGCGTCGTCGTCGATCGCGACGAGCACGTCGCCCGGCACGATCGAGCCGTCGCGCAGGAGGCGCGACGGGCGCAGGCCCGCCTGCTGCGCCGGTGACCCGGGGGCGATGCGCACGATGACGGCACCGGGCGTCCCGCCGCGCGCGACGTACGCCGCGTTGACCGGGTCGAGCGTGCCGATGCCGAGCGTCGGCACGCGGTAGCGGCCGTACGCGATGATCTCGGGCACGACGCGGTTCACCGTGTCCACCGGCACCGCGAAGCCGATGCCGGCGCTCGCGCCCGTCGGGCTGTAGATGGCCGTGTTGACGCCGATGAGCCGTCCGGCGCTGTCGAGCAACGGACCGCCCGAGTTCCCCGGGTTGATCGCCGCGTCGATCTGGATCAGCCCGTGCACCGGGCGGCCCTCGTCGCCGTCGATCGAGCGGTCGAGCGCGGAGATGAGGCCCGACGTCAGCGTGTGGTCGAAACCGAACGGGTTGCCGATCGCGAAGACCGACTGGCCGACCTGGAGGTCGCGGCTCGACCCGACGGGGATGGCAGGCGGCGGACGGTCGCGGACGTCGATCTTCAGCACCGCGAGATCGTGGTCGGGGCTCGCACCGACGAGGCGCGCCGGGAACGCGCGCTGATCGGCGAGCCGCACCTGCGCCCCGCGGGCGCCCGCCAGCACGTGCCAGTTCGTGACCACGTGGCCGTGCTCGTCCCATACGAGCCCGGAGCCCGTGCCGCGCGGCACGTCGCTCGCGTTCAGCGTGAACAGGTCGACGACGCGCTCGGTCGTCGTGATGTAGACGACCGAGGGCTTCGCACGCCGGAACAGCTCGATGGTCGCGATTTCGGCGACCGTGAGCGCGCCCCGCGGCGCGACGGCGCGCGGCTGCGGGGTCGCGTCCCGGGCGAAGGCGTCGCCGGTGCCCCCGACGAACGCCGCCCAGATCGCGGCGAGGACGAGGATGGCCGAGAGCGGGACGCGCATGCGCGCGACGTGGGGACGCAGGCGGGCCGCGGCAAGGGGCCGGGCGCCGTCTCGCCCGGCGGCCTGGTGCAGGTCAGAACGGAATGTCGTCCTCGAAGTCGTCGGGCTTCTTGGCGCCGCCTCCGCCGCTGCCCCCGGACCCTCCCCCGGCGCCGCGCGGTGCGCCGCTGGCGCGGGACGGCGCGCGGCCGGCGGCGCTGCCGGCCGACGCCGGCTCGTCGTCGACGCCGCCGGCGCCGGGGCCGGCGCCGTCACGCCCGCCACCGATCAGCTGCATGCGATCGGCGACGATCTCGGTCGTGTATTTCTCGACGCCGTCCTTGTCGGTGTACTTGCGTGTCTGCAGCCTGCCCTCGATGTAGACCGAGCGGCCCTTCTTCAGGTACTCGCCGGCGACCTCGGCCTGGCGCCCGAACAGCACGACGCGGTGCCATTCGGTGCGCTCCTGCTTTTCGCCGCTCTTGTCCTTCCATTGCTCGGACGTCGCGACGCTGAGGTTCGTGACGGCGTCGCCGCCCGTCGTGTAGCGCGTCTCGGGATCGCGGCCCAGGTTGCCGAGCAGGATCACCTTGTTCACCGATGCCATCGTCAGGTCCTTCCCATCGAGAAAGTCGTCTCCGCCGCCGGGGGCGGGTTCGCCATCGTCGCGCTCGCGACGAGCCACACGGCGGCGACCGCCGCGCCGAATCCGTACACTGCTGCCGCACCCGCGTGCTTGACGAGCCAGCCGCCGGCCGCCGCACCCGCGAACATGCCGAGGTACTGCATCGCGCTGAACACGCCGATCGCCGCGCCCCGCGAGGCGCGCGGCGCGAAGCGCGACACCATCGCCGGGAGGCCGGCCTCGAGCAGCGTGAACGCGCAGAAGAACACGAGCAGGCCCGCGATGATCGCCGCCAGCGAGCGATCCGCCGCGGCGAGCACGAGCATCGCGACCGCGAGCGCCGCGATCGACGCCATCAGGATCGTCTTGCCGCGGCCGGGGCGGTCCGCCACGCGGAACAGCGGCAGCACGACCGCCACGGTGACCAGCATCACCGGAAGGTAGACGAGCCAGTGCCGCGACGGGTCGAGGCCCGCGTCGCGCAGCGCGAAGGGCACCTCGACGAAGAGCGCCATCAGGATCGCGTGCAGCGCGAACACGCCGAAGTCGAGGCGCAGCAGCTGCGGGTCGACGATCGCCCGCCGCGCGCCGGCCGCGTCGGCCGAGGCGTGCGGCGCGAGCGCAGGCGGCGTCGGGATGCCGAAGGCCACGACCGCGATCGCGGTTGCCGCCAGGACGCCCGTCATCACGAAGATGCCCGGCACGCCGATGGCGCCGGCGAGCGCCGGCCCCGCGACCAGCGACAGCGCGAACGTCGAGCCGATCGTGATGCCGATCGCCGCCATCGTCCGCGTGCGCACTTCGTCGCGCGTGAGATCCGCGGCGAGCGCGAGCGCGGCCGACGACACGGCGCCCGCGCCCTGCAACGCGCGGCCCGCGATCAGCCAGGTGACATCGGGCGCCCAGGCGGCGGCGAAGCTGCCCGCCGCGAAGACCAGCAGCCCCGCCGCGATCGCCGGCTTGCGTCCCCAGTGGTCGGAGGCCCAGCCGAACGGCACCTGAAGGACGGCCTGCGCGAGGCCGTAGGCGCCGAGCGCGAAGCCGATGCGCGTCGGATCCGCGCCGCCCGGCAGCGACGCCGCGTAGAGCGCGAGCACCGGCAGCACGATGAACAGACCGAGCATGCGCAGGCCGGCCACGCCCGCGAGGCAGGCGGTCGCGCGGCGCTCGCCGGCGGTCATGCGGGGGGCGAGGCGGCGGTCGCGGGAGGACATCGAAACGGTGTCGTGGCGGGCGTCGCGTCCGCCCGAACGGGTGGACAAGTCTCGGACGCGCCGAACGCACTATACTAACAGGTTCGCCTCTCGCGCCTTCGGCCATCGGACCGAGGCCGCGCGACGCCCTGGACCCGAAGCGAAGCATGGACCTGATCCGCATCCGCGGCGCACGCACGCACAACCTCAAGAACCTCAACCTCGACCTGCCGCGCCACCGGCTCATCGTCGTGACCGGCCTGTCGGGCTCGGGCAAGAGCTCGCTGGCCTTCGACACGCTGTACGCGGAAGGCCAGCGCCGCTACGTCGAGTCGCTGTCGGCGTACGCGCGCCAGTTCCTGCAGTTGATGGAGAAGCCCGACGTCGACCTGATCGAGGGGCTCTCGCCCGCGATCTCGATCGAGCAGAAGGCGACCTCGCACAACCCGCGCTCGACCGTCGGGACGGTGACCGAGATCCACGACTACCTGCGGCTGCTGTACGCGCGCGTGGGGGACCCGTACTGCCCCGACCACCCCGAGCAGAAGCTCGCGTCGATGACGATCTCGCAAATGGTCGACGCGACGCTGGCGCTCCCGGCGGAGACCAGGCTCATGATCCTCGCGCCGGCGATCACCAACCGCAAGGGCGAGCACGTCGAGCTGCTGGTCGAGCTGCGCGCGCAGGGCTTCGTCCGGGTGCGGGTGGACGGCGCGGTGCACGAGATCGATGCGGTGCCGAAGATCGCCAAGACCACCAAGCACACGATCGAGGTCGTGGTCGACCGGCTGCGCGTGTCGCCCGAGTTCAAGCAGCGGCTCGCCGAGTCCTACGAGACGGCGCTCCGGCACGGCGACGGCCGCGCGATCGCCGTCGAGACCGACACCGGCCGCGAGCACCTGTTCAGCTCGAAGTTCGCCTGCCCGATCTGCAACTACTCGCTCGCCGAGCTCGAGCCGCGGCTGTTCTCGTTCAACAACCCGGCCGGCGCCTGCCCGCGCTGCGACGGGCTCGGGTCGATCAGCTTCTTCGATCCCAAGCGGGTGGTCGCGTTCCCGCAGCTCTCGCTCGCATCGGGGGCGATCAAGGGCTGGGACCGCCGCAACCAGTTCTATTTCCAGATGCTGCAGTCGCTCGC
Source organism: Casimicrobiaceae bacterium (assembly GCA_035711225.1). Lineage (GTDB taxonomy): Bacteria > Pseudomonadota > Gammaproteobacteria > Burkholderiales > Casimicrobiaceae > VBCG01. The sequence continues at coordinate 15,047 of DASTCK010000163.1, forward strand.
GAAGCACGCCGGCTTCGACCTCGAGCGCCCGTTCGCGAAGCTGCCCGAGCGCGTGCAGTCGCTGGTGCTGAACGGCTCGGGCGACGAGAAGATCCCGTTCACCTACCTGTCCGAGCGCGGCCGGCCGATGGTGCGCGAGCACGCGTTCGAGGGCATCCTGCCGAACCTCGAGCGTCGCTACCGCGAGACCGACAGCGTGATGGTGCGCGAGGAGCTGGCGAAGTACCTGAACAGCAAGCCCTGCCCCGAGTGCCACGGCACGCGCCTCAAGCGCGAGGCGCGCCACGTCAAGATCGGCGACGACGTGGATGCGCGCGCGATCTACGAGGTGTCGGCGTGGCCCCTCAAGGAGACGTCGCGTTTCTTCGCCGACCTGAAGCTCGAGGGCCACAAGGCGGCGATCGCCGAGAAGATCGTCAAGGAGATCGTGTCGCGGCTCGCGTTCCTGAACAACGTCGGGCTCGACTACCTCGCGCTCGACCGCTCCGCCGAGACGCTCTCCGGCGGCGAGGCGCAGCGCATCCGGCTCGCCTCGCAGATCGGCTCGGGGCTGACCGGCGTCATGTACGTGCTCGACGAGCCGTCGATCGGCCTGCACCAGCGCGACAACGACCGCCTGCTGTCGACGCTCAAGCACCTGCGCGACCTCGGGAACAGCGTGATCGTCGTCGAGCACGACCAGGACGCGATCCTGACGGCCGACCACGTCGTCGACATGGGGCCCGGCGCCGGCGAGCACGGCGGCCAGGTCGTCGCGCAGGGCACGCCCGACGACATCCGGCGCGCGCCGCATTCGCTGACCGGCCAGTACCTCGCCGGCCACCGCACGATCCCGATGCCGGAGCGGCGCCACAAGCGCGATCCCTCGCGCGTGCTCACCGTCGACGGCGCGCGCGGCAACAACCTCCGCGACGTGACGTTCGAGCTGCCGGTCGGCCTGTTCGTCTGCGTCACCGGCGTGTCGGGCTCGGGCAAGTCGACGCTCATCAACGACACGCTCTACCACGCGGTGGCGCGACACCTGTACGACAGCGCCGAGGAGCCCGCGCCGTACGCCTCGATCGACGGGCTCGACCACTTCGACAAGGTCATCAGCGTCGACCAGAGCCCGATCGGGCGGACGCCGCGCTCCAACCCCGCGACCTACACCGGGCTGTTCACGCCGATCCGCGAGCTGTTCGCGCAGGTGAAGGAAGCGCGCGAGCGCGGCTACGGGCCGGGCCGCTTCTCGTTCAACGTCAAGGGCGGGCGCTGCGAGGCCTGCCAGGGCGACGGCCTCATCAAGGTCGAGATGCACTTCCTGCCCGACGTCTACGTGCCCTGCGACGTCTGCCACGGCCAGCGCTACAACCGCGAGACGCTCGAGATCCGCTACAAGACCAGGAACATCCACGAGGTCCTGGCGATGACGGTCGAGCAGGCGCACGCGTTCTTCGAGCCGGTGCCCGCCGTCGCCCGCAAGCTCGCGACGCTGCTCGACGTGGGCCTCGGCTACATCACGCTCGGCCAGTCGGCGACGACGCTCTCGGGCGGCGAGGCGCAGCGCGTCAAGCTCGCGCTCGAGCTGTCGAAGCGCGACACCGGGCGGACGCTCTACATCCTCGACGAGCCGACGACGGGGCTGCACTTCCACGACATCGAGCTCCTGCTCACCGTGCTGCACCGGCTGCGCGACCACGGCAACACGGTGGTCGTGATCGAGCACAACCTCGACGTGATCAAGACCTCCGACTACGTGGTGGACCTGGGGCCGGAGGGCGGCGAGGGCGGCGGCCAGATCGTCGCGGTCGGCA
>DASTCK010000164.1:0-10363 GCA_035711225.1 Casimicrobiaceae bacterium
GGATGCCCATGCCCGAGCCGATCAGGCTTGCAAGCGGCATCACCGCCACACAGCCGATCTCCTCGAGCTGCTTCGCGATGATCGGGTCATCCGAGGTGTACACCATGACCTGGAAGCCTTCGTGCACCAGCGTGCGCGCCGCTTCCAGCGTCTCGACCACGTTCGGATAGAGGGTGTGCGGGTCGCCCAGGACCTCCAGCTTCACCAGCGCGTGCCCGTCGAGCAGCTCGCGCGCGAGCCGAAGCGTGCGCACCGCGTCGTCGGCGGTATAGCAGCCAGCGCTGTTGGGCAGGTAGGTGAACTCGGACGGCGGCAGCGCGTCGAGCAACGACGGCGCGTGGGGATCCTGGCCGAGGTTGGTGCGGCGGATCGCCACCGTGACGATTTCCGCACCCGAGGCGACGATCGCCTCGCGAGTCTCGCCGAAGTCGCGGTACTTGCCCGTGCCGACCAGCAGCCGCGACCGGTATGCGCGGCCGGCGATGACCAGCGGATCGTCCAGCGCTTCGCGCTGCGGGGCGTTCATGGGGACGATTGTACGCCCCGCGCGCCGGGCCGGCGGGCGGTTCAGCCGCCCCCGACCGCCCCGACGATCTCGACGCGATCGCCCGCGGCGAGGCGGGTATCGGCGTAGCGGCTGCGCGGCACGATCGTGCCATTCAGCTCGACGGCGATGCGCTTGCCCGCGAGCGCGAGTTCGCTCACGAGCGCGGCGATCGACGCCTCCCGCGGGAGCACGCGAACGACCCCGTTGACGCGGATCGTGACCGTCGAAGCGAGCGTGTCGCTCACGTGCGGTAGCGCCGCGTCGCCTCGCGCAGCACGCGCATCTGCGCCTCGAAGCGCGTGCACAGGTCGCACACCCGCAGGTGCGCGCGGAGCTTCCATCGCCGGAACCACGAGAGCTCGGCGTCCTGCGCCTGCGAGATGAGGCGCGTCGCGTCCTTGCACATCAGCATGTGGCCGAGCAGTCGCTTGATCATGGCGGGCCGGGTCGCGTTCAGGCCGCCCGCGGGCGGTGCCCGCCGTCGGCGAACCAGTGCTGCTCCAGGCAGGCGCGCAGCGCCATCCTGGCCCGGTACAGGATGACCCACAGATTGTTCGCGGTGATCGACAATTCCTTACAGATCTCGTCGCTCTCGAGCCCCATCACCTCACGCATCATGAACACCCGGCCGGTCTGGGGCGGCAGCTTGTCGAGGCAGAGCTCCATCACGGCGAAGAACTCCTGCTGGTTCAGCGCCGCCTCGGGATCGCCCCACTCGGCGGGGGGAGCGTCCCACGCGCCGTTGGGCTTGAAGAGCGCGTCGAAGTCCTCGATCGAGCCTTCGTCGTCGAGTGCCGCCAGCGGCACCGGCGCCTTCTGCTTGCGGCGGATCGCGTCGACGATCTTGTGCTTCAGGATCCCGGTGAGCCAGGTCTTGAGGCTGGATCGGCCGTCGAATCCCGCCGCGCCGGTGAGCGCGGCCACCATCGTGTCCTGGACCACGTCCTGCGCCAGGTCGCCGTCGCGCAGCTGGAGCTGGGCCACCCGCATCAGGTAGCGACGGTGGGTCTCGATCTCGGTAGCGAACGTGGTGGCGTCCATCGGCGGCGCAGCGAACGGAGGAATGGTAGACCAGCGGGCGGGGCGCTGCACGGACGGTGTCGCGAAAAGCGATGCGGACACCTCCCGTTCGCGGTACGATCGCCGCGCGCGCTCGACCGTGGTGCAGGCCGGCCGACGAGGCTCCGCCCGCCGAGCGGTCCACCCGAAGCGCAGGGCCGCACACCGTGCGGCAACCGGAGCCCCCGCATGAACCGAATCGTCGCGCGTCTCGTGGTGCCACTGGCCGCCCTGGCCATCGTCCTGGCCGGGCCGTTGCACGCACAAACCACACCCGCCCCCGCGGCATCGCCCCCGCAAGGGGCGGCGCCGCAAGGCGCCGCGATGTCGCAGGACCAGCTCGACAGCCTTGTCGCGCCCATCGCGCTCTACCCCGACCAGATCCTCGTGCAGATCTTCATGGCGGCAACCTACCCGCTCGACGTCGTCGAGGCGTCGCGCTTCGTCAAGGCGAACCGCGAGAAGCTCAAGGGCGACGCGATGGTGACGGCGGCCCAGGAGAAGAACTGGGATCCGTCGGTCCAGTCGCTGACGGCGTATCCGCAGGTGCTCGAGATGATGAACGACAAGCTCGAGTGGATGCAGCAGCTCGGCGACGCCGTGCTGGCCGACGAGAAGGCCGTGATGGCGACCGCGCAGAGGCTGCGGCAGAAGGCGTCCGACGCGGGCAACCTCAAGAGCAACGAGCAGCAGAAGGTCGTCGTGCAGCAGGACAAGACGATCATCATCGAGCCGGCGCAGCCGCAGACCGTCTACGTACCCACGTACAACCCGGCCGTCGTCTACGGCTCGTGGTGGGCGCCGGCCTATCCGCCGTACTACTATCCGCCGCCACCGTACTACTACCCGGGCTACGCGTACGGCGCCGCCGCGATCGGCTTCGGCGTCGGCCTCGCCGTGGGTGCCGCCTGGGGCTGGGCCGGGGCGAACTGGGGCGGCGGCGACATCAACATCAACACCAACAACAACTTCGTGCGCAACAGCAACAACGCCGAATTCAAGAACAGGGCCAACAGCGGCAAGTTCGAACACAATGCGAGCCAACGGAAGGGCGTCGCGTATCGCGACCAGGGCACGCGCGACAAGTACGCGAAGACCGACCGCAACGCGGCGTCGGCGCGAAACGATTACCGCGGTCGCGACGCCGGCGCGGGCAATCGTGCCGCCGGCGGCGGTGCGGGCGGTATCGACCGCGGGAGCGGGCCGAGTGCAGGGGCCGCCGACCGTGCGGCCGCAGGCAACCGCGCGTCGCCGGGCGGCGCCGGCGGATTCGATCGTGGCGGGGGCGCCGGCGGCATCAGCGCGGGCAGCCCGGCCAATCGCGCCAGCAGCTCCGGAGGCTTCCAGGGCGGCGGGGGCGGCGCCTATGGGGGCGGTTCCTTTGGCGGCAACCAGTCCTTCAACTCCGGCATGAACCGGTCGCAGACGCAGAGCGCCTCGAACCGCGGCGCGTCGAGCCGCTCGTCGATGAGCGGCAGCGCATCGCGGGGCGGCGGCGGCGCATCGCGCGGCGGCGGGGGCGGCGGTCGCGGCGGCGGCGGTCGCCGGTGACGAGCGAGGATCACGACATGAACATCACTTTCGACTTCGCCCGCCGTCCCATCGGCCAACGGGCTCGCGCAGCGTCACGGGCGACACGCGTCGCCATCGCTCTCGCGTGCGCCTTCGCGCTCGGCCTGCCGTTTTCCGGCGCCCACGCGCAGCAGCCTGCTGCAGGCAAGGCCCCCGCAGCGCAGAAGAAGGCGCCGCTTCCGGCTCAGGTCAGCTACGCGACACCCGAAGCCGCCGCGCAGGCGCTCTACGATGCGGTCAAGGCCGACAATCTCAGGGCCATCTACGCGACGCTGGGTCCGGGAAGCGGCCCTGTGATCTTCAGCGGCGACCAGGTCGCGGACAACGCGATGCGCGACGACCTCATCAGCGCGTGGGACAAGGCGCTCAAGATCGAGCGCGAAGGTGACGCCAAGGCCACGCTCATCATCGGTCCCAACGAAACCCCATTCCCCTTCCCGTTGACGAAGGACGCGAAAGGCTGGCGCTTCGATGCGCGGGCCGGCGCCGAAGAGGTCGTCAATCGGCGCATCGGCGCGAACGAGCTGGCGGCGATCAAGGTGTGCCTCGCCGTCGTCGACGCGCAGCGCGAGTACGCCGAGGTCGACCGCGACGGCAACGGCATCATCGAGTACGCGTCGAAGCTCGTGTCGAGCGCGGGCAAGCGCGACGGGCTCTACTGGCCGACCAAGGCCGACGAGCCTCCGTCGCCGCTCGGACCGCTTGCCGCGCAGGCGCGCAGCGAAGGGTACGTGCCCAAGGGCGGAAAGGCGGCCAAGGGGCAGCCGCGTCCCGGCGGAGGGGCCTACCACGGCTATCGCCTGCGGATGCTGACCTCCCAGGGCAAGGACGCCAGGGGCGGCGCGTACTCGTACCTGGTCAACGGCAAGATGATCGGCGGCTTCGGCATCGCGCTGTACCCGGCACGCTATGGCATCTCCGGCGTCATGACTTTCATCTGCAACCACGACGGCGTCGTGTACGAGAAGGACCTCGGGCCGGCCACGCCCGAGATCGCGCCGGCGATGACGACGTTCAATCCGGATTCGAGCTGGAAGAAATCGGACGCGAGCTAGCCCTCGTCTGAATCACCTCGAGAGAAAGGGCCGCGGCGCGCGAGCGCGGCGGCCCTTTCGTTTTGCGGCTGTCGTGCGGTGTCATGGCGGGGCACGAAGCCCTCCTCGCCTTGACGTCCTCACGTCGCCGCGATCGCGGCGTGTTGCGATTGCTGGTGCGTGACTGCTGCCGCGACCTTACTGCCTCGTGTCCGGGCCCTGCCCCGGCTTCTTCTGCTTGTCGGGGTTGAGCTCGGGGTCTTCCTCGCGCATCGGACGGCGTCCTTCACGCTCGGCGTCCTTCATCTCCCGCGCTTCCTGCTCGTTCCGGGGCGCGGCGTTCTTCGCCGCCTGGTCGACCTTGCCGGACTCGACGAACTGCTTGGTGCGCTCGTTGTAGTCGCGTGAAGCCGCGTAGTTGCCTTCGCCGTATTGCTTGTTGCCCTTCGACGAATCGGTGTTCTCCTGCGAGTACTGGCCGGAGCCCTTGCCCGGGTGGGCTTGGTTGCCCGTCTGTCCGCCCTGGACGTTGGCCTGGCCGGCATGGCGTCCCTGCTCGTTGCCCTGGCGATCCTGTTGGCCCTGCTGGCTCCGGCTGTCGCTCTGTGAGCCCCGGTTGTTGCCTTGCTGCTGCGAGCCGGCCTTGGAGCCACCGAATTGCTCGTCCTTGGGACCCTTGTGCTGCTGCTGGTTCGGGCTCTTGGTCCCGGACGAGCCTTGCGAGCCTCCCTGCTGCCCGCCCTTGCCCGGCTGATGCTGCTGGGCCTGCTGCGGGTTTTGCGAGTGGTTGCTTTCACCCGGATAGCGGGTGTCGCGCGGGTCCTGCGGCTTGCCGGTCTCGATGTCGTTCGACCCCGAGCTGCCCGGACCGCGCTGTTGTCGTTGATTCATGGATGCGTTCCTTTCATGGTTGCGGGAGGGTGTGGTCTCCCTGCGGCCGGCTGAAGGCCTGCCTGCATGGGGAGAGTTTGGCTGCTCGAGCGTGCCGGGACAGTCGGCTCAAGTTGCAGCGCCCCGTCGGCCGGGGCTGTCGGACTCCTACAATCCGCTGTGTCGAAGGGGACGCGCATCGTTGCTCACCGGCGTCGTGAAGCGATTCGGCGAAGAGGGGTCGTGTCCGGACTCGACGACGTGTCGTGCAAGTGGCGCGCATGAGCGGTGCCCGCTGGCTCGAATGGCGTGCAGGACCTCGTGCGATCGCGCATCTGCGCCAAAGGGCTCGCTCCGGGCGACATTCGCACCGTGCCCGCGGCGGCCGGCGGGCCCAAGGGCCTCGGGCTGATCCCGTTCGATCGTTACCTCGTGCGCGAGTGGCTGCCGGCGATGCCGCGCGTGGCGTTGCTCGGGGCGTCGATCGGCGCCTGGCGGATGGCCGCGCTCGCACAGGCGGATGCCGCGGACGCGCTCTCGCGCCTGCAGCATGCGTATGTGCACGACCACAACTGCGCCGCGAACCCATCGGCGGCGGTGACGCGATCCGCGCGAACGCGCGCGAGACGATCGGGCCGCGCCCGTCCGTATGGCACGACGGCGTGTCGCTCGCCGTCGTGGTCGCGCGCGCGCGCGGACCGCTCGCGGGTCGAGGCGGCCGCCGCGATTTCGCGTGCGCCGCGATCGCCAACGCCCTGGCGCGCAAGCATCTCGCGCGACACTTCGAGCGGGTCGTCTCACGCGGGCGGGGACTCGACCCTCGACCAGCTGCACGACGCTTCGCCCCGTCCGCGCGGCGATGGAGCGAGCAACCTGAAGGACGCGCTGACCGCTTACGCCTCGATTCCGATCGTCAGCGCGCCGGTGAGCGACATCGCCGGCGCACCGCCGCGCGAGTACTGGGACGGCGGCATGATCGACTACCACCTGCTCCTGCCGCACTCGCGCTACGACGGCATCGTGCTCTACCCGCACTTCGTGCCGCACGGGACGCCCGGCGGGCTCGACAAGTTCCTGCCGTGGTGAAGCGAGCCGCGCGCGCACCCGTGGCTCGACAACGTGCTGCTGCTGGCGCCGTCGCGCGCATTCCTCGATCGGCTGCCCAACCGCAACCTGCCCGGCCGCGAGGACTTCCACCGCTACGGACAGGACCATCGCGCGCGCATCCGTGACTGGGAGTGCGCGATCGCCGAATGCGAGCGCTTCGCCGAGAACGCGATGCGCTGGCTGCAACGGCCCGACGTCGCACAGGTGCGCTCGATCCGAGGCCTGGCCGTGCGGCGGCGGCGCCGGGGTGACGTCGCCGGGCTGCGGTCGGGGTTCGCACGGCGCCCGCGCCGCGCGCGCTGGCAGGCGGAGCGCGGTTGGGCTACAGTCCGCCGATCGCAGGACCGGAGGTCGTCATGAAGCGCATCGCCACGCTCGTCCTCGCCGTCGCCACCGCCCTGTCCTTCGCCTCGCTCGCCTCGGCGCAGGACTATCCGAGCAAGCCGGTGCGCATCATCGTCCCGTTCGCCGCCGGCGGACCTGCCGACGTCTACGCGCGGGTGCTCGCGCAGCGGCTGCAGGAGTCGCTCGGCCAGCCGTTCGTCGTCGACGATCGTCCCGGCGGCGGCTCGGTGATCGGCACCGACGCGGTCGCGAAGAGCGCGGCCGACGGCTACACGCTGCTCGTGATGTCGAACACGCACACCGTCAACGAGTCGCTGATGCCGCAGAAGCCGTTCGTGCTGATGCGCGACTTCGTCGGCATCGCGCCGATCAACTATTCCGACCTCGTGCTGGTCGTGCACCCGTCGGTCAAGGCGAACACGATCGCCGAGCTGATCGCCGAGGCGAAGGCCGCGCCGGGCAGGATGAGCTACGCGTCGTCGGGACCCGGCACGCCCTACCACATGGCAGGTGAGCTCTTCAAGGCGATGGCGGGCGTCGACATCCTGCACGTCCCGTACAAGGGAAGCGCGGGTGCGCGCACCGACCTGCTCGGCGGGCAGGTGCAGATGATGTTCGACGCGGTCACCGTGATGAGCCAGCACGCGAAGGAAGGCAAGGTGAAGGCGCTCGGGACGAGCGGGACCGCGCGCTCGTCGGTGCTGCCCGGCGTGCCGACGATCGCCGAGGCCGGCGTGCCCGGCTACGAGGCGACGATCTGGCTCGGCGTGATGGCGCCGAAGGCCACGCCCGCCGCGATCGTCGACAAGCTCAATGCGGAGATCCGCAAGATCGTGTCGCGCCAGGACCTGCGCGACGACTGGGCGAAGCAGGGCGCCGTGCCGATGACGTTGACGCCCGCCGAGTTCCAGAAGTACCTCGAGCAGGACATCGTCAAGTGGGAGCGGATCGTGAAGGTCTCGGGCGCGAAGCCGGATCAGTGACGCGGCGCTTCGCGCCATGGACCTGCAGAGCAAGCGCGCGGGTGACGGCGCCTCGACCGCGACCGTCGCGACGCCGCCGACCGCGGCCGCCGACCTGATCCTGCTCTCCGCGGGCGCGGCGAAGGGCCTGGTCGAAGGCATCGCCGCGGACTTCCACCGCACGACCGGCGTCGCGATCCGCGGCACCTTCGGCGCCGTCGGCGCGATGCGCGACAAGCTCGTGGCGGGCGAAGCCTGCGACGCGTTCGTCTCGACCGAAGCGATCCTCGACGCGCTCGCGAAGGAAGGACGTATCGTCGGCGCGTCGATCAAGCCGATCGGGCGCGTGCGCACCGGCATCGCCGTGCGCAGCGGGGATCCGGTGCCCAATGTCGCGACGAGCGACGAGCTGGCCGCGCGGCTTCGCGAGGCGCCGGCGATCTTCATGCCCGATCCCGAGCGCGCGACGGCCGGCATCCACTTCGTGCGCGTCCTCGATCGCCTCGGCCTGCTCGCGCAGCTCGGCTCGCGCCTGAAGACCTATCCCAACGGCGCGACCGCGATGCGGGAGCTCGCGGTGTGCGGCATCGCGGACGCCATAGGCTGCACGCAGGTCACCGAGATCCTCTACACGCCTGGCGTCGTGCTGGCCGGCATGCTGCCGCGCGAGTACGAGCTCGCGACGCTCTACTCGGCCGCCGTGTGCACCGACGCGAAGTCGCCGGAGCTCGCGGCGACGTTCATCGAATGGCTCGTCGACGAGCGACGCAGCGAGTTGCGACGACAGGGCGGGTTCGAGAGCGTCGCGGCGTGACGCGCGACTGCCGGGTCAGGCTCGTGCCTGACACCGTGCCTGAAAGAAATTCTGGCAGCGCCGGTGATGGGCCGGCGGCAAGCGGGGACAGGAGATGGAAGATCGGATGGGAGGAATGATCGAAGCATCGGTCCGATCTCCCATCTCCGCGCGGGATGAGCGCACGCCCGCGCCGCGGCGCTATGGTCGGGGGCACTGCGTTTGCGCTGATCCCCCGCTGGAGGGGACCTAGGGGCAGCGCGGGGGATGGAACCTTTCACCTCGCAGCACCGGGAGAGGGCCCGAGGTGAGGAGCCGACGAACGCGAAAGGCCTGTCCCGTCAGGATTCGCGCAGCTTCGCCACCTTCCCCATCGCCGCGATCTCTTCGGCGACGCGGCTCGCAAGCTCCAGCGGCGCCAGCACCTCGACGTCCGCGCCGTACTTGAGGATGTCCATCATCAGCTCGCGCGTGTCGGTGTAAGGCACCTCGAGGATCCACGAACCGTCGCCTTCGAGGCGGCCGCGCTGGTCGGGGTGCCATCGCTCCTGCGCGACCCACCGCGCGCGCTGCGGCGTGAAGCGGAGCGTCGCCCAGCTCACCTTCTGCCCGCCGAAGATTCCGTAGCCGCTGTTGAACTCGCGCTCGACCTCGCGCAGGTCGACCGTCTTCGCCTTGTCGTCGGTCAGGTGCGCGCGCTCGATCGCGTCGATCGCGAACTTGCGCAGGCCATCGCGCATGTGGCACCACGCGTCGACGTACCAGTTGTCGCGGTAGTGCACGAGCCGCTGCGGCGAGACCACGCGGTCGCTCGACTCGCCGGTGCTTCGCGCGCGGTAGCGGATGTCGATGCGCCGCCTCTTGAGCGTCCCGGCTGCGATGGTCTCGAACACGCCCGCTGCGGGCTCGCGCGCCGCCTGGGGAAGCATCCTGACGCGCTTGCGCACCTCTCCCGCCTCGACGTTGCCCTCCTCGAGCAGCGTCTCCAGGCGCGCGCGCAACGGCTCGACGTGCCTGCCGAGCAGGCCCGGCTGCAGCTGGTCGAGCATCGCGTGCATCGTCAGCAGCGCCTCGATCTCGGAGGGGTTGAACCACAGCCCGGGAAGCTGGAACGGCTTCGCGCCGGGCGTCGGCCGGTAGCGATAGCCGCCACGCTCGCGGTCCCAGACGATCGGTGCGCCGAGGCGATCACGCAGGTAGTCGAGGTCGCGCTTGAACGTCGCGGGCGACACCTCGAGGCGGTCTAGGAACTGGCGTTTCGTCACGACCGGCTGCTGCGCCAGCAAGCGGTCCATCAGGTGGAAGCGTTCCGTCCGGTCCATGCCGCACCTTCGGCTCGAATTGCTCGAAACGAGAATTCGCTCAGCAGGTTTCGTGCCTGCCCAGGCCCCTCCGTCGTTCAGCAACGCCACGTCGCGCGCGGTCCGCAATGCGACCCTGCGCGGTCTCATAGCAGTGCGCAAATCCTCCGGGCCACGCCGCCGGGGCGCACGGACGCACGCTTCGAACTGCCTCTTGCCCTGCTACGGCTTTCGATGAAAAACGCGGGGTCTATTCGTCGACGAATGCGGCGTGGAGCTGTTCCGAAGTGGTCAATCTATTACGTTTCTCTGCTGGTATGCATGCTACGTCGAGGCTTCCTTTTCCTACCCAATCAAAGTTTGAGTTTCCAAGAACCCTCTTCTTTGAGGGCAGTGATCTGCCAGAGCTCCGGTTCTGTGGTAGCGGCCGCTCGCGAATCCTGACATTTCAAAGGATCGTTAAATGCGATTTGAACCGTCATTCTGAATCGCGACTCCTCCCGGACAATTGTCTTGATTTCAACTGTCTGAAGTCCACCACATCGCGACGCGCGGGATGCAACTTGGTTGGTCATTCGGCCCAATCCCCCAAATGCGTTGAAGGCAGGGTCCTGTAGTGTCTCTCGTGCCAGCCAATCGCCAGCCTGCATGTGCTCACCATTGTGCAACTTGGTGAAGAACTGAATTACCCGATTGCGCGCCTCTGCCTCTGCTCCTGTAATGGTGGCGCACGACCCGAGGAGCGCTGCACACAAACAGACGCCCAGAACGTG
>DASTCK010000165.1:0-22028 GCA_035711225.1 Casimicrobiaceae bacterium
GTGCCGTTGCCTCCGTAGCCGGTGCTCGCGACGACATCGCCGTCGCGGACGACCGCGACCGCGTCGTCGGCGTCGATCACCTTCTTGAGGCGCATGGACGGTCCCGGATCGGGCTGGACGGCGCCCCCCGGGGCGCGCACTATCATGCGGTGCCAGGGGAAACGGGGCAAGCGCGGAAGGCATCGCACCGTTGCGGGCCCCTGGAGCCTGGGGTCATGCGACCGCAACCGCGACCTGACTCAACCCGGGCCGCGGGCGTGCGCCGGCGGCCGAGGCCCACCGCGCACGCGCTGCCACCGAGGAGAAATCATGGCCAGCCCAGCCGCGCTCGACTGGAAGGCGATCGTCGCCGACCCGCGCTTCCAGACGCTCCGCACCCGCAAGATGCGCTTCCTGTGGGGCTTGATGGTGTTCTCGGTCGTTTTCTATTTCCTGCTGCCGGTTGGCGCCGCGTACTTTCCGGCGCTGTTCCGCGTGAAGATCTGGGGGCCGGTCAACGTGGGCATCCTGTTCGCGCTGTCCGAGTTCGTCGTGGCGTGGGCGGTCGCGTACATCTACGCGCGGCGCGCGAACGCCGAGTTCGACACGATGGCGGCCGAGCTCATCCGCGACGCCGAGAAGATCGGGGGGCGGCGATGAACGCGAATCGATCCATGCGCCGCGTTGGCGCCGGGGTCGCGGTCGCGCTGGCGCTGGCTGCACCGCCCGCGCTCGCCCAAGGCGCGGTCGCCAAGGAATGGCAGTGGCTCACCTTCGCCGTCTTCGGCGTCATCATCGCGCTCACGATGGCCGTGACCGTGGTAGCCGCCCGGCGCGTCAAGAGCGCCGCCGACTTCTACACCGCGGGCGGTGGCGTCTCCGGCCTGCAGAACGGCTGGGCGATCGCCGGCGACTACCTGTCGGCCGCGTCGTTCCTCGGCATCGCCGGCCTGATCTCGATCTGGGGCTACGACGGCTTTATGTACTCGGTCGGCTGGCTGGTCGCCTACATCACGGTGCTGCTGGTGATCGCCGAGCCGTGCCGCAACATCGGCAAGTACACGCTCGCCGACATCCTCGCCTACCGCAACGACCCGAAGAAGACGCGCATCGTCGGCGCGATCTCGGTGATCACGGTGTCGACGTTCTACCTGACCGCGCAGATGGTCGGCGGCGGCGTGCTGGTCAAGACGCTGATCGGCATCGACTACGAGATCTCGGTCGTCGTCGTCGGCATCCTGATGCTCTCCTACGTGCTGTTCGGCGGCATGGTCGCTACCACCTGGGTGCAGATCATCAAGGCCGTGCTCCTGGTGGCCGCGTCGATCGTGCTGGTGATCATGGTCTGGTCGCAGTACGGGTTCTTCGGCGATTTCCTCGCCAATGTCGTGGCGGATCCCAAGGTGCAGGCGCGCGTCGCGCAGATCCTCGGCGATGCCGGACGCAACATGTCGCCCGCCGACCTCGGCCAGCGCTTCCTCGAGCCGGGCCTCCTGTTCCGCGCGCCGATCGACCAGATCTCGCTCGGCATGGCGCTGGTGTTCGGCACCGCGGGGCTCCCGCACATCCTGATGCGCTTCTTCACCGTCCCCACCGCGAAGGCCGCGCGCGTCTCGGTGATCTGGGCGATGGCGATCATCGGCGGCTTCTACGTGCTGACGCTGTTCCTCGGCATGGGCTCAGCGATGAAGGTCGGCGCGGACCAGATCCGGGCGATCGACCCGGGCGGGAACATGGCGGCGCCCCTGCTCGCGCAGGCGCTGGGCGGCGGGGCGGACTCGCTGCTCGGCAACTTCATGCTCGCGTTCGTGGCAGCGGTCGCGTTCGCGACGATCGTCGCGGTGGTCGCGGGGCTGGTGCTCGCCGCAGCCTCGGCGATGGCCCACGACCTCTACGTCGGCGTCATCCGCGGCGAGCACGCGACGCCGCAGGAGCAGGTGCGCGCCGCGCGCATCTCGACCGTCGTCGTCGGCGCCCTCGCGATCGTGATCGGCATCGCAGCGAAGGGCCAGAACGTGGCGCACCTGGTCGCGCTGGCCTTCGCCGTGGCCGCGTCGGCGAACTTCCCGTGCGTGCTGCTTACGCTGTACTGGAAGCGCTGCAACACCGGTGGCATCGTGCTCGGCATGATCGTCGGCACGCTGACGGCGATCGCGCTCGTGCTCGTCTCGCCGAACATGACCTACCCGAAGGCGCTGAAGGCTGCGGCGCAGGCGACGGTCGACGGCGCGGGCGCGCGGGCGAACAGGGCGGACGCGGACCTCGCGGGCGCGACGAGCGATGCCGCCAAGGCGGCGGCCACGCGCGCGAAGGCCGCGGTCGACAAGGACGTAGCGGCGGCGAAGGGCACCCTGGATCGCCTCAAGGACGACGAGCGGTCGCTGGTGGGACTCGAGAAACCGCTGTTCGAACTTCGCAACCCGGGGATCGTCTCGATTCCGCTCGGCTTCCTCGCGGTGATCCTGGGCTCGCTCCTGTGGCGCGACAAGCGCTCCGAGGACATGTGGGACGAGCTCTACGCGCGTCAGAACACCGGCATCCTCGCATCCAAGGCTGCCGCGCACTGACCGCGCAACCGGCTCCGGCGCGTCGGCGACTCCCGCCTCGGCGCGGCGGGAGCCCGCGTGCGCACCAACCATGACGACCGGCACACCCGACGCCCTCGCGCAGCCGGTGCGCGACTTCCTCGTCCGCCACGCGCCGTTCGACCGGATGGCGGGTGAGGACCTCGCGTTCGTCGTGCCGCGCCTGACGCTCGCGTACTTCGCCGAAGGCCGCGAGATCGCCGGGCCGGGGAACGCGCCGGCGCACGAGCTCTACGTGATCCAGCGCGGGCGCGTTGCCAGCCGGTCCGGCGATCCCGCCGCGCCGCCGGACGCGACGCTCGGTCCCGGCGAGATGTTCCCGATCGGCGCGCTCTCGGCCGGGACGCCGGCGAGCCACGCCTATGTCGCGCTGCACGACACATTCGCATTCGTGCTCGACCGCGACGACTTCCTGGCGCTCCGCGGGCGCTCAGACGTGTTCGAGCGCTACTGCGCGAGCGCGGTCGCCGAGACGCTGCGCCAGTCGCTAGCGCAGCTGGCCTCGCGCTACGGCGAGCGGGCCGCCGAGGAGCAGGCGCTGTCGCACCGGCTCTCCGACCTGGTGCGGCGCGCGCCGGTCGCGTGCGCCGCGTCGCGGCCACTCGCCGAGGCGCTCACCGCCATGAACGACGCCAAGGTGCGGACGATCATCGCCACCGACGCCAAAGGCCGGCCGATCGGCGTGTTCACGCTGGTCGACCTCTTGCGGCGCGTCGCGCTGCCCGGCCGCAGCCTGGAAGTCCCGCTCGGCGAGGTGATGTCGGCGCCGGCCGTCGTGCTGTCGGGCGGCGCCACCGCGAACGAGGCGCTCGCGCTGATGGCCGAGCGCGGGATCCGCCAGATCGTCGTCGCGGACGGCGACCGGCCGCTCGGCGTGATCAACGAGCGCGACCTTTTCGCGCTGCAGCGCGTGTCGATGCGCCAGGTCGTCGAGGGCGTGCGCGAAGCGGCAAACCTCGACGAGCTCATGGCGACCGCCGGCGATGTGCGACGCCTCGCGCGCAACCTGCTCGCGCAGGGCGTGGCCGCCGAGCCGCTGACGCGCACGATCTCGTCGATCAACGACGCGATGACGCGCCGCGTGCTCGAGATGACGCTCGCCGCCCACGACGTGGAGGACCTGGACTGGTGCTGGCTCGCGCTCGGCAGCGAAGGCCGCGGCGAGCAGACGCTGGCGACCGACCAGGACAACGCGCTCGTGTTCGCTCCGCCGGTGGCCGGTTCGCTCGAGGAGGCCCGCGCCCGGCTGGTCGCGTTCGGCAGCGCGGTCAACGATGCGCTCGCGCGCCTGGGCTTCCCGCTGTGCCGCGGCGGCGTGATGGCCGGCATCCCGGCGATGTGCCTGACGCTCGACGAATGGAAGGCCCGTTTCCTTGGCTGGCTGTCGGAGCCGACGCCGCAGGCGCTGCTCGAGGCGAACATCGTGTTCGACTTCCGGGCGCTCTACGGCGACACGACGCTGACCGACGAGCTGACGCGCTGGCTCCACGGCTACTCGACCGGCTCGACGCTGTTCCTGAGGCTGATGGTCGACAACGCGCTTCAGACCACGCCGCCACTCGGCCTGCTGCGCGCGTTCGCCGTCGACGACGACGCCGCACACCACGGCACGCTCGACCTCAAGGTCCGCGGCACGCGCATCTTCGTGGACGCGGCGCGCGTCTTCGCGCTCGGCAAGGGCATTGCGGAGGTCGGCACGGCCGCGCGCCTTCGGCGCGCCGGGCAGGCGATCGGCGTGGAGCCGCGCCACGTCGAGGCCGCGATCGACGCGTTCCAGTTCCTGCAGCTGCAGCGGCTGCGACTGCAGGACAACGCGGACGGCGACCCCAACCGCCTCGACCCCGAGTCGCTCAACGAGGTCGAGCAACGGATGCTCAAGGAGGCGTTCCGCCAGGCGCGCAAGCTGCAGGAGCGGCTCGCGCAGACCTTCCGTGCCTGAGGCCGGCACCTGGCGGACCGCGCCGCGTCGCTGGCTCGCCGGCGCGTTCGATTTCCTGCTCGGCGGACCGCGCGTCGGCGGCGCGCTCGCCGATCGGCTCGCGGCGTGGGCGCGCCGCCCGCGTCCGCCGGAGGCGCGGCGGCACGTCGAAGCGCGCTATGTCGTGCTGGACACCGAGACCACCGGCCTCGACCTGGCGCGCGACCGCCTGATCGCGCTGGGCGCCGTAGCGCTCGAGCGCGGGCGGGTGTCGCTGGGCGACGCGTTCGTCGCGGTGCTGCGCCAGCACATGGCCTCCGCCGAGGCGAACATCCTGATCCACGGCATCGGCGGAACCGCGCAGCGCACCGGACGCGAGCCCGCCGAGGCCTTGATCGCGTTTCTCGAGTTCGTCGGCAAGGATCCGCTGGTCGCCTGGCGGGCCGACTTCGACCGCGCCGTCGTCGTGCGAGCATGCCGCGATTTCCTGGGCATCGACCCGCGGCTCGCCTGGATCGACCTGGCGTGGCTCATGCCCGCGCTGTTCCGCGGCACCCCGTGCGACAGCCTCGACGACTGGCTCGCGCATTTCGGCATCGATTCCGCGGCGCGTCACGACGCGGCCGGCGACGCCTGGGCCACGGCGCAGCTCGCGCTCGTCGCCTTCGACGCGGCCGCGCGGGCCGGCATGCGCACCACGCGCGACCTCGTGGCCATGCAGAAGGCGCAGGCATGGCTCGGGACGCGGAGGTAGGGCGTCGGCCCCGGACCCGACCCCGGTTCAGGCAGCGCGATTGCTTTCCGCGCGGCAACCGGGATAATGCGCGGCGCGTAAGATAGGGGGAAGGGCCCGGTCGCGGGCCGTCCATCATGGCGGACGACACGATCCTCGAGACCCGCGGGCTCACCAAGGAGTTCAGGGGCTTCGTCGCGGTACGCGACGTGAGCCTCAAGGTGCGCCGTGGATCGATCCACGCGCTGATCGGCCCCAAGGGCGCGGGCAAGACCACCTGCTTCAACCTGCTGACCCATTTCCTGACCCCCACGCGCGGACAGATCTTCTACGGTGGCCGCGAGATCACCGGATCGCGCCCCGCGGCGATCGCACGCATGGGGCTCGTCCGCTCGTTCCAGATCTCGGCGGTGTTCGCGCACCTGTCGGTGCGCGAGAACGTCCGCATCGCGCTGCAGCGCGCGCGCGGCAACTCGTTCGACTTCTGGCGCAGCGAATCGGTCCTTCGCGCGCTCGACGACCGCGCCGACGCGCTGATCGAGGCGGTGGGCCTCGCCGGCTTCGAGCAGACGGCCGCGGGCGAGCTCGCCTACGGGCGCAAGCGGTCGCTCGAGATCGCGACGACGCTCGCGCTCGAGCCGGAGATGATGCTGCTCGACGAGCCGACCGCGGGGATGGCGCACGAGGACGTCGGCCGCATCACGGCGCTCATCAAGCGCGTCGCCGCCAACCGCACGGTGCTGATGGTCGAGCACAACCTGTCGGTCGTGTCGACGCTGTCGGACACGATCACCGTGCTCGCGCGCGGCGAGATCCTCGCCGAGGGCGACTACGCGACGGTGTCGCGCCATCCGGCGGTGGTCGAGGCCTACCTCGGGGCGAGCCATGGCTGACGCCGCGCGCGCCGCCGATGCGGGACGAACCCCGATGCTGGTGGTGAAGGCGCTGAACGCGTGGTACGGCGAATCGCACATCCTGCACGGCGTCGACTTCGAGGTGGCGCGCGGCGAGGTCGTGACGCTGCTCGGGCGCAACGGCGCCGGCAAGACGACCACGCTCAAGTCGATCATGGGCATCGTGCCGCGGCGCGAGGGCTCGATCGCGTTCGAAGGCCAGGAGACGATCCGCCTGCCGTCCAACCGCATCGCGCGGCGCGGCATCGCGTGGTGCCCCGAGGAGCGCGCGATCTTCGCGAGCCTCGACGTCGAGGAGAACCTGCTCCTGCCGCCCGTCGTGGGCGACGGCGGCCTCCCGGTCGCGCAGATCTTCGAGCTGTTCCCGAATCTGCGCGAGCGGCTGCGCAGCCCCGGCACCAAGCTGTCCGGCGGCGAGCAGCAGATGCTCGCGATCGGGCGCATCCTCCGCACCGGCGCGCGCCTCCTGCTGCTCGACGAGCCGACCGAGGGGCTCGCGCCGGTGATCGTCCAGCAGATCGGCCGCACGATCGGCGCGCTGAAGGCGCGCGGCTTCACAATCCTGCTGGTCGAGCAGAATTTCCGGTTCGCGGCCACCGTCGCGGACCGGCACTACGTGATGGAGCACGGGCGCATCGTGGACATGATCCCCAACGCGATGCTCGACGCTTCGATGGGCAAGCTGCACGAGTACCTTGGCGTCTAGGGCGGCAACGCACCAACGGCGCACGACCCCCCGGAGGAACCATGAAGTCATTCAAGCGCGGTCTCCTGTCCCTCGCCGTCGCCGCGGCGCTTTCGGCCGGCGCCGCGAGCGCCCAGGTGTCCGACAACGTGATCAAGATCGGCGTGCTGTCCGACATGTCGAGCCTCTACACCGACCTCGCCGGCGCCGGCTCGGTGGTCGCGACGCGCATGGCGGTCGAGGACTCCGGCATCGAGCGGCGCGGCATCAAGGTCGAGATCGTCTCGGCCGACCACCAGAACAAGCCGGACATCGGCTCCGCGGTGGCGCGCCAGTGGTACGACACCGACAAGGTCGACGTCATCGTCGACACGCCGAACTCGGGCGTGGCGCTCGCCGTCAACCAGATCACGAGGGACAAGGGCAAGGCGTTCCTGGTCTCCGGCGCGGCGTCGTCGGACCTGACCGGCAAGGCCTGCTCGCCCAACACGATCCACTGGACCTACGACACCTGGATGCTCGCGAACGGCACCGGCAGCGCGATCGTCAAGACCGGCGGCGACACCTGGTTCTTCCTGACCGCCGACTACGCGTTCGGCCACGCGCTCGAGCGCGACACCGAGGCGGTGGTCACGAAGATGGGCGGCAAGGTGCTCGGCAAGGTGCGCCACCCGCTCAACACGCAGGACTTCAGCTCGTTCCTGCTGCAGGCGCAGGCCTCGAAGGCGAAGATCGTCGGGCTGGCGAACGCAGGCGGCGACACGACCAACTCGATCAAGCAGGCGGCCGAGTTCGGCATCGTCAAGGGCGGGCAGAACCTCGCCGGCATGCTGGTGTTCCTGACCGACATCCACGCGCTGGGGCTGCCGACCGCGCAGGGCCTGATCTTCACCGAGACGTTCTACTGGGACATGAACGACCAGACGCGGGCGTTCGCCAAGCGCTTCGCCGAGCGCGACAAGGGCCTCCACCCGACGATGATCCACGCCGGCGTCTACTCGGCGGTGCTGCACTACCTGAAGGCGGTCGAGGCGCTGAAGAGCGACGACGGCACCAAGGTGATCGCGCAGATGAAGGCGATGCCGACCGACGACCCGCTGTTCGGCAAGGGCAGCATCCGCGTCGACGGCCGCAAGATCCATCCGGCCTACCTGGTCGAGGTGAAGAAGCCCGCCGAGTCGAAGGGGGCGTGGGACTACTACAAGATCCGCACGACGATCCCGGCCGACCAGGCGTTCCGGCCGCTGGCGGACGGCGGCTGTCCGCTCGTCAAGTAAGCGTCGGAGAACCGGGGCAGGGCTTTCGCGAAACGTGAGCGTCGCGGCCGGACGGCCGCGTCCGCTCGACCGCAGACCGCTCGACCCGTCCGCCATGACCGAGCTCTTCGGGATCCCGCTTCAGGCGCTGCTGGGCCAGCTCCTGATCGGCCTCATCAACGGCGCGTTCTACGCGATGCTGTCGCTCGGCCTCGCGGTGATCTTCGGCCTGCTCAACATCATCAATTTCACGCACGGCGCGCAATACATGATGGGCGCGTTCGCGGCGTGGATGCTGCTCGAGAAGCTCGGCATCGGATACTGGTGGTCGCTCCTGATCGCGCCGGTGCTGATCGGCGCGCTCGGCATCGTCATCGAGCGGACGATGCTCGCGCGGCTCTACAAGCTCGACCACCTGTACGGATTGCTCCTCACGTTCGGCCTCGCGCTGATCATCCAGGGACTGTTCACCAACGAGTACGGGAGCTCGGGACAGCCGTACCGGCTGCCCGAGGAATTCTCCGGCGCGTTCAACCTGGGCTTCATGTTCCTGCCCAAGTACCGCGCGTGGGTCGTGCTCGCGTCGCTCGCGATCTGCCTCTCGACCTGGTATGTCATCGAGCGCACCAAGCTCGGCTCGTACCTGCGGGCCGCGACCGAGAATCCGGCCGTCGTGCAGGCGTTCGGCGTCAACGTGCCGCGCATGATCACGCTGACCTACGGGTTCGGCGTCGGCCTCGCCGCGCTGGCGGGCGTGATGGCCGCCCCGATCTACCAGGTGAGCCCGCAGATGGGCGCGAACCTGATCATCGTCGTGTTCGCCGTCGTCGTCATCGGCGGCATGGGATCGATCATGGGCTCGATCGTGACGGGCTTCGGGCTCGGCGTCGTCGAGGGCCTCACCAAGGTGTTCTACCCGGAGGCCTCGAACACGGTGATCTTCGTGATCATGGTGCTCGTCCTCCTGGTCCGCCCGGCCGGCCTGTTCGGCAAGGAGCGCTGATGGTCGCGCCCGATCCCGCTGCGCCCGATCCAGCCGCGCTCGAGCCGGTCCCGCCGATCGAGGCGCCCGAGGCGGCCGATCCCGCGGTGCGGACCTTCCGCGTCGCGACGATCGTGATGGTCGTCGCGCTCGCGGTGGCGCCGTGGGCCGGCGTCTACCCGGTGTTCCTGATGAAGGCGCTGTGCTTCGCGCTGTTCGCGTGCGCGTTCAACCTGCTGATCGGCTACGCCGGGCTGCTGTCGTTCGGGCACGCGATGTTCTTCGGCACGGCGGGCTACGTCTCCGCGCACGCCGCGAAGGTGTGGGGATTCCCGCCGGAGCTCGCGATCCTTTCGGGCACGGTGGCCTGCGCGCTGCTCGGCGGGGTGGTCGGCGTGCTCGCGATCCGCCGCCAGGGCATCTACTTCGCGATGATCACGCTCGCGATCGCGCAGATGATCTTCTTCTTCTACCTGCAGGCGCCGTTCACCGGCGGCGAGGACGGCATCCAGTCGGTGCCGCGCGGCCGCATGTTCGGCGTGCTCGACCTCTCGCAGGCGATGGTGATGTACTACGTCGTGCTCGCCATCTTCCTCGCGGGCTTCCTGTTCATCCGCCGCGTCATCCATTCGCCGTTCGGCCAGGTGCTGAAGGCGATCCGCGAGAACGAACCGCGCGCGATCTCGCTCGGCTACGACGCCGACCGCTACAAGCTGATCGCGTTCGTGCTGTCTGCGACGCTCGCCGGCGTCGCCGGCGCGACCAAGGCGATCGTGTTCCAGCTGGCCTCACTCACCGACGTGCAGTGGCAGATGTCGGGCGAGGTCGTGCTGATGACGCTCCTGGGCGGGATGGGAACGGTGTTCGGGCCGGTGGTCGGCGCGTTCACGATCATCTCGCTCGAGCACTACCTCGCCGACCGCGGCCAGTGGGTGACCGTGATCACCGGCGCGATCTTCGTCGTGTGCGTGCTCGCGTTCCGACGCGGTATCGTGGGGGAGCTGGCGGCGTGGTGGGCGCGGCGGCGCGGCTGATCGCGGCGCTCGCCCTCGCGGCGCTCGCCGCACCCTCGGGGGCCGAGACCTTCGCGGTACGCGGAAGCTGCCGCGACGGCTACGTACACGGCGTGTACGAGCTGCGCGGCGAGGACGGCCGCCTGCGCGTGCAGGGGGCGTTCAACCGCGGCCTGCGCACGTCGTCGTTCCTGTACTGGAGCCCCGGCGGCATCCGCGTCGCGCACGTTCCCTACGACGACGGCGCGGTCAGCGGGACGGTCGCGCTCTGGTATGCGTACGTGAACCCCGGGCAGGAGGCGAGACAGAAGCTGGAGGCGGCCTACGCGAAGGGGGAGCGGCACGGCGCCACCCGCTCCTGGTACCCGAACGGGCGCCCGCGAGGCGAGTACGCCTACGAGCGCGGGGCGCTGGTCGCGGCGAAGGCGTGGAACGCGTTCGGCGTGGCGCTGCCGCCCGACGCGGCCCGGGCGCAGGCAATGCGCGACGCGGACGAGGACGCCCGCTACTACGCGTCGCTCGACGCGATCGTCGACGCGAACCTGCCCGTCTGCGAACCCGCCGCGAACGGCACGAAATCCTAGCGCCCCGGACATTCCCCGGCGCGGCGCCTCGCGACGCCTACTCGGCCAGCACGTAGGTCCCCGGCGCGTTGCCCATCGGCCGGAGCGACGCGGAGCCGGCCGCTTTCGGCGCGGCCGTGCGCGCGCCCGACGACCGCCCGTCGAGCCACGCCGCCCACGCGTCCCACCACGACCCTTCGCGCACCTCGGCCGTGCGGAGCCAGGTGTCGGGATCGACGTAGTGCCGGTTGGTCGGCGCCCCGACGCGGTAGCTGCGGCCAGGGTGGCCGGGCTCGGAGACGACGCCGGCGTTGTGTCCGCCCGAGGCCAGCGCGAACGTGATCTCGGACTGCGCGTAGAGGTTGATCTTGTAGACCGACCGCCACGGGGCGACGTGGTCCTGCTCGGTGCCGACGACGAACATCGGCAGCCTCAGGTCGCCGATCGCGACCGGGCGCCCGTCGGCCACGTAGCGGCCTTCGGCGAGGTCGTTCTCGAGGAACAGCTTGCGCAGGTACTCGGCGTGCATCCGGTAGGGCATGCGCGTGGCGTCGCTGTTCCACGCCATCAGGTCGGTCAGCGGCGCGCGTTCGCCCATCAGGTAGTCGTGCACCAGTCGCGACCAGGTGAGGTCGTTGCTGCGCAGGATCTGGAACGCTCCCGCCATCTGGCGGCCGTCGAGGAAGCCCTGCGCCCACATCAGGTCCTCGAGGAACGCGACCTGGGCCTCGTTGATGAACAGCGTCAGCTCGCCGGCCTCGGTGAAGTCGACCTGCGCGGCGAACAGCGACAGCGACGCGAGGCGCCGATCGCCGTCGCGCGCCATCACCGCCGCCGCGATCGCGAGCATCGTCCCGCCGAGGCAGTAGCCGACCGCGTGCACGCGACGGCGCGGCACGATGTCCGCGATCGCGTCGAGCGCCGCGCCGATGCCGCGACGCCGGTAGTCGTCCATGCCGAGGTCGCGGTCGTCGATGTCGGGGTTCTTCCACGAGACCATGAACACCGTGTGGCCACGATCGACCAGGTAGCGCACTAGCGAGTTGTGCCGCGACAGGTCGAGGATGTAGAACTTCATGATCCACGCCGGCACGATCAGGATCGGCTCCGCGCGGACCGACGCGGTCGTCGGCGCGTACTGGATGAGCTCCATGAGCTCGTTGCGGAACACCACCTTGCCCGGCGTCGCGGCGACGTCGCGGCCGACGACGAAGCGCTCGACGCCGATCGGCCGGTGACCGCCGGAAACGCGCTCGAAGTCCTCGAGCCAGTTCTGCGCGCCGCGCACCAGGTTCATCCCGTTGTCTCGCAGCGTCTGCTGCAGCACCAGCGGGTTGGTCAGCACGCCGTTGGAGGGCGCCATCACGTCGAGGGCCTGGCGCGCCGCGAAGGTGAGCACGCGCTCGTGCGAAGGCGTGACGCCGCGGACCCCGGTGAACGCGTTGTGCCACCACTGCTGCTGGAGCAGGAAGCCCTGCTGCAGGAGGTTGAACGGCACCGTGCGCCACGCCGGGTCGCGAAAGCGGCGGTCCTGCGGCAGCGGCTCGATGCACGGCTCCGCGTCCTCCCCCTCGCGCAATGCCCGCGACAGGTAGCCCGCGAAGCGCCAGTACTTGCGCGCGGCCTTCTGCGCGAGCTGCATCTGCTTGCCGGGCGAGAACGCCACGTGCGCCATCCAGCTCCCGTAGGCCTCGGCCATCGCCATCGGCGAGAGACCGCCGGTCATGCGCGCGAGCGTCGCGTGGACGGCGCGGTCCACCATCGACGGGAACGCGGTCAGCGCGAGCGAATCCCGATCGGCCGACAGCGCGCCGGGGATCGGCTTCGCCGCGCCGGTCGCCGCCCTGGCGGCGTCGATCGGAACCGGAAGGTTCGGGGTGGCTGACGGTGCACGCTTCGCGCGCGCGGCGCGCACCCTGGTGCGGGTCGGGGCAGGGGCAGTGATCGCGGACATCGTACCCACCGTGGCGGGAGTTCGGCTCACCGTGTACTCTGGGCGCGTTCGACCCCGGGCGCGTTGACCCATGTCATGGGCCCGTCGGGCCGTCCCGGCGCGGGCGGGTTGACCTGCCGCAAACGCCGGCCGCGAGGCGTGGCGTACGCTGGCGGCGGAGGGGCCCCGGGGCCGGCGATCGCGATGCAAACCGAGTCGATCCTCGACCTGATGTCGCGCCTGTCGGCGTTGCAGTGGACGCGCTGGGCGGGCGAGCGCGAGGTGGCGCGCGCGCGCGACGACCGCCTCGCGAGCCTCGTGCGCTTCGCGCGCGAGCGCTCCGCGTTATACCGGGAGCGCTTCGCCGGCGTCCCGGACGATGCCCCGCTCGAGCGCCTGCCGAGCGTGACCAAGCGCGAAGCGATGGCGCGCTTCGACGACTGGGTGACCGATCCCGAAGCGACGCGCGAGCGACTCGCGGCGTTCCTCGCCGACCGTTCGCGCATCGGCGAGCGCTTCCTCGGCCGCTACGCGGCGTGGAAGAGTTCGGGCACCTCCGGCGAGGCCGGATACTTCCTGCACGACGAAGCCGCGATCGCGACCTACCACGCGCTGATCGCCGCGCGGCTGCAGAGCCCCGACGCGTCGGTGTCGTGGGGCTTCGGGCTCATGACCCACGGCGGGCGGCGCGCTCTCGTCGCGGCGACGGGCGAGCACTTCGCGGGCCTGGTGACCTGGCGGGCGCTGTCCCAGCTCGCGCCCGCCGGCGCGTGCTGCGAGCTCTCGATCCTCCGGCCGGTCGACGAATGGGTCGAGCAGCTCAACGCGTTCCAGCCCGCGTTCCTCGCCGGCTACCCGACGGCCCTGCGCCTACTCGCCTCGGAGCAGGCCGCGCGCCGCCTGGCGATCACGCCGTCGATCCTGTGGTCCGGGGGCGAGCGCCTCACCCCCGTCGCCCGACGCGAGATCGAGCGGGCGTTCGGAGCGTTGCTGGTCGACGAGTACGGCAGCTCCGAATGCCTCAGCATCGCGGCGAGCTGCCCGCATGGATGGCTGCACCTGAACGCCGACTGGGTGATCCTCGAGCCGGTCGACGCGAATCACCGTGCGGTGCCCGCGGGCACGCTGTCGCACACGGCGCTGCTCACCAATCTCGCCAACCGCGTGCAGCCGATCCTGCGCTACGACATCGGCGATCGCGTGATGCTCAAGCCCGAGCCCTGCGGCTGCGGAAGCCCGCTACCCGCGCTTGCGGTGCACGGGCGCGCCGACGACGTCCTGACCTTCGACCGTCCCGACGGAACGCGCGTGCCGGTCCTTCCGCTCGCGCTCGCCACGGCGGTCGAGGAGGCAGCGGACGTGCATTTCTTCCAGATCGTGCGGCCGTCGCCCGACGCGCTGGCGCTCCGGCTGCCCGACGACCTGTCGCCTCGCGAGCGGCACGCGAAATGGCAGGCGGCGAGGCGCGCGGTCGCGGCGCTGCTCGCCGATCATGGGCTCAAGGACGTCGACCTCGCGCTCGATCCGCTGCCTCCCGCGATCGATCCTTCGAGCGGCAAGCTCCGCCAGGTGACCGCCGCGCCGTGGCACGGTGCCGAAGCGCGTCGCGCGCCGACAGGCCGCGGCGTACCCGGCACGTCGTGAACCGCGCGCCGGCGCCTCGCGCGCCGGGCCTTCGCGCCCGCGAGCCGCTGCGCCGAGTGCACATGTCGCAGGCCGCCGCACCGTTCCGGTGCGGGGTTGTCGCGCTACGGCCTTCGCGCTAGATTGCGCCTTCCCCGCCGGCGTCCCCGTGCCGGCGATTCGATCGAACGCCCACCCCGAGGTCCCCATGCGCCAAGCAACGTTGCGGCGGGCGCTCGCCGCCGCCGCGGTCGCGGCCGGCGTCGCGCTCGCCCCGCACGCCGCCGCCCAGGAGCTGAAGATCGCCGTCGCCGCCGACGTGACGTCGATCGACCCGCACTTCTTCAACCTGTTCCCGAACAACAACATCGCCGAGCACATCTTCGACAAGCTCGTGCAGATGGACGCCGACTCGCGGATGATTCCGGGCCTCGCGACCTCGTGGAAGGCGATCGACGCGACGACCTGGGAGTTCAGGCTGCGCAAGGGGGTGAAGTTCCACGACGGGAGCGAGCTCACCGCCGACGACGTCGCGTTTTCGATCGACCGCGTCGCGCAGATCCCGAACAGCCCCGGTCCGTTCGTCGCCTACACCAAGGCGATTGTGGGCAAGGAGATCGTGGACCCGTACACGATCCGCTTCAAGACCGCGGCGCCGCACCCGCTGATGCCCAACGACCTGTCGACGATCTACATCGTCAGCAGGAAGGTCGCGACCGGCGCGTCGACCGAGGACTTCAACACCGGCAAGGCGACGGTCGGCAGCGGCCGCTTCAAGTTCGTCCGCTACGTCAACGGCGACCGCGTCGAGCTCGCGCGGAACGACGCGTACTGGGGCGAGAAGCCGCCCTACGAGAAGGTGACGTTCCGGATCGTCAAGAACGAGGCGTCGCGGGTGGCGGCGCTGCTGTCGGGCGACGTCGACGCGATCGAGCAGCCGCCGATCGCCGACCTGCCGCGGCTCAAGGCCGATCCCAAGTTCACGGTGACCTCGAAGATCTCGCACCGCGTCATCTACTTCAACTTCGACCACCTCGACCGCGTGAGCCCGTTCGTGACCGGCAAGGACGGCAAGCCGCTCGCGAAGAACCCGTTCCTCGACCTTCGCGTGCGCAAGGCGGTCAGCAAGGCGATCAACCGGCAGGCGATCGCCGACCGCGTGATGGAGGGGCAGGCGACGCCCGCCGGGCAGCTCGTGTCCGAGAAGCTGTTCGGCAACGTGCCGGGCATGAAGGCGGAGCCCTACGACCCGGACGGGGCGAAGAAGCTCCTGGCCGAGGCGGGCTACCCGGACGGCTTCAACCTCACGATCCACGGCCCCGCGGGGCGCTACGTGAACGACGAGAAGATCGTCCAGGCGGTCGCGCAGATGCTGACGCGCGTGGGGATCGTCTCGAAGGTGGAGACCGCGCCGATGGCGCCGTACTCGGGCCGCGCGTCGAAGCAGGAGTTCAGCTTCCACATGGTCGGCTGGGGCGCGTCGACCGGCGAGGCGAGCTCGCCGCTGCGCTCGCTGCTCGCGACGTTCAACCGCGACAAGGGCCTCGGCGCGGTGAACTGGGGACGCTACAGCAACGCGAAGGTCGACTACGTGATCGAGCAGGCGCTGCAGCAGGTCGACGACGACAACCGGCGCGCGATGCTCCAGCAGGCCACGAAGCTGTCGATGGACGACCTCGGCATCATGCCGGTGCACTTCCAGTACACGATCTGGGCGACCAAGAAGAACGTGGCGTACACGCCGCGCACCGACGAGTACACGCTCGCGTTCCAGTTCCGGCCGGCGAAAGGCTGACGCGACGCGGAGGCGATGGGCGATAGGCGATAGGCGATAGGCGATAGGCGATAGGCGCCGCCGGGGTTTTTCCTATCGCCTATCGCCTATCGCCCATCGCCGCCTTTTCAAATGTTGGTCTTCATCATCCGCAGGAGCCTGCAAAGCATCGTCGTGCTGCTCGCGATGTCGGTGATCGTGTTCATCGGCGTCTACGCGATCGGCAACCCGATCGACATCCTCATCAATCCGCAGGCCGACCAGATCGACCGCGAGCGCGCGATCGCCGCGCTCGGGCTCGACAAGCCGCTTTGGGAGCAGTACCTGGTGTTCCTGCGCGGAGCGCTCACCGGCGACCTCGGCCGCTCGTTCGTCCACGCGACCTCGGCGCTGAGGCTCATCCTCGAGAAGATGCCCGCGACGCTGGAGCTCGCGTCCGCCGCGATGCTGATCGCGATCGTGCTCGGCATCCCCCTCGGCCTGTGGGCGGGCCTCAAGCCGTACGCGTTCTCCGGCCGCGCGATCATGGCCGGCTCGATCCTCGGCTTCTCGCTGCCCACGTTCTGGGTCGGCCTGATGCTGATCATGGTGTTCTCGGTGATGCTGGGCTGGCTGCCGTCGAACGGGCGAGGCACGACGGTCGACGTGCTTGGCGTCCCGGTCTCGTTCCTGACCGTCGACGGGCTGCGCCACCTCGCGATGCCCGCGACCAACCTCGCGCTGTTCAACCTCGCGCTCCTGATCCGCCTGACGCGCTCGGGGGCGCACGAGGCGCTGCTCCAGGACTACGTCAAGTTCGCGCGGGCCAAGGGGCTGTCGAACCGGCGCGTGATCGGCGTGCACGTGCTGCGCAACATCCTGATCCCGGTGGTGACGGTGATCGGGCTGCAGTTCGGCTCGCTCATCGCGTTCGCGATCGTCACCGAGAGCGTGTTCGCATGGCCCGGCATGGGCAAGCTCCTGATCGACTCGATCAACCTGCTCGACCGGCCGGTGATCGTCGCCTACCTGCTCGTGATCGTGACGTTCTTCATCCTGATCAACCTCGCGGTCGACATCCTCTACTCGGCGCTCGACCCGCGCGTGCGCCTGCACGAGGCGAAGGGCTGACGGTGCGAGGCCACGCCTTCCCGGCCGGAGCGATGCGGTGAGCGCCGTGCCCGTCCCGCCGCCGCCCGCCGCGCGTCCGCCGCAGTCGCCGTTCGCGCGCATCGTCGACGACTTCTTCTCCAACGGCGTGGCGGCGTTCGGCTTCGGGCTCCTGTGCATCATCGTGTTCTTCGCGATCTTCGCGCCGCTGATCTCGCCGCAGAACCCCTACGATCTCGCGCAGATCGACGTGATGGACGGCCGCCTGCCGCCCGGCTCGCCGTCGGCGACCGGCGGCACGTTCTGGCTCGGCACAGACGACCAGGGCCGCGACATGCTGTCGGCGATCTTCTACGGGCTGCGCATCTCGCTCGCGGTCGGCGCGGCGAGCACGGTGCTCGCGCTGGTCATCGGCCTCGCCGCCGGCCTGACGGCCGCGTACTTCGGCGGCCGCTTCGAGGCGCTGGTGATGCGCATCGTCGACATCCAGCTCTCGTTCCCGGCGATCCTGATCGCGCTGATCCTGATCGCGGTGCTCGGGCAGGGCACCGGCAAGGTGATCACCGCGCTGGTCACGATCCAGTGGGCCTACTACGCGCGCACCGTGCGCAGCGCGGCGCTCGTCGAGAAGCGCAAGGAGTACGTCGAGGCGGCGCGCTGCCTCGCGCTGCCGCCGTCGCACATCGTGTTCCGGCACCTGTTGCCCAACTGCCTGCCGCCGCTGATCGTCGTGGCCACCGTTCAGGTCGCCGCGGCGATCGCGCTCGAGGCGACGCTCTCGTTCCTCGGTCTGGGCCTCCCGATCACCGAGCCGTCGCTGGGCCTGCTCATCGCGAACGGCTACCAGTACCTGCTGTCGGGCAAGTACTGGATCAGCTTCTTCCCCGGCATCGCGCTGCTGCTCACGATCGTCTCGATCAACCTGGTGGCCGACCAGCTGCGCGACGTGCTGAACCCGAGGCTCCAGCGTTGAGCGAGCCGTTGCTGCGCGTCGAGGGCCTGCGCACGCACTTCTTCACCAAGGCGGGCGTCGTGAAGGCGGTCGACGACGTGAGCTTCGCGCTGGATCGCGGCGAGGTGCTGGGGCTGGTCGGCGAATCCGGCTCGGGCAAGTCGATCACCGGCTACTCGATCATGGGGCTGGTCGATCCCCCCGGGCGCATCGTCGAAGGCTCGATCCGCCTCGACGGTCGCGAGCTGACCTCGCTCGACGCCGAGGCGATGCGCAGCCTGCGCGGCAACCGTATCGCGATGATCTTTCAGGACCCGATGATGACGCTGAACCCGGTCCTGCGCATCGACGTGCAGATGACCGAGGCGATCCTCGCGCACGACGACGTTTCCGAGGCCACCGCGCTCGAGCGCGCCAAAGACGCGCTCGGGCGGGTCGGCATCCCGTCGCCCGACGAGCGCCTGCGGGCCTACCCGCACCAGTTCTCGGGCGGCATGCGCCAGCGCGTCGCGATCGCGATCGCGCTCCTGAACAAGCCCGACCTGATCATCGCCGACGAGCCGACGACCGCGCTCGACGTGACGATCCAGGGCCAGATCCTCTACGAGGTGCAGAAGCTCGCGCGGGAGACCGGCACGGCGCTGGTGTGGATCACCCACGACCTGTCGGTGGTCGCGGGGCTCGCCGACCGCGTCTGCGTGATGTATGCGGGGCGCATCGTCGAGCAGGGCACCACCGCCCAGGTGCTCGACGCGCCCGCCCATCCCTACACGCAGGGGCTGCTCGACAGCGTGCCGTCGCGCAACGTGCGCGGCGCCCGGCTGCGGCAGATCCCCGGCATGACGCCGTCGCTGCTGGACCTCGCGCCCGGCTGCGCGTTCCGCGAGCGCTGCAGCCGCGCCGATGCCGCGTGCGCGATCTCGCCGCTGATGGACCTCGATGCGTCCGACCCCCGGCGCGGCGTCCGTTGCCACCACCCGCTCGTGCGATGGAGCTGATGCCCGTCCCGCTGGTCGAGCTGCGCGGCGTCGCGAAGCGCTTCGTGAAGCCGCTCGACCTCGCCGCCCGCCTCGCGAACCTCGCGGGTGCGGGGATGCGCGAGGAAGTCGTTCACGCGGTCGATGGCGTCGACCTCGCGATCGCCCCGGGCGAGGTGGTGGGCCTCGTGGGCGAATCCGGCTGCGGCAAGTCGACGCTCGGCCGGCTGGCCGTGGGCCTGCTGCCGCTGTCCGCCGGCGAGCGCCGCTGGAAGGGCGCCCCGATCGACGGCCTCGCGCCCGCCGCGGCGCGCGTGCAGCAGCTGCGCATGCAGATGATCTTCCAGGACCCGTATGCGTCGCTGAACCCGCGCATGCGCGTCGTCGACATCGTGGGCGAGGCGCCGGTCGTGCACGGGATGATCTCGCGCCGCCAGCAGGTCGAGTACGTCGGGCTGCAGCTCAACCGCGTCGGGCTCGACCCCACGCTGATGCGGCGCTTCCCGCACCAGTTCTCCGGCGGGCAGCGGGCGCGCATCGGGATCGCGCGCGCGCTCGCGGTCAAGCCGGAATTCCTCGTGTGCGACGAGTCGGTGGCTGCCCTCGACGTGTCGATCCAGGCGCAGGTGCTGAACCTCTTCATGGAGCTCGGCCGCGCGCTGTCGCTCACCTACCTGTTCATCAGCCACGACCTCGGCGTCGTCCAGCACATCAGCGACCGCGTCGTGATCATGTACCTGGGCCGCGTCGTCGAGAGCGGCCCCACGCCGGCGCTGTTCGCCGCGCCGAACCACCCCTACACGCAGGCGCTGCTCGCCGGGATCGGGCGCGTCGAGGCGAAGAAGCGGGCGTTCGTCCCGGTCAAGGGCGAGATCCCGTCGCCGCTCGATCCGCCGCCCGGTTGCCATTTCCACCCGCGCTGCCCGCATGCCATGCCGCGCTGCCGCGTGTCGTCGCCTCCGCTGGTCGAGATCTCGCCGGGACGTCGCGCGGCGTGCTGGCTGAACGAGGCGGCCGAGGCGGCTGCCGTCGCATGACGGCGAGCCACACACGCCATGATCCGCCCGCCGGGGCGGCGCCGCTGGTGCTGGACTCGCCGCACTCGGGCGAGGACTATCCCGCCGACTTCGAGCACGCGGTGCCCCGCGCGCTGGTGCGCCGGGCGGAGGACACGCACGTGGCGCGGCTGTGGCGCGGCGCGCTCGCGCACGGCGCCACGCTGGTCGAGGCGCATTTCCCGCGCGCCTTCATCGATGCCAACCGCGGCCTCGAGGACATCGACCCCGCGCTGTTCGCGCCGGGCCAGCGATGGCCGGGCCCGGTGGCGCTGACGCGCAAGACCGAGCAGGGCATCGGGCTCGTTTGGCGCCTCGCGCGCGGCGGCGCCCCGATGTACGCGCGCGGGCTGACCGTCGCGGAGGTCGAGCGTCGCATCGAGCGCTGCTGGCGGCCGTACCACGACGCGGTCGCGCGCGCGCTCGACGAGCGCCATGCCGCGTTCGGGACGGTTTACCACGTCAACTGCCACTCGATGCCGGCGGTCGGTGACGCGTTGTCCGACGATCCGGGACGCGAGCGCGCCGACGTCGTCCTCGGCGACCGCGACGGCACCTCCTGCGAGAGCGCGTTCACGCGGCTGTGCGCCGAGGCGTTCGCCGCGCTCGGGTACTCGGTCGCCGTCAACGATCCGTACAAGGGCGTCGAGCTGGTGCGCAGGCACGGGCGGCCCGGCGAGCGGCGCCATAGCCTGCAGATCGAGCTCAAGCGCACGCTCTACATGGACGAGACGACGCTCGAGCCGAACGCGGGCTACCCGCGGCTCGCGCGCGACCTCGGCGAAGTGGCCGCGGCGATCGCTGCGCATGCGCGCGCTGCCGCGGCGCGCCCGCGCTGATGCGATGGCGGGCATGGCGACCCGGGTCGCGCGCGGGACGGCGCGGCCGCGCGATTGGTCAGGCCGCTTGACCGTCGATCCTGCCCTGCGATACCGTCCGACGGTTGCGCCTGCGCCCGGGCGAAAGACCCGCGGCCGGCGCCCACGCCACCGGAGGAGCACCCGATGAAGATCCTGTCCCGAGCGCTCGCGCTCGTGTTCTTTTTCACGGCGTTCGCCGCGAGCGCCGCCTATCCCGACCGTCCGATCACCTTCATCGTCCCGTGGGGCGCGGGCGGCGGCACCGACGGCACCGCACGCTACTTCGCGGCCATGATGGAGAAGGAGCTGGGCCAGCCGGTCAACGTCGTCAACCGCACCGGCGGCAGCGGGGTGGTCGGCCACAGCGCGATCGCGCAGGCCCAACCCGACGGCTACACGCTGGGAATGATCACCGTCGAGATCACGATGATGCACTGGCAGGGCCTCACCGAGCTCGGCCCGGCCTCCTACACGCCGCTGGCGCTCGTCAACTCCGATCCTGCCGGCTTCACGGTGCGTGCGGACTCGCCGTACAAGTCGGTGAAGGAAGTGCTCGACTTCGCGAAGGCCAACCCGGGCAAGCTCAAGGCCTCCGGCACCGGCCAGGGCGGCATCTGGCACCTGGCGCTCGCCGGGATGCTCGACGAGCTCAAGATCCCGCAGTCGGCGATCCCGTGGGTGCCGTCCAACGGCGCGGCGCCGGCGATGCAGGACCTGGTCGCGGGCGGCGTCGACATCGTCACCTGCTCGCTGCCGGAAGCGCGCGCGCTGATCGAGGCCGGCAAGGCGAAGCCGCTCGCCGTGATGGACGACAAGCGGACCGCGCTGTTCCCCGACGTGCCGACGATGCAGCAGGCGATGGGCATGAACTACCCGGTCGCCGCATGGCGCGGAATCGCCGCGCCGAAGGGCCTGCCGGCCGACGTGAGCGCGAAGCTGATCGGCACCATCCAGAAGATCGCCGAGAGCAAGGAATGGAAGGACTTCGCGGCGAGCAAGGGCTACGGCACCGCCTGGGCGCCGGGCGCGGATTTCGCCGCGTTCATGGCCCGGGGCGACGCCGCGATGGGCAAGACGATGAAGGCGGTCGGCCTCGCCAAGTGACGTCGTGACCGTCCGCAAGCGCCGCTTGCGGTC
>DASTCK010000166.1:0-6195 GCA_035711225.1 Casimicrobiaceae bacterium
AGTTGACGCAGCCGCCCGCCGAAAGCGTCGTCAGCGTGATCGAGACCAGCGCGCCGGCGAACGCGAGCGGCAGCGCGAGGTAGACGCGGTCGTCGCTGCGGTAGCGCCGGGCGACGGCCTGGGCGCGCGCGAGGAACAGCAGGTTCTCGTGCGTCAGCATCGCGGCCTTCGGCGCGCCGGTCGTGCCCGACGTGTAGAGCAGCACTGCGATCCCGTGCCCGGGGCGGTCGGGCGCCGGTTCCGGCAACGGGTTCCCCGCAGGCCGCTCGAGATGCAGCGATCCGTGCGGCACGACGTCGCGCTGCACGGCGCCGCGTCGCGCGGCGTGCGCGGCCGCGGCGTCGGACGACGACGACAGGTGAAGGACGACGCGCGGTCCGGCGTGCCGCGCGATCCCGTCGATCTCGCCGGCCCCCAGCCGCGCGCTGGCGAGCACCGGCCAGGCGTCGAGGCGTCCGATCGCGAACAGCAGCACGAGCACGTCCGCGCCGTTCTCGCCGACGACGAGCACGCGGTCGCCGGCTCGAACGCCGAGCGACGCGAGGCTCGTCGCCGACGCCGCGACGCGGCGCTCGAGCCCGGCATAGGTGATCGCGCGAGCGCCGTCGTCAAGCGCCGGGCGATCGGCGAACCGCGCCGCGCCGCGGACGACGACATCGGAGATGCGCAGGAGCGAAGACATGGGGCGGGGACGCGGGCCGGCGGACGACACGGTAATGCGCGGCGCGGCGATCGTCTATGATCGCGGGCTCCGCGCGTCGGGGCGCGGAACTCCACGGAGGCGAGGATGGCGAGCGTGCGCGAGCGGTTCGGGCGGCCCCTGAGGCTGGCGATCCTGGGCGGCGGCCCGGCGTCGTGGATCGGCCACATGCACCGCAGCGCCGCCGAGCTCGACGGCTGGTGGCGCGCGGTCGGCGGCGTGTTCTCGAGCGACCCGGCGCGCTCGCGCGACGGCGGCGCCGCGCTCGGCTTCGAGCGCGACCGCTGCTACGGCACGATCGACGAGCTCATCGACAAGGAGCGCAAGCGCGCCGACCCGGCGGACGCGGTCGCCATCATGACGCCCAACGACACGCACTACCCGCTCGCGGCCGCGGCACTCGACGCCGGCTTCGACGTCGTGTGCGACAAGCCCGTGACGCACGACGCGAAGGAGGCGCGCGACCTGGTCGCGCGCACGCATCGCCACGGCCGCCTGTTCGCGGTCGCGCACGGCTACTCGGCCTACCCGATGACGCGCTACGCGCGCCACCTCGTCGACGCGGGCGCGATCGGCCCGCTGCGCTACGTGCAGGTCGAGTACATCCAGAGCGGGCTCGCGCTGAGCCTCGACGCGGGGCCGCAGAACAACCGCACGAAGTGGATCCGCGACCCGAAGCGCAGCGGCCTCGCGCTCGTGATGAGCGCGATCGGCTGCCACGCGCAGCAGCTCGCGTCGTTCGCGGCGAACCGGCGCGTGGCGCGCGTGTGCGCGGATGCGATCGCGGTCGGCCCGAATCGCCACGTGATCGACACCGTCTCGGCGCTGCTGCGCTTCGAGGGCGGCCTCGCCGGCACGTTCACCGCGTTCCAGGCGGCGGCGGGCAGCGAGAACGACATCCGGCTCCGCCTCTACGGCGACAAGGGGATGATCGACTGGTCGCACCGCGAGGCGTCGTACCTGCGGATCGCGACGATGAACGAGGGCGCGCGCGTCGCGGGTCGCGGCGACGCGAGCCTGCCGCCCGAGATCACGGCGCTCGGGCGCATTCCGCGCGGCCATCCGGAAGGCCTGCGCGAGGCGTTCGCGAACATCTACGCGGAAGTGGCGCAGGAGCGGATGCTGCGCTCGCTGGGCGAGGCGGTGCCGACGCTGCGCTACCCGCGCATCGAGGACGGCGCGCACACGATGGCGTTCATCGAGGCGTGCGTCGCGTCGAACGGCCGGTGGGTGGACGTCGAGGGGAGCTGACCCCGGCTTCGCCACGAGGTCGGTCTGCCCCGGGGTCGGATGTCAATCCGACGCCGGTTTGACGAGCTTCGAGGCCACCCTGGCATCGAACTTCTCGCGCACGATCACCGCGCGCTCGTGCGTGCCGCGCGCGACCAGGTCGACGCCGTCGTCCGCCTCGACCGCGTAGGCGAGCTTGCGTCCGTCGACGCGCGTGAGCTCGACGCGCGCGGTGAGGACCAGCCCCGCGGGGGTCGCCGCGAGATGGCTCACGTCGACGTGCGTCCCGACGGTCTGCTCGCGCGGCCAGTCGAGATGCGGCTTGGCGAGCAGCAGGCACGCCCACTCGAGGAAGCCGACCAGGTACCCGGTCGCGAGCACCGCGGGCATCTCGCGGAATTCCTGCGATTCCGGATAGAGCGCGGGGACGAGCTTCGACTCGGGCACGACGAAGCGCAGCTCGTGCACGAGCCCCGGCTTGAGCGAATCCTTCATCGCGACGTTCTCCCGTCCCTCGCGGCGTCGCCGCGCTCCGCAGGCCGGGCACCGGCTCCGGAGCCTGTCCCGAGGCCGCGAGGTTAGCGCTTCGGCTCGGGCTTGACGATGGTCACCCGCGCGGGCGCGGCGGGCGCGGCCACGGGCAGCGGCGGTACGGGGGGCTTGAGCGCGTCGAGGAACTGCGAGACGAGGCGCACGTAGTCGCGCGTCTCCTCGTAGGGCGGCACGCCGTTGTAGCGGTCGACGACGCCCTCGCCCGCGTTGTACGCGGCGAGCGCGAGCGCGAGCTCGCCGTCGAAGCGGGCGAGCAGGTCCTTCAGGTAGCGCGTGCCGATGCGCAGGTTGATCGACGGCTCCTTCAGCTTGTCGACGACCGAACGCTTGGCGTCGCCCTTCAGGCCGTAGCGCTCACCGGTCGCCGGCATCACCTGCATCAGCCCGACCGCACCCTTGTCGGACACCGCCGCGGGCTCGTAACCCGACTCGATCGCGATCACCGCCTTCACGAGCTCGGGCGCGAGCCCGTTGTCGCGCGCGTTGCGCAGCACGAGCGGCTCGAACCGCGCGACGTTGGGCGCGGACTCGAGCCGCTTCCACACCGCGTGCTCGCGCACCGCGTCGAGCGGCGTGAGCTCGGGCGGCCGTGGCGCCAGCGGGACCGGGTCGAGGCTCGAGCGGCCCTTGTAGAAGAGCTGGTAGCGCGCGTCGAGCTGCTGGCTCGCGAAGTGCGGGGTTCCGTTCTCGTCGAGGTACGCCCAGAGGTCGGCACGGGCCTGCGTCGTGAGCGCGAGCGCCGCGATGGCGAGCCCGTGCACGAGCGTCCGGCGCCACGGTGCGGGAGGAAGGGTTCGTGCGAAGGTCGCGGTCGCGTGCATCGGAATCGTCGATTCTGACGGCAGGGCGGGCGGCCCGCCATCGGCCACCGCCCCGCGGCGAGGGTCGGACCCCACCGGCAGGCCGGAGTTTCGCCCGGGGGCTTGACGTCGCCCGACCACCGTCTATACTGACGGTAACCGTATGCCCATACGGTCGTCCGGAGACCCCGTGGCCCGCACGCTGCGCCCGTTCGCCCGCCTGACCCGCACCGACGCCGACGCGCCGCCCGACGCGCTGCGGCTGACCGCCCGCCAGCAGCAGATCCTCGACTGGATCCGCACCCATATCGAAACCGCCGGCATGCCGCCGACACGCGCCGAGATCGCGGCGGGCCTGGGATTCTCGACGGCCAGCTCGGCCGAGGACCACCTGCAGGCGCTCGCGAAGAAGGGCGCGATCGAGCTGCGGCCCGGCACCTCGCGGGGCCTGCGGCTGCGCGAGCTGCCGGGCGTCCCGCTGCAGGGCACGCTGCCGCTGGTCGGGCGCGTGGCCGCCGGAAGCCCGATCCTCGCCGCCGAGCACATCGAGGGCCGCTACCGGGTCGATCCGACACTGTTTTCGCCTTCCGCCGACTTCCTGCTTCGCGTGCATGGCGCGAGCATGGAGGACGCGGGAATCCTCGACGGCGATCTCCTCGCCGTCCACAAGACCGCGGACGCCCGGTCCGGCCAGGTGGTCGTCGCGCGGCTCGGCGACGAGGTGACGGTGAAGCGGCTGAAGCGCCGCGGGCGCGACATCGTGCTCATGCCCGAGAACGCGGCGTTCGCGCCGATCGAGGTCGACCCCGCGAGGACGCCGTTCGCCATCGAGGGCATCGGCGTCGGGCTCGTGCGCGCCGGGCGCAGCTTCTGATCCTGTTTCTCAGGAAAGATTGTCGAATTAACGTTTCCATGGAAAGAAGGCGGCGGCGTGCAGGGGCGCCGCCCCGTTGCCGGGACTGCCACGCCATGAAGAAGAATCCCCTTCCCGCCTTGCGCTTCCGCCCGCTGCCGCCGCGCCTCGAGGACCTCCCCAACGTGGGTCCCGCCGTCGCGGCCGATTTCCGGCGCCTCGGCATCGGCACGCCGGACGAGATCCGGGGACGCGACCCGTACATGCTCTACCACGATCTCTGCCGCGCGACGCACTCGCTCCAGGACCCGTGCATGCTCGACACGTTCATCGCGGTCGTGCGCTACGTCGACGGCGGCCCGGCGAAGCCGTGGTGGCATTACACGGCGGAACGCAAGCGCTACTACCGCGGCGCCGCGAAGGCGGCGAAGCGCGGCGCACCGCAGGCGATGCACGCGCAGGACGCCCCCGGGCGACGCCTTCCCGCGTCGTCGGGCGCGCGCGGTTCGGCCCCGTCCCGGACGCCCTCTCCCGCTTCCCGATCCTGCTGAGGACTGAAGGCGGGCGCGCCGTCCGCGGCGCGCCCGCCCTCTTTTTCCCGGCGGAAAGTCGCCATCGATGGACACCGTGCTCTACGGCAAGAAAGGCTCCGGCTCCGCCGCCATCGAGATCGCGCTCGCGCTCGCCGGCGTGGCGTGGCGCCAGGTCGAGACCGCGACGTGGGAGAAGAACGCCGCGTACGACGACCTCCTGAAGGCGAACCCGCTCGGCCAGGTCCCGACGCTCGTGCTGCCCGACGGCACCGTGCTCTCCGAGAGCGCGGCGATCCTGATCCACCTCGGGCTCGCGCATCCGGCGAGCGGGCTTTTGCCGCGCGACGCCGCGCCCCGGGCGCGCGTGCTGCGCGGCCTCGTCTACGTCGCGGCGAACTGCTACGCGGCGATCGGCATCATCGACTACCCGGAGCGCTGGACGCTGCCCGCCGACGACGGCGCGACGAACGATCGCGTACGCGCCGGCGCCCGGGCCCGGCTGCACGGCTACTGGACGACGTTCGCCGACGTCTTTGGCGACGCCCTCTTCGCCGACGCGGCGGCGCCCAACGCGCTCGGCCTCCTCGCCGCCGTCGTCTCGACATGGTCGGGCGCGCGCGCGCATCTCGCGAAGCATCGCCCCGCGCTGCACGACACGCTGCTGCGCATCGAGGCCCATCCCGCCGTCGCGCCGGTGTTCGCGCGGCATTGGCCGGGAAGCTGAGGGGAAAGCGATCGTGGAGGGCGATGGTGGCTTGCCGTCATCGGCGCGCGGCCATCGACCCTCGGCATCCACGATCCACCATCCACATCACGATCCACGGAGGCCCGCCATGACGATCCAAGCCAAGCCCGCCGGCTACCACAGTGTCACGCCCTACCTCTGCGTCCGAGGCGCGGCGAAGGCGCTCGATTTCTACGCGCGCGCGTTCGGCGCGAAGGAGAAGTTCCGCCTGCCGATGGGCGATCGCATCGGCCACGCCGAGATCCTGATCGGCGACTCGCACGTCATGCTCGCCGACGAGATGGACGATCACAAGAGCCCTCAGTCGTACGGCGGCACGCCGGTGAGCCTGATGATCTACACCGACGACGTCGACGCGATGTTCAAGCGCGCGATCGCCGCGGGCGCGACGCAGAAGCGCCCGGTCGAGAACCAGTTCTACGGCGATCGCACCGGCGTGCTGGTCGACCCGTTCGGCCACGTGTGGTCGATCGCGACGCACGTCGAGGACGTTTCCGAGGACGAGATCGGCCGGCGCCTCGCCGCGATGTCGCAGGGATGACAGCGCCCCCGAGCCGCCCGTGAGCGCGCCCCCGCCCCGACCCTCTCCCCGCCGATGCGGGGAGAAGGGAGAAGCGCGCGAGGCCGGGAGAAGATTCATCGTCGGCAAAGCTTCAGCGCTCCCCTGCGCTGCCTCTCCTCTCTCTCCCGCGGCGGGGCGAGGGGCGATCGCCATGGCCGAGCACCCCTCCACAGCCGCCCTTCTCCGTCTCCCCGCGTGCGCGGTGAGGGGCGATCGCCAT
>DASTCK010000167.1:0-3923 GCA_035711225.1 Casimicrobiaceae bacterium
GCTGATCGTGAACAGCGCGACCATCGGCGCGAAGCCCGCCTCGCCGAACGCGAGGACGGCGAGCGGCAGCCCCATGTTGCCGCAGTTGTTGAACATCATCGGCGGCACGAAGGTGCGCGCGTCGACGCGCATCATCCGCGCGACCGGCCACGCGAGGAGCCCCGACCCGAGCACGACGCCGATGCTGCCGAGCATCAGCAGCCGGTTGTCCCAGACGTCGAACGACTTCGACGATAGCGCCGAGAAGATCAGCGCCGGCGACAGCACGTTCATCGACAGGCGGTTCACCACCGACATGTCGGGTCGCGCCCGCATTCCCCACACCCAGCCGAGCGCGATCACCGCGAAGACGGGCAGGATGATGCCTAGCAGGCGTTCGAGCATGGGGAGGAAGGGCCGCGAGAGGCGAGGCGATGGGCGATAGGCGATAGGCGATCGGACGAAGCGCGCCGCTCGCTCAAATGCCGACGACAGCGGACGACACGGCGCCCGTGGGGCTTCCCTATCGCCTATCGCCCATCGCCCATCACCGCTTCGTCACAGGATGTACTTCGCCAGGTTCTCGTCCCGCGCCACCCCGGCGAGCCGCGCGTCGACGTAAGCGGCGTCGATCGCGATGGTCTCGCGGTCGTGGCGCGAGGCGGCGTAGGAGATCTCCTCGAGCAGGCGCTCCATCACCGTGTAGAGGCGGCGGGCGCCGATGTTCTCCTGCGACTCGTTGACGGCGTGCGCGATCTCGGCGATGCGCCGGATCGCATCGGGGCGGAAGTCGAGCTCGACGTTCTCGGTGCGCAGCAGCGCCTCGTACTGCTTGACGAGGCAGGCGTCGGTCGCCGTGAGGATCTGCACGAAGTCGTCGACGGTGAGCGAGGCGAGCTCCACGCGGATCGGGAAGCGGCCCTGCAGCTCCGGGATCAGGTCCGACGGCTTCGACAGGTGGAACGCGCCCGACGCGATGAAGAGCACGTGGTCGGTGCGCACCATGCCGTACTTGGTCGACACCGTCGTGCCCTCGACGAGCGGCAGCAGGTCGCGCTGCACGCCCTGACGCGATACGTCGGCGCCCTGCAGCTCCGAGCGCGACGCGATCTTGTCGATCTCGTCGAGGAACACGATGCCGTTCTGCTCGACGGAGGCGAGCGCCTTCGCCTTGATCTCGTCGTCGTTGACGAGGCGCGAGGCCTCCTCGTCGGTCAGCGCCTTCATCGCGTCGGCGACCCTCATGCGCTGGACCTTGCGGCGGCCGCCGCCGACCTGCTGGAACATCCCCTGGATCTGCGCCGTGAGGTCTTCCATGCCGGGAGGCGCCATGATCTCCATCGCGGGCGCGAGCACCGCGACCTCGATGTCGACCTCCTTGTCGTCGAGGCGTCCCTCGCGGAGCATCTTGCGGAACTTCTGCCGCGTGGCCGAGTCGGCGGGCTTCATGTCGTGGATGTTCACCTCGCGCACCGGCGGCAGCAGCACGTCGAGGATGCGCTCCTCGGCCGCGTCGGCGGCGCGGTCGCGCACCTTGCGCGCCTCGCTCTCGCGGGTCTGCTTGACGGCGACGTCGATCAGGTCGCGGACGATGGTGTCGACGTCGCGCCCGACGTAGCCGACCTCGGTGAACTTGGTCGCCTCGACCTTCACGAACGGCGCGTCGGCGAGCCGCGCGAGCCGTCGCGCGATCTCGGTCTTGCCGACGCCCGTCGGGCCGATCATCAGGATGTTCTTCGGCGTGATCTCGCCGCGCAGCGGATCGGGCACCTGCTGGCGCCGCCAGCGGTTGCGCAGCGCGATCGCGACGGCGCGCTTCGCGTCGTGCTGCCCGACGATGTGCTTGTCGAGCTCGGAGACGATCTCCTGCGGCGTCATCGACGACATGGGAAGGCGGGCGGCGAAGGGGGCGGGCGCGCGCCGCCTGCAGGCAGCGGGTCCTCACGAGCGATTGTACCGCGCGGCGTCGTCGCGCCCGCGGCCCTCGATGGCGGCTTCCTGCGCGATCGCCTATCATGCCGCCCCATGTCCGCACGAATCTTCCCGCGGCCGCACCGCGTCGCGCAGCTCTGCTGCGCCGCTCTCATCGCGACGCTCGTCGCCGCGTGCCAGACCTCGGGCGATGCGCTACCCGAGCCGACGGGAGCACGAGCGTTGCCCGGCGTCGAGGCGCCGCTCGCGCCTTCGGGGGGCAGCGCCGCCCAGGGGTCGGCGAAGTTCGTCGACCGCGGCGAGGGCGGAATCGTCGCGCTCGTCGTGATCAACAACGTGATGCCTGGCATCTACCGCGTCGCGATCCACGAGCGCGGGAACTGCTCGTCGCCCAACGCATTCACGGCGGGCAGGCCGTGGGCGCCGCCGGGCTCCACGGTCGCCGCGGTCGACCTGCTGCCCGAGATCGCGATCGGTCCCAACGGCAACGGGCAGATGACGACGCGGCTGCGCGGCCTCGCGCTGCGCGGCCCGAACGGCCTCGAAGGGCGCTCGGTGCTCGTCCACCAGGGCGCCACCGTCGACGCCGACATCGTGCCCGACCGCCCGAACCGCGTCGTTTTGTGCGGCGCGATCGGGGCCGTGCGCTCGATCCTGGACGCGATACGCTGACCGCCTCGCCATGGGCTTTCTCGCCGACCGCAAGATCCTCGTGACGGGCGTGCTGTCGAACCGCTCGATCGCCTACGGCGTGGCGCGCGCGTGCAAGCGCGAAGGCGCCACGCTCGCGTTCACCTACGTCAACGACGACCTGAAGGACCGCGTCGTCAAGCTCGCCGCCGATTTCGGTCCCTGCCCGGTGCTGCCGTGCGACGTCACGCGCGACGCCGACATCGACTCGCTCTTCGCCACGCTGGGGTCCGAGTGGGGCGTCCTCGACGGGCTCGTGCACTCGATCGCGTTCGCGCCGCGCGAGGCGCTCGCCGGCGACTACCTGAACGCGCTCTCGCGCGAGGCGTTCCGCATCGCGCACGACGTCAGCAGCTACAGCTTCGCGGCGCTCGCCAAGGGCGCGCGTCCG
Organism: Casimicrobiaceae bacterium; assembly: GCA_035711225.1. Lineage (GTDB taxonomy): Bacteria > Pseudomonadota > Gammaproteobacteria > Burkholderiales > Casimicrobiaceae > VBCG01. The sequence continues at coordinate 2,993 of DASTCK010000167.1, forward strand.
CTGATGCAGGGTCGTCCCGCGTCGCTCGTCACGCTCACCTACCTGGGCGCGGTGCGCTCGGTGCCGAACTACAACGTGATGGGACTCGCGAAGGCGAGCCTCGAGGCGAACGTGCGCTACCTCGCCTCCTGCCTCGGCCCGGAGGGCATCCGCGCCAACGGCATCTCCGCGGGCCCGATCAAGACGCTCGCCGCCGCCGGCATCGGCAACTTCGGCAAGCTGCTGTCGCGGTTCGAGGCGACCGCGCCGCTGCGGCGCGGCGTCACGATCGACGAGGTCGGCAACGTCGCCGCGTTCCTGCTCTCGGACCTCGCGAGCGCGATCACCGGCGAGATCACCTACGTCGACGGCGGCTACTCGACCGTCGCGGTCGCCGGCGACGCCTGAGCCGACCATCGTCGAGGCCGGCGTCGCGCCGGCGACCCGCGCCATGTCCTCGCGCGTCTTCGATGCGGTGCTGATCGGCGGCGGCCACAACGGCCTCGTCTGCGCCGCGTACCTGGCGGCCGCGGGCATGGACGTGATCGTGTGCGAGCGCCGCGGCATCGTGGGCGGCGCGGCGGTGACCGAAGCGTTCCACCCGGGCTTCCGCAACTCGACCGCGAGCTACACGGTCAGCCTGCTCGACCCCGCGGTGATCCGCGACCTCAGGCTCGCCGAGCACGGGCTCTCGATCGTCGAGCGGCCGTTCTCGAACTTCCTGCCGCTTTCGTCGACGCCCGGCGACTATCTCAAGGTCGGCGGCGGGATCGAGGCGACGCAACGCGAGGTCGCGCGCTTCTCGCGCCGCGACGCCGAGGCGCTGCCGGCCTATTACTCGATGCTCGAGCGCGTCGCGGACGTGCTGCGCGAGCTCATGCACCGTACGCCGCCCGAGCTCGCGCCGGGTCGGCGCGACTGGGCGTCGTGGGTCGACGCTTGGAAGTCGCTG
>DASTCK010000168.1:0-2257 GCA_035711225.1 Casimicrobiaceae bacterium
TCGACGCACTTGAACACCTGCGCGTGCGTCGCGCTCGCGAGCGCGACAGCGGCCACCGCCAACGCGAACCGGCTTCCCCTCATCGGGAAATGATAGCGCCGAGGGGCGCGGGCGGCACGGTATGATGCCCTGCAGCATCCCCGACGCCTCGCCGATGAGCACCGCCGTCCCCCGCCCTGCACCGGTGCGCGCCGCCGCGTGCCCGCCATGACGGCCGCGGACGGCAGCGGGCGACCGGACGCCGCCGAGGCGATCGCCGCGGCGCTCGTCGCCGGCTTCGACAAGCACTACGCGCTGTTCCGCGAGTGCGCCCGCGCCGCCAAGCGGCATTTCGAGTCGGGGCACTTCCTCGCGATCGGCCACGTCGCGCGCGATCGCATCGACTTCTACGACCGCCGCGTCGTCGAGACGGCCGAGCGCCTGCGGCGCGAGTTCGCCGCCGACGCCGTCGAAGGGCCCGGCGCGGAGTCGCTGTGGGCGCGGGTCAGGCGCCACTACGTCGTCATGCTCGCCGAGCACCGCCAGCCCGAGTGCGCGGAGACCTTCTTCAACTCGGTCTCCTGCAAGCTGCTCGACCGCGACTACTTCCACAACCGCGCGATGTTCGTTCGCCCGGGCGTCGCGACCGAGTACCTCGACGCCGACCTGCCGGCCTACCGCTCCTACTACCCGCGCGAGCGCGGCCTGCGCACCGCGCTGATCGACCTGGTCCTCGACTTCCGGCTCGAGCCGCGCTTCGCCGACTTCCGGCGCGACCTCGCGAACGTGCTCGCCGCGTTCCGCTCGCGCCTGCCGCGGCCGTTCGCGCTCGAGGCGAACTTCCAGATCCAGGTGCTCTCGTCGCTGTTCTTCCGCAACCAGTCCGCGTACATCGTCGGCCGCATCGTCAACGGCGCGCACACGCACGCGTTCGCGGTGCCGATCCGCCACGCGGCGGGCGGCGGGCTCTACGTCGACGCGCTGCTCGCCGACCCGGTCGAGCTCGCGCTCCTGTTCTCGGCGAACCGCGCCTACTTCCTGGTCGACATGGAGGTGCCGTCGGCGACGGTCGAGTTCCTGCGCGCGATCCTGCCCGACAAGACGGCGGCCGAGCTCTACACGATCGTCGGCCTGCAGAAGCACGGCAAGACGCTCTTCTTCCGCGACTTCCTGCAGCACCTGCGCCATTCGACCGACCGCTTCGTCAACGCGCCGGGCATCCGCGGGCTCGTGATGTCGGTGTTCACGCTGCCCTCGTACCCCTACGTGTTCAAGCTGATCAAGGACCGCATCGCGGCCTCGAAGGACACCGACCGCGCGCGCGTCACGCAGAAGTACGCGCTGGTCAAGCACCACGACCGCGCCGGCCGCATGACGGACATCCTCGAGTACTCGGACGTCACGCTGCCGCTGGCGCGCTTCGCGCCGGGGCTCGTGGAGGAGCTCGTCGCGCTCGCGCCTTCGCAGGTGGCCGTCGAGGGCGACTGGGTCGTGATCCGCCACGTCTACATCGAGCGCCGGCTGACGCCGCTCAACCTGGTGCTCGACGGCGCGGACGACCAGGCGCGCGAGCACGCGATCGCCGAGTACGGCACGGCGATCCGCGAGCTCGCCGCCGTCAACATCTTCGCCGGCGACCTGCTGTTCAAGAACTTCGGCCAGACGCGCTACGGTCGCATCGTGTTCTACGACTACGACGAGATCGAGTACATGACCGACTGCACGTTCCGCACGATCCCGCCGCCGCCGCCCGGCCACGACGAGATGTCGGGCGAGGTCTGGTACCGCGTCGGGCCGCGCGACGTGTTCCCCGAGGAGTTCGCGACCTTCCTGCTCACCGATCCGCGCAACCGCGAGGCGTTCCTGCGCCACCACGCCGACCTGCTCGATGCGCGGTGGTGGCAGCGGACGCAGGCCGCGATCCGCGCCTCGGGCCCCGCGGAGGTGCTGTCGTACCCGGACCGCGTGCGCTTCGCCGCGCCTGCCGATCCGCGTACCGCGCGCATCGCGCCCGCGTCCACCGCACGATGAGCGTGCGTCGACGCGCCCGCCGGGCCGCCCTCGCGCTGATCGCGCTGGCGCCGATCGCGGCACGATCGACGATCGCGCGGGCGGAGACGGGCCTCGCCGAGGCCGCCCGCCGCGCGCGAAGCCTGCGGGACGAGGCAGTGCGACGCGGCGACCAACCCTACGGCGCCGTCGTCGTCAAGGACGGCCGCATCGTCGCCGAGGGCGTGTCGGCCGTCGTGACGCGCGGCGACCCCGACGCGCACGCCGA
>DASTCK010000169.1:0-3635 GCA_035711225.1 Casimicrobiaceae bacterium
CTGGCGAGCTGCCATTGCTCCACCCCGCGCGGTCACACGACGACGTTGACGAGCCGCCCGGGCACGACGATCACCTTCTTCACCGGCGCGCCGCTGGCGTGCTTCGCCACCTCGGCCGACGCACGCGCCGCCGCCTCGATCGCCTCGCGGTCGGCGCTCGCCGGCACGACGATGTGGCCGCGCAGTTTGCCGTTGACCTGGAGCACGAGCTGGATGGTGGCCTGAACGAGCGCGCGCTCGTCGACCTCGGGCCAGCGGGCGTCGAGGAGGTCCCCGTGCTCGCCGGCGTAGCCCAGGTCGCGCCACAGCGTCCACGCCGTGTGCGGCACCACCGGGTAGAGCACGCGCAACAGGATCGACAGGCCCTCGCGCAAGACGGCATCCGCGCCGGGGGCGTCGGCGGACAGCGCGTCGAGCGCGTTCAGCATCTTGTAGCCGGCGGACACGACGGTGTTGTACTGGATGCGCTCGTAGTCGTAGGTGGCCTGGCGCAGCGCGAGGTGGATCTCGCGGCGCGCGGCCTTGGCCGCTTCGCCCGCGTTCGTGCCGGCCGCGATGCCTTCCGCGCCGCGCACCGCGACGAGCTTCCCCTGCGCATGGGTCCACAGGCGCCGCAGGAAGCGGAAGCTCCCCTCGACGCCGGCGTCCGACCACTCGAGCGTCGCCTCGGGCGGCGAGGCGAACATCACGAAGTGGCGCGCCGTGTCGGCGCCGTAGCGCTCGATGATGTCCTCGGGGTCGACGCCGTTGCGCTCCGACTTCGACATCTTCGACACGCCGCCGTACTCGACCGCGGTCCCGTCCGCGAGCGTGCCGCCCGCGATGCGGCCGTCGTCGCCCAGCACCGGCGTCACCTCGGACGGCGGGTGGAACTCGACGCCGCCGCGGTCGTTGCGCGTGAACCAGCTCTGGTTCAGCACCATGCCCTGCGTCATCAGCCGCGTGAACGGCTCGTCGAAGCGCACGAGGCCCATGTCGCGCATCACCCTGGTCCAGAAGCGCGCGTAGAGCAGGTGCAGGATCGCGTGCTCGATGCCGCCGATGTACTGGTCCATCGGCATCCAGTAGTCGTTGCGCGCGTCGACCATCGTCGGCGCGTCGGGGCACGCGTAGCGCATGTAGTACCAGGCCGAGTCGACGAACGTGTCCATCGTGTCGGTCTCGCGCTGCGCGGGCTTGCCGCAGCGCGGGCAGGGCACGTCGAGGAAGTCGCGGCGCTTCGCGAGCGGGTTGCCGCTGCCGTCGGGGATGCAGTCCTCCGGCAGCACGACCGGCAGGTCCTTCTCGGGCACCGGCACCGTGCCGCACGACGGGCAATGGATGATCGGGATCGGCGTGCCCCAGTAGCGCTGGCGCGAGATGCCCCAGTCGCGCAACCGGTAGGTCGTCTTCTTCTCGCCAAGCCCCTGCGAGGCGAGGTCCTCGGCGATCGCGTCGACGGCCGGGCCGTGCGCGAGTCCGTCGTACTTGCCGGAATGGACGCAGCGCCCGCGCGCCTTGTCCTCGTACCACGGCTTCCACTGCGTGTCGTCGAAGGTCTCGCCGTCCACGGCGATCACCGGCAGGATGCGCAAGCCGTACTTGCGCGCGAACGCGAAGTCGCGCTCGTCGTGCGCCGGCACGCCCATCACCGCGCCGTCGCCGTACGCCATCAGCACGTAGTTGCCGACCCACACCTCGACCTGCGCGCCGGTGAGCGGGTGCACGACGTACAGCCCCGTCGGCACCCCTTCCTTCTCCATCGTCGCGAGGTCGGCCTCGATGACCGAGCCGCGCCTCGCCTTGTCGACGAAGTCGCGCACGTGCGGCGAGCGCTCGGCCGCCACCGCCGCGAGCGGATGCTCGGTCGCGACCGCGACGAACGTCACGCCCATGATCGTGTCGGCGCGCGTCGTGAACACGTACATCCGGCCGTCGCCCACGAGGCGACCGTGCCCGTCGCGGACGTCGTGCGGGAACGCGAAGCGCACGCCCTGGCTCTTGCCGATCCAGTTGGCCTGCATCGTGCGCACGCGCTCCGGCCAGCCGTCCATGCGGTCGAGCGCGGCGAGCAGCTCCTCGGCGTAGTCGGTGATCTTGAGGTAGTAGCCCGGGATCTCGCGCTTCTCGACGAGCGCGCCGGTGCGCCAGCCCCGGCCGTCGATCACCTGCTCGTTCGCGAGCACGGTCTGGTCGACCGGATCCCAGTTGACGACTTGCGTGCGCCGGTACGCGACGCCGCGCTCGAGCATCTTCAGGAAGAACCACTGGTTCCAGCGGTAGTACGACGGGTCGCACGCGGCGATCTCGCGCGACCAGTCGATCGCGAGCCCCATCGACTGCATCTGCCGCTTCATCGTCGCGATGTTCTCGCGCGTCCACGCGGCCGGCGGCTGGCCGCTCTTGATCGCGGCGTTCTCGGCCGGCAGGCCGAACGCATCCCAGCCCATCGGCATCAGCACGTTGTGGCCGCGCATGCGCAGGTGGCGCGCCATCACGTCGTTGATCGTGTAGTTGCGCACGTGCCCCATGTGCAGCCGGCCCGACGGGTAGGGCAGCATCGACACGCAGTAGAACTTGCCCCTCGGGTGGCCCGCGTCGTCGTCGCGCGCGCGGTACGCGTCCGCGGCGGTCCACGCGGCGCGCGCGCCGGCCTCGATCGTGCGGGGGTCGAAGGTATGCGGCTCGGCGGTCATGGCGGGGGCGCGGGCGAAGCACGCGGAAAGGGTCGATTTTACTCGGGCATGCCTGCGACGAGGACCCAGGCGCCCAGCGCCGCGAAGATCAGCGCCGCGACGATGCGGATCGCGCGAAACGGGACGCGGTCCGCCGCGAGCTTGCCCGCGAACACGACCGGGATGTTGGCGAGCAGCATGCCGAGCGTCGTGCCGACGACGACCTGCGCGAGCGCGTGGAATTTCGCGGCGAGGATGACGGTGGCGACCTGCGTCTTGTCGCCCATCTCGGCGAGGAAGAACGCGATGCAGGTGATGCCGAACACGCCCCAGTGGCCCGGCGGCACCGCGCGCTCCTCGTCGAGCGTGTCGGGCTTGAGCGCCCACAGCGCGACCGCGAAGAACGACGCGGCCACCATCCAGCGCAGCACGTCGGCCGGGACGACCCCGCGCACCCAGTCGCCGACCAGGCCGGCGAGCGCGTGGTTGGCGAGCGTCGCGACGAGGATGCCCGCGACGATCGGCCAGGGACGGCCGTAGCGCGCGGCGAGCACGAGCGAGAGCAGTTGCGTCTTGTCGCCGATCTCGCCGATCGCGACGACGCCGGTGGATACCAGCAGGGCTTCCATGGGGAGCGCGGGGACCGGGCGGGAGCGAGGTGGCGAAGGCGCCCGCGCCTCCCGCCCGATCCCGCGGGCGATGCGTGGGAGCCTTCGGTCTCGCCAATGCCGCGACCAGGCGGCTGGGTACGCCATGGCGCCGGGAAGGTGCCCGGCCCCAAGCATGTTGACGTACACCCCCGCGCTGATTCGCGGGGCGGCTACTCCCCGAAAGGAGTCCCGATTCTACCAGCCGGCGGAGGATACCCGTCCGGCGGAGCGGCAGACCCTTGATCCGGAATGAGAGAATCGCAGGTTCGCGGAACCCGCGGCCCCGGCTCCGGCTCTACCCCCGGGGCTCGACTCCCGCCCACCCCCCGAC
>DASTCK010000170.1:0-5828 GCA_035711225.1 Casimicrobiaceae bacterium
CGGCTCACGTACGTGGCTTGCACGCGAGCCAAGCGCAGGCTCGCGCTCATCGCGGTGCCGGAGCGCGACCAGGGCGGCACCGGATGGAAGGCCGCCGGCCGCGCGTCGATCCTGGGATTGCTCGATCCGCCTCGCGAAGGCTGGCCGGCGCCCGCCGCAGAGGCCCCCGACGCGAACCGCATGCCGGCCGCCGCCGCGATCGAGCGCCTGCCCGCCCATTGGTGTCCCGCCGCGGGACAGGGTCCGCTCGTGCACCGCCTCGCACCGCGCGCGGTGGAGCCCGCGCTTCCGTTCGACTGGGCGCGCGAACGCGCACGGCGCCTCGGCGTCGTCGTCCACCTGCTGCTCGCGCAAATCGCCGCGGAAGGTCTCGCCCGGTGGGACGATCGGCGTGTCGTCGCGCACACGCCTCGCATCGAGGCGGCGCTGATCGGCGAAGGCGCGCTGCCGGGCGAGGCGGATGCGGAAGCCGCCGACGTGCGCGCGACGTTGTCGTCGATCCTCCGGGACCCCCGGGGACGCTGGCTGTTCGACGCCGCGCACGAGGAGGCGCGGAGCGAATGGGCGCTCACCGGCGTCGACGGCGGCGAGATCGTGCACGTCGTCCTCGACCGCACGTTCGTCGCCGACGGCGTGCGCTGGATCGTCGACTTCAAGACCGGAACGCACGAAGGCGCGGATCCCGCGGCGTTCCTCGACAGCGAGGTCGAGCGCTACCGCACCCAGCTCGCCCGCTACGCGCGCATCGTGACGGCACTGGATCCGCGTCCCGTTCGCCTCGCGCTCTACCATCCGCGCATGCCGGGCGGCTGGCGCGAGGTCGCGGCCTGACGACCGCGGCCGCCGGCGGCGGGCGACGAGGTTTTCCGCTACAATTCAAAGCTTTGGCATGACGCGCCCGCGCCCTTACGCGCGGCGCCCCTCCCAACGTGCGCCTCATCCGCGGCCTGCCCGCGGTCGCCGACCGCCCGGTCGCGCTGACCGTCGGGAACTTCGACGGTGTCCATCGCGGCCACCAGGCGATGCTCGCGCGCCTGGCCGAGGCGGCGGAAGACCTCGAGCTCATGCCGGCCGTCCTCACGTTCGATCCGCACCCGCGCGAGTTCTTCGCGCGCGAGAGCGCACCGCCGCGCCTCTCCACGCTGCGCGGCAAGATCGACGCCTTCCGCCAGTTCGGCGTCGAGCGCGTGTTCGTCGCCCGCTTCGACCGGGCGTTCGCCTCGCTCGACCCGGACCGCTTCGTCGACGACGTGCTGGTGCACCGCCTCGGCACGCGCTGGCTGCTGGTCGGCGAGGATTTCCGCTTCGGCCGCGGCCGGGCCGGCGATCTCGCGCTGCTGCGCCGCCATGCGCGCACGATCAGCGTCGAGGCGATGCACACCGTCGACGTGGACGGCGAGCGCGCGAGCTCGAGCGCGGTGCGCGAGGCGCTCGCGCAGGGCGATCTCGCGCGCGCCGAGCGGTTGCTCGGGCGGCCGTTCCGGATGGCGGGGCGCGTCGCGCACGGCGAGAAGCTCGGGCGCAAGCTCGGCTTCCCGACCGTCAACCTTCCGCTGCGGCGCAAGCCGCCCCTGTCCGGCATCTTCGCGGTTCGCGTGCACGGCCTCGGGGCCGCACGGCTCGGGGTGGCGAGCCTGGGCGTGCGGCCGACGGTGGCGGCGCAGGGGCGCCCGATGCTCGAGGTGTTCGTGTTCGACTTCGACGAGTCGGTCTACGGACGGCGCGTCGTCGTCGAGTTCCGCCACAAGCTGCGCGACGAAGCGCGCTATTCCACGCTCGACGCGCTGGTCCACCAGATCCGCGCCGACGCCGATGCCGCGCGCGCGTACTTCGCGGCCAGCTGACGATCCCATGCCCGACGACAAGAAGCCCGACTGGAAGTCCACGCTCAACCTGCCGGACACGCCGTTCCCGATGCGCGGCGACCTGGCGAAGCGCGAGCCCGGCTGGGTCCGCGAGTGGCAGGAGCGCGACGTTTACGGCGCGATCCGCAAGGCCTCCGCCGGGCGTCCGCGCTTCGTCCTGCACGACGGGCCGCCGTACGCGAACGCCGCGATCCACATCGGGCATGCGGTCAACAAGATCCTGAAGGACGTGATCGTCAAGAGCCGCACGCTCGCGGGCTTCGACGCGCCCTACGTGCCGGGGTGGGACTGCCACGGGATGCCGATCGAGGTGCAGATCGAGAAGACGCACGGCAAGCACCTGCCGGTCGAGGAGACGCTGCGGCTGTGCCGCGCCTACGCCACCGAGCAGATCGCGATCCAGAAGCGCGACTTCCAGCGCCTGGGTGTGCTGGGCGACTGGGATCGACCGTACACGACGATGGCCTACGCGAACGAGGCCGAGGAGATCCGCACGCTGGGCAGGCTCCTCGAGAAGGGGTTCCTCTACCGCGGCCTGAAGCCGGTGAACTGGTGCTTCGACTGCGGGAGCGCGCTCGCCGAGGCCGAGGTCGAGTACGAGGACCGGCAGGACATCGCGATCGACGTCGCGTTTCCGCTCGTCGACCCGGCGGAGCGCGCGAAGCTCGCGCGCGCGTTCGGCCTCGCGCACCCGCCCGAAGGGCCGATCGCCGCGGTGATCTGGACGACGACGCCATGGACGATCCCGGCGAACCAGGCGCTCAACCTGCATCCCGACGTCAGCTACGCGCTCGTCGCGACCGCGCGCGGGCACTTCGTCGTGGCCGAGGAGCTCGCCGCGTCGTGCCTCGCTCGGTGGAAGCTCGACGGCCGCGCGATCGCGACCGCGAAGGGCGCGGCGCTCGAGCTCGCGGCGTTCCGCCACCCGTTCTACGACCGGGCCGCGCCGGTCTACCTCGGCGACTATGTGACGCTCGAGCAGGGCACCGGCATCGTTCACAGCTCGCCGGCCTACGGCATGGACGACTTCCTGTCGTGCCGCCGCTACGGCATGAAGGACGACGACATCGAGAACCCGGTGCAGGGCGACGGCCGCTACGCCGAGTCGCTGCCGTTCTTCGGAGGCCTCAAGATCTGGGACGCGAACCCGCGGATCGTCGACAAGCTGCGCGACGCCGGAGCGCTGCTGCACGCGGAGAAGTTCACGCACAGCTACATGCACTGCTGGCGCCACAAGACGCCGATCATCTACCGCGCGACGACGCAGTGGTTCGCCGGCATGGACGAGGTGCCCGGCTACCGCGGCGCGAAGCCCTCGCGGACGCTGCGCGAGCTCGCGCTCGAGGGAATCGACAACACGCGCTTCTACCCGACGTGGGGGAAGGCGCGGCTGCACGGCATGATCGCGCACCGGCCCGACTGGACGCTCTCGCGGCAACGGCAGTGGGGCGTGCCGCTGCCGTTCTTCGTCGACCGCGAGACCGACGAGCTGCATCCCGACACGCCCGCGCTGCTCGAGCTCGCGGCGAGCAAGGTCGCCGAGAGGGGCATCGCCGCGTGGTTCGAGTCCACGCACGAGGACTTCGGCGTCGACGAGAAGCGCTACCGCAAGCTCACCGACACGCTCGACGTGTGGTTCGACTCGGGCTCGACGCACCAGACGGTGATGGGCGGCCCGCAGGGACGCGCGAAGCGCCTCGGCTCGCATCCCGACGCCACCGGCTTCCCCGCCGACCTGTACCTCGAGGGCTCCGACCAGCACCGCGGCTGGTTCCACTCGTCGCTGCTCGTCTCGTGCATGCTGAACGGCGTGCCGCCCTACAAGGCGCTGCTCACGCACGGCTTCGCGGTCGACGGCGAAGGCAAGAAGATGTCGAAGTCCAAGGGCAACGTCGTGGCGCCGCAGAAGGTGTCCGACACGCTCGGCGCCGACATCCTGCGGCTGTGGGTCGCGGCGACCGACTACTCGGGCGACCTCAACATCTCCGACGAGATCCTGAAGCGCAACGTCGAGAGCTACCGGCGCATCCGCAACACGCTGCGCTTCCTGATCGCGAACACGTCGGACTTCACGGCGCCCGATGCGCTGCCCACGGAGCGCTGCTTCGAGATCGATCGCTACGCGCTGGCCCGGCTCGCCCGGCTGGTGGACGACGTCGCCGCCGACTACGACCGATACGAGTTCCACCTCGTCGTCCAGAAGATAACGACCTACTGCTCGGAAGACCTGGGCGGCTTCTACCTCGACGTGCTGAAGGACCGCCTGTACACGACCGCCGCGGCGAGCGAGGCGCGCCGCTCCGCGCAGACGGCGCTTGCCGCGATCCGCGACGCTCTGCTCCTGCTGCTGGCGCCGGTGCTGTCGTTCACCGCCGAGGAGGCGTGGCGCGTCGTGCATCCCGGCGATGCGACGATCTTCACGCGCACCTGGCGCGACGCGGCGCCGCAGGTCGCGGACGCGGATGCGCTGGTCGCGAAATGGGAGCGCATCCTCGCCGTGCGCGACGCGGTGCTGAAGGAGATCGAGGCCGTCCGCCAGTCGGGACGCATCGGCAGTTCATTGCAGGCGGAGGTGACGATCTCGGCGCCGGACCCGGCCTGCGAGGCGCTCGCGTCGCTGGGCGACGACCTGCGCTTCGTGACGATCACCTCGGTGGCGCGCGTCGAGCGCGGCGATGCGCTCGCGATCGCCGTCAATCCGTCGGCCGGCGCGAAGTGCGAGCGCTGCTGGCACTGGCGCGGCGACGTGGGCGACGACGCCGCGCATCCCGCGCTGTGCGGGCGCTGCGTCGCCAACCTGTTCGGGCGCGGTGAACCGCGGTCGCGCGCATGAGGTCGAACCCGCGATGAGACCCGTGCCGCCCGCGAGCACCGCCCGATGGATCGCCCTCGCCGTGGCGATCGTGCTCGTCGACCAGGCGGTCAAGGCGCTGATGCTCGCGACCTTCCGTCCGGGCGACGAGCTCGTGCTGCTGCCGGTGCTGTCGATCGTGCTGACCTTCAACAAGGGCGCGGCCTTCAGCTTCCTCGCCGGCCAGGACGGCTGGCAGCGCTGGTTCTTCGCGGCGGTCGCGCTGGCGGCGGCCGCATTCATCGTGTGGCTGCTGAGGCGCGGCGGCAGCCGCCTCTACCTCGCGGGCCTCGCGCTGATCCTCGGCGGGGCGATCGGCAACCTGATCGACCGGCTGTGGCTCGGCCAGGTGGTCGACTTCGTGCTCGCGCACTGGCGCGGCTGGACGTTCCCGGCGTTCAATGTCGCCGACAGCGCGATCACGATCGGCGCCGGCCTCCTGATCCTCGACAGCTTCCGCCAGCGTCACGCCGACGCGCCCGCCGCCCCATGAGCCCTCCTCACCTCGACACCATCGACGTCGTCCTCGCCAACCCGCGCGGCTTCTGCGCCGGCGTCGACCGCGCGATCGCCATCGTCGAGCACGCCCTCGCGCAGCACGGTGCGCCGATCTACGTGCGCCACGAGGTCGTGCACAACCGCACGGTCGTCGACGACCTGAAGCGCAAGGGCGCGGTCTTCGTCGAGGAGCTCGACGAGGTGCCGCGCGGCGCGACCGTCGTGTTCTCGGCGCATGGCGTCAGCCGCGCCGTGCGGGCCGACGCCGAGGCGCGCGGGCTGAACGTGTTCGACGCGACCTGCCCGCTGGTGACCAAGGTGCACGTCGAGATCGCGAAGATGCGCGAGCAGGGCCGCGACATCGTGATGATCGGCCACGCGGGTCATCCGGAGGTGGAGGGGACCATGGGGCAGTGCGACGGCGGCGTGCACCTCGTCGAGTCGGTCGACGACGTCGCGCGGCTCGTCGTCACCGACCCCGCGCGCCTCGCCTACGTGACGCAGACCACGCTGTCGGTCGACGATGCGTCGGGCATCGTGGCGGCGCTCAAGCGACGCTTCCCGGCGATCGTGGGCCCGAAGAAGGACGACATCTGCTACGCGACGCAGAACCG
>DASTCK010000171.1:0-3855 GCA_035711225.1 Casimicrobiaceae bacterium
GTTCCAGCCGGGGCTGAACGAGGACCTCGCGGCGACGTCGATCTGGGGCACGCAGCAGGTCAACCTGCACCCGGGCGCGACGGTCGACGGCGTCTACGCGATGTGGTACGGCAAGGGCCCCGGCGTCGACCGCTGCGGCGACGTGTTCAAGCACGCGAACTTCGCCGGCACGAGCAAGCACGGCGGCGTGCTGGTGCTGGCCGGCGACGACCACGCGGCGAAGTCCTCGACGCTGCCGCACCAGTCGGACCATCAGTTCTCGGCGGCGATGATCCCGGTGCTCTACCCGTCGAGCGTGCAGGAGATCCTCGATCTCGGCCTCCACGGGTGGGCGATGAGCCGCTACTCGGGCCTGTGGGTCGGCTTCAAGTGCGTCGCCGACACGGTCGAGAGCTCGGCGTCGGTGTCGATCGACCCGTCGCGCGTGAACATCATCGTGCCCGACGACTTCCCGGTGCCGCCGGACGGCGTGTCGATCCGCTGGCCCGATGCGTTCCTCGCGACCGAAGCGAGGATGCAGGACTACAAGATCTACATGGCGCTGCACTACGCGCGCGTCAACAAGCTGAACCGCATCGTCGTCGACAGCCCGCGCCCGAAGTTCGGCATCGCGACCTCCGGCAAGAGCTACCTCGACGTGCGCCAGGCCCTCGACGACCTGGGCCTCGACGAGCGCGACATGGCAGAGCTCGGCATCCGCGTCTTCAAGATCGCGATGCCCTGGCCGCTCGAGCCCGAGGGCGTGCGCGAGTTCGCCGAGGGCCTGGACGAGATCCTCGTCGTCGAGGAGAAGCGCCAGGTCGTCGAGTACCAGCTCAAGGAGCAGCTCTACAACTGGCGCGACGACGTGCGACCGCGCGTGGTCGGCAAGTTCGACGAGAAGGGCGAGTGGGTGCGCCCGCACGGCGACTGGCTGCTGCCCGCCGCGAGCGAGCTGACGCCGGCGATGATCGCGCGCGTGATCGCCAGGCGCATCGAGCTGCTCGGCCTGCACCCGAACCCGTCCGACCGCGAGCGCATCGCGAAGCGGGTCGAGTTCATCAACGCCAAGGAAGCCGCGCTCGCGAAGCCGCGCATCAGCCTCGCCCGCACGCCCTACTTCTGCTCGGGTTGCCCGCACAACACGTCGACGCGCGTGCCCGAAGGCAGCCGCGCCACCGCGGGCATCGGCTGCCACGTGATGGCGATCTGGATGGACCGGTCGACCTCCGAGTTCACGCACATGGGCGGCGAAGGCGTGCCGTGGATCGGCCAGGCGCCGTTCACGACCGAGAAGCACATCTTCGCGAACCTCGGCGACGGCACCTACTACCACAGCGGGATCCTCGCGATCCGCGCCGCGGTCGCCGCGAAGGTCAACATCACCTACAAGATCCTCTACAACGACGCGGTCGCGATGACCGGCGGCCAGCCGATCGACGGCCCGCTGACGCAGCAGGACGTCGCGCGCCAGGTCGCCGCCGAGGGCGTCGCGAAGATCGTCGTGGTGAGCGACGAGCCGGACAAGTACCCGTCCGGCTACTTCGCCGACGGCATCGAGATCCACCATCGCGACGAGCTCGACCGCGTCCAGCGCGAGCTGCGCAAGGTCGAGGGCACCACGATCCTGATCTACGACCAGACCTGCGCAGCCGAGAAGCGCCGCCGCCGCAAGCGCGGCAAGTTCCCGGACCCGGCGAAGCGCGTCGTGATCAACGAGCTCGTCTGCGAGGGCTGCGGCGACTGCGGCGTCAAGTCGAACTGCGTGTCGGTGGCGCCGGTCGAGACCGAGTTCGGGCGCAAGCGCACGATCGACCAGAGCACCTGCAACAAGGACTACTCGTGCGTCAACGGGTTCTGCCCGTCGTTCGTCACGGTCGAGGGCGGCAGCCTGCGCAAGCCAGCGAAGGCCGCGGCGCTCGACTTCTCGGCGCTGCCGCCGCCCGCCTCCTCGCCTTCGCTCGCCGATCCGTACGGCATCCTCGTCACGGGCATCGGCGGGACCGGGGTCGTCACGATCGGCGCGCTGCTCGGCATGGCCGCCCACCTCGAGGGCCGCGGCGTGTCGGTGCTCGACATGGCGGGCCTCGCGCAGAAGAACGGCTCGGTCGTCTCGCACATCCGCATCGCGGAGGCGCCCGAGAAGCTGCACGCGACGCGCATCGCCGCCGGCGAGGCCAAGCTCGTGCTCGCCTGCGACATCGTGACCGGCGTGGGCTACGAGTCGATCGCCAAGATGCAGCGCGGCGTGTCGAAGGCGCTGGTCAACACCGGCCTCGTGATGCCGGCGGACTTCACCCGCAACCCCGACCTCGTGTTCCCGACCGGCTCGATGGAGCGCGAGATCTCCGACGCGGTCGCGCCGGGCGACGCCGAGTTCCTGGACGCGACGACGCTCGCCACGCGGCTCATGGGTGATTCGATCGCGACCAACCTGTTCATGGTCGGCTACGCGTACCAGCGCGGGCTCCTGCCGCTCTCGGAGGGCGCGATCCTGCGCGCGATCGAGCTCAACGCCACGTCGGTCGAGTCGAACAAGCTCGCGTTCTCGTGGGGGCGCATGGCCGCCCACGCACCGGCGATGGTGAGGGAGGCCGCGACGCCGAAGAGCGCGACGCCGGACTCGCAGCGACTGTCGGGCTCGCTCGACGAGATGATCGAGCGCCGGGTCGCCTTCCTGACCGACTACCAGGATGCCGCCTACGCGAAGGCCTACGCCGACCTCGTGGCGCGCGTCCGCTCGACCGAATCGCGCGTGGTGCCCGGCGCGACCGCGCTCGCCGAGGCGGTCGCGCGCTACGACTTCAAGCTGCGCGCGATCAAGGACGAGTACGAGGTGGCGCGGCTCTACGCGGAGAGCGACTTCGCCGCGCGCATCGCGCAGCAATTCGAGGGGGACTACAAGCTCGTGTTCCACCTCGCCCCGCCGCTCACCAACAAGCCCGACGCGACGACCGGCGAGCCGCGGAAGTCCGCCTACGGGCCGTGGATGATGAAGGCGTTCCGCATGCTCGCCAGGCTGCGGCGGCTGCGCGGCACCGCGCTCGACGTGTTCGGCCGCACCGAGGAGCGCAGGATGGAGCGGCGCCTGCTCGTCGAGTACGAGGCGCTCGTCGACGAGATCCTCGGCAAGCTCGCCGCGCACAACCACAAGCTCGCCGTCGAGCTCGCGCGCGTGCCCGAGCACATCCGCGGCTTCGGCCACGTCAAGGTCCGGCACGTCAAGGAAGCCAAGGCACGCGAGACCGTGCTGCTCGGCGAGTTCCGCGGCGCGCACGCGCCGGCCGCCGCGGTGAAGGTGGCGGCGTGAGGCACGCATCGAGGGACCCCGTCGCTGGCGACGGGGATCGACGCCAGGCCGCATCGCCGCCGGCCGCCCGCGCGCAGCCGCCTGGATCGAGCGCGACCGCCCGCAGAGGCGGCGCCGCGTAAGCGTGGGCGACGTCCTCCAGGCGCTCCGCGAGGACCTGACCGACCTCGCCGACCCGGCCGCGCTCACCCGCGTGGTGGTGCGGCTGGTGATCGCGACGGCGCTGGGCGCCTGCCTGGGCTGGGAGCGCGAGCTCAGCGGGAAAGCCGCGGGCCTGCGCACGCACATGCTGGTCGCGCTCGGCGTCGCGCTCATCCTCGTGTCGGCGCAGCAGTCGGGGATGCCGCAGGCGGACCTCTCGCGCGTCGTGCAGGGCGTCTTCGCCGGCATCGGCTTCGTCGGCGCCGCGGCGATCATCAAGCCGCGCGACGACGATCACGTGCGCGGCGTGACGACGGCGGCGAGCATCTGGGCGACCGCGGCGATCGCGGGGGCGGCAGGCCTCGGCCGCCTCGGCACCGCGATCCTCGCGACCGCGATCGCGCTCGTTATCCTGGTCGTCCTGC
>DASTCK010000172.1:0-2819 GCA_035711225.1 Casimicrobiaceae bacterium
TTCTTCTACGAGTCGCTCGACGAGAGCGAAGGCTGCAAGTTCAGCGCCGCGCGCGACACGCCGATCTACCGCTGCGCCGAGGACCAGCTCACGCTGTTCAAGCTGCGCTCGCGGTTCTTCACCAACGCGCTGTCCGCTCCCGACCAGCTCCGCCAGCGCGTGGCGTGGGCGCTGTCGCAGATCTTCGTCGTGTCCGGGATGAAGGATCCGGACATGGAGACCGCGTACGTGCAGGCGCGCTGGCACCAGATGCTCGCCGACAACGCGTTCGGCAACTTCGAGGGGCTGCTCTACGCGGTGACGCTCTCGCCGGCGATGGGCCATTACCTCGACATGGTCGACAACGCGAAGGCCGATCCGCTCGAGGGGACCGAGCCGAACGAGAATTACGCGCGCGAGCTGCTGCAGCTGTTCTCGATCGGCACGATCGAGCTCAAGCGCGACGGCACGCCGCTCCTCGACGCGCAGTCGCAGCCGGTGCTGACCTACGGGCAGCCCGAGGTCAAGGCGTTCGCGCGCGCGCTCACCGGCTGGACCTATGCGCCTTATCCGGGGACGCCGCCCAAGCTCGCGAAGCACGACGAGGACCAGCGCTACTATGGCTCGCCGATGGTCGCGGAGCCGACGCTCCACGACACCGCCGCGAAGCGCGTGCTGCGCGGCATCGAGCTGCCGGCAGGGCAGGCGCCCGATGCGGACGTCCGCGCCGCGCTGCGCAACGTCTTCCTGCACCCGAACGTCGCGCCGTTCATCGGCCGGCAGCTGATCCGCCACCTGGTGACGGGAACGCCGTCGCCGGCCTACGTCGATCGCGTCGCCTCGGCGTTCGAGGACGACGGTGCCGGAATGCGCGGCAACCTGGGCGCGGTCGTGCGCGCGATCCTGCTCGATCCCGAGGCGCGCACCGCCGACGACGCGAACGTCCGCTACGGACGCTTCCGCGAGCCCGCGCTGTTCGTCACCGCGTTGCTGCGCGGCGTCGGGGCGACGAGCGACGGCATCGCGCTCGACGAGGTCACGCGCGCGATGGGCCAGAACGTCTTCTACGCGCCCTCGGTGTTCAACTACTTCCCGGCCGAGTACCGGATCCCGGGCACCGACGTCGTCGCGCCGCCGATGGGCGCGCACAACACCAATACCGTCCTCGCGCGGAGCAATTTCGTGTACGGGATGCTCTGGGAAGGCGGCATCGACCGCGACGAGGAGATCGCGACGTCGATCGGCACGAAGATCGTGCTTCAGCCGTGGATCGCGCTGGCCGCCGACTCGCGCAAGCTGCTCGCGGCGATCGACGAGCGCTTCTTCGGCGGCGCGATGCCCGCGGGCGTCAAGGGCGCGATCTACGATGCGCTGCTGCAGATCGACGATGCGGGCGAGCGCGCGCGCACGGCGCTGTTCCTCGCCACGACGGCGTTCCAGTTCCAGGTGAGCCGCTGATGGGCCTCGATGCGCTCCGCCGCCGCCTGCTCCTGACCGCGGGCGGTCTCACCGCTGCCGGCCTCGTCCCGCGGCTGTCGGGCCTCGCGCTGCCGCAGGCCGCCGCACAGGTCGCGCCGGATTACAGGGCGCTCGTCTGCGTTTTCCTCTACGGCGGCGCCGACAGCAACGACATGGTCGTGCCGCTCGACGACTACGGCCCCTACGCCGCGACGCGCGGCCGGACCGGCATGGGGCTCGGCGAGGCGGAGCTCGTACCCATCGCGCCGGCCTCGCCCGGGCGCCGCTTCGGGCTGCACCCGGCGCTCGGCGACCTCGCCCCGCTGTTCGCCGCGAGGAAGCTCGCCGTCGTCTGCAACGTCGGCACGCTGGTGGCGCCGCTGACGCGCGCGAGCTACCTCGCCGGCGCGAAGTCGCCGCGCAACCTGTTCTCGCACTCGGACCAGCAGCTCCAGTGGCAGGGGCTCGTGCCGGGCGCGCTCGTCAACACGGGATGGGGCGGCCGCGTCGCCGATCGCACGTCGGCGGGCAACCCGGCGCTGGCGATCCCCGGCGTGATCTCGCTCGACGGCGACGCGCTCTTCACCGTCGGCGAGACGACGGTGCCGCTGGCGCTGCCTGGCGACGGCGGCAACGGTCTCGCCGGCGATCCGGACACGCCGTGGGGGCGCCTGCGGCTCGACACGATGCGGCGGCTCCTCGCCGTCGAGCGCGACAACCTGATCGTGGCGAAGGCCGCCGACACGATGGACCTCGCGCTGCGCAGCGCCGAGACCGTCAACAGCGCGATCCACGCGGAGCTGCCCGCGGTCGACACGGCGTTCAACGGCGTCTATTCCGACCTCGCCGACCAGCTGCGTCGCATCGCGACGCTGATCGCGGGCCGCTCGGCGCTCGGGGTCCGGCGCCACCTGTTCTTCGCCGCGATGGGCGGCTACGACACGCACGCGAGCCAACGGGGCGAGCTCGCCCGCCGCCTCGACGAGCTGGGGCCCGCGCTGGCCGCCTTCCAGCGTGCGCTCGACGCGCTCGGCGTCGGGGCACAGGTGACGACGTTCACGCTGTCGGACTTCAACCGCACCTTCCGCGTGAACGCCAACGACGGCACCGACCACGCGTGGGGCGGCCACCAGTTCGTGATGGGCGGCGCGGTGAAGGGCGGCACGTTCTACGGCACGTTCCCGACGCTCGCCGTGGGCGGTCCCGACGATGCAGGCGACGAGGGCCAGTGGATCCCGACGACGGCGCTCGACCAGGTCGGGGCGACCCTCGCGCGGTGGTTCGGCGTCCCTCCCGCCGAACTCGGGGCGGTGTTCCCGAACCTCGCCGCGTTCGTCTCGCAGGACCTGGGTTTCCTCGCCTGAGCCGCGGATCCTCCAACC
>DASTCK010000173.1:0-6669 GCA_035711225.1 Casimicrobiaceae bacterium
GACGGGATCGTGCTGGTGGACTACGACAAGTGCATCGGCTGCAAGTACTGCGCCTGGGCCTGCCCCTACGGCGCCCGCGAGATCGACGAGCACCAGAAGGTGATGAAGAAGTGCACGCTGTGCGTCGACCGGATCTACGACAAGGCGCTGCCGGAAGCCGATCGCAAGCCCGCCTGCGTGATGGCCTGCCCGACGAGCGCGCGCCTGTTCGGCGACATCCACGACCCGGGCTCGCAGGTCTCGCAGGCGATCCGCGACAGTGGCGGCTATGCGCTGATGCCGGAGTGGGGCACGCACCCCGCGAATCACTACCTGCCGCGCCGCAAGACGTCGATGCCGATCCACCCCGACGAGCTCCAGCGGCAGGACAACCCGCGGAAGATCGACGGCCTGCTGCCGCGGCCGGCGACCGGCGAGCCGGCGCTGGACGACGTCACCAGCTGGTAGTCGTGACGCTCCGCGCGACCTGGATGAGCCCGGCGTGAGACCGGCCTGGTCGGTGATGCTGCTCACCACGCTGAGCGGCGCCGGGCAGGGCCTGCTGCTCGCGCTCTTCGCCGCCGACGCCCTCGGCGCCGTGCGCGGCGACGCCCCGCTTCCGCGGGGATTCGTCGTCGGAGCGTTGGCAGCGTCGCTGGCGCTGGTCGGGTCGGCGCTCGTCGCCTCGTTCTTCCATCTCGGCCATCCGGAACGCGCCTGGCGCTCCGCCGCGATGTGGCGCACCTCGTGGCTCTCGCGCGAGGTGATCGCGCTGCCGGCGTTCATGGCGCTCACGGCCGCGTACGGCGGCTTGCACGCGATCGGGAG
Organism: Casimicrobiaceae bacterium; assembly: GCA_035711225.1. Classification (GTDB taxonomy): domain Bacteria; phylum Pseudomonadota; class Gammaproteobacteria; order Burkholderiales; family Casimicrobiaceae; genus VBCG01. The sequence continues at coordinate 808 of DASTCK010000173.1, forward strand.
GAGCGAGGCGGCAATCGTGGCGGGGGCCCTTGCGTGCGTGGCGTGCGTGGCGCTCTACGTGTGCACGGGCATGATCTACGCCTGCCTGCCGTTCCTGCAGGAGTGGCGCACGCCCCTCACCGTGGTGAATTTCATCGCGCTCGGCACGGCCTCGGGGCTGACCGCCGCCGCGGCGCTCGCGGCGTGGCTGCACGCGCCGCTCACCCGCCCGTACGCCGTCGCGGCGCTCGTCGCGGGAGCGGTCGGCTACGTCACGCGACTCGCCACGCTCGCGCGCAACGCGCGGCTGCGCCCGAAGTCGACGGTGGCGACCGCGATCGGCGTCAAGCACCCGCGGATCGTGCAGATCGCGCAGGGCGCGATGGGCGGGTCGTTCAACACGCGCGAATTCTTCCACGGCCGGCCGCGCGAGGTCGTCCGCGCGGTGCGCTGGTCGTTCCTCGCGCTGGTGTTCCCGGTGCCCGCGGTGCTGCTCGCCGTCGGCGGGCAGTCCCCCGCCGTGCTCGGCCTCGCCTTCGCGACGCAATACGCCGGCCTGCTCGCGGAGCGCTGGTACTTCTTCGCCGAGGCGCGTCATCCTCAGAACCTGTACTACCAGGCGATCGCGTGACGCGGCGGCGGGAAGGCCGCATTCGCACGGAAGCCGCGTCGAAGCCCGGCAGATCGCGTGTCCCGTCGCGAGGGTGACCGGCACGGCGAGGCGGTCCGCATTCAAGGCGCTTATCGCCGCATCAGCCCATTCATCCCCCCGCGGGGGCGCCGGAATGCTAGCGTGGCGCCGGTTCCTGGAGATTCGATCCCGATGCCCGGTCTGGTATCCCCGCACGGCGGCGGCCGCCTGCGACCCCTTCAGCTGGAAGCCGGCGCCGCCGCGGAGGAAGCGCGGCGCGCCCGAACGCTGCCGCGGCTGCGCATCACGTCGCGGGAAAAGGGCGACCTCGTCATGCTCGGCATCGGCGGCTTCACGCCGCTCGAGGGCTTCATGACGCATGCCGACTGGCAGGGCGTTTGCGACGACTACCGCACGGCGGCGGGGCTGTTCTGGCCGATCCCGATCACGCTTTCCGCGGAGAGGAGCGTCGCCGACACGATCGCCGTCGGGTCCGAGGTCGCGCTCGTCGACCCCGTCGACGACGCCATCCTCGCCGTGATGAAGGTGACGGAGAAGTTCCGCGCCGACAAGGCCCACGAGTGCAAGGCGGTGTTCCGCACCACCGACCTCGAGCATCCCGGGGTCCGGATGGTGATGCAGCAGGGCGAGACGAGTCTCGCCGGCCCGGTCAGCGTGCTCTCGGACGGCGGATTCAAGGCGCGTCATGGAACGCTGTTCATGACGCCGGCCGAGACGCGCGCGGCGTTCGAGCGGCTCGGCTGGTCGAGCGTCGCCGCCTTCCAGACGCGCAACCCGATGCATCGCTCGCACGAGTACCTGGCCAAGGTCGCGATCGAGGTGTGCGATGGCCTGCTGGTGCATTCGCTCCTGGGCAACCTCAAGGAAGGCGACATCCCCGCGGAGGTCCGGACCCGCGCGATCGCGGTGCTGATCGACCGCTATTTCCGCGCCGGCACGGTCGTGCAGGCAGGCTACCCGCTCGACATGCGCTACGCGGGGCCGCGCGAGGCGCTCCTGCACGCGCTGTTCCGGCAGAACTACGGCTGCTCGCACCTCGTCGTCGGCCGCGACCACGCCGGGGTCGGCAGCTACTACGGGCCGTTCGACGCGCACCGGATCTTCGACGAGATCCCCAAGGATGCGCTGCAGACGCGGCCGCTCAGGATGGACGTGACGTTCTGGTGCTACCGCTGCGGGGGCATGGCGTCGGGACGCACCTGCCCGCACGACGACGCGGACCGCCTGCATGTTTCCGGCACGCAGCTGCGCAAGTGGCTGGCCGAGGGCAGCCCGGTGCCGGCGGAGTTCAGCCGTCCGGAAGTGCTCGACGTGCTGCGCTCCTACTACGCGAGCCTCGCGCAGGGGGTGAAGGCCGGACTCGGTATCGCCGGACACTCCTCGCGGTAACGCGACGCAGGGCGCCGAGCGGTGCCGGACCGTGGTGGACGAGCCCGCCGGCAAGCTGCACCATTGCCGTTCCTGCTTCAACCTGAGGAGACGATGGATGTTCGGCCCGCTCGCGGTCCCGTTCGGGGCCAGGATGCTTTTCAATACGATCAAGTTGAAACCGGGCGTCAACTTCGACGACGTGGAGGTCGCGGTCGGCGAAATGTGCAACGTGGTCAAGGAAACCTACGGCGGCGACAAGGGCGGCTTCTGCGGCGGCCAGGTGTTCAGGTTCTCCGGTTTCGCCTCGCCCGAGGGCTCGCTCGGGGGAGTGCGGCCCTCCGACGAGCATATCGCGATCGTCACGTACTGGCGTTCGTTCGAGGAGCACGAGCGCTCGCACGCCGACAAGATCTTCAAGGACAGGTTCAGCGCGCTTGCCGCCTTGTCCAGCGAAAGCCAGGAATTGGGTTACGAGATGCTCTGGCAAGGCGGGCCCGAGCCTACGTAGCGCGTGAATCGGCATCGAATGGGACAGCCGCGATCGTCGCGACCCGCCCGCCGGGGCGGTGCGGGACGCCGCCGGGCAGGCGAGGCGGTGATCCATCAAGGAATCTGACGTTTCCGTCGAGGTCCGCCCCCGCGCTGATTCGCGCGACGACGCGGGGCGGCATCACGCCTGCAACGGCCGATGCCCCCGACGATGCGGTGCAAGGGCAGCGTCGACATCGTCCACCCGCGGCTGGCCGCATCGTGGCGGGAGCCGGTGAATTCGTGCCGCTCGCGGTCGTCGAGCGACATGTGCAGGGCACTATCGGGCACCATTTATCGCCCGATAAACGGCGCGAATTGGCACGGCAACGAGGCGCGTGGCACAGTTGGGCGCCGGGCGCGAAGGCTGCATCGGGCGCTTTCATGCGAGCGTTCTTCATTCGGAGAGAGATCGATGTCCAGCACCATGCGTGGCGCCAATGGGTCCTGATTCCATGCTGACCGTCAATCCGTTCGCCGGTGCGGGCGCGTCCTTGCCTGACGGCTTCCTGCAGGGATTCCTGGTGGTGATGGCCCTGGCCGTGGTGGCCGGGACGCTCTTCGACACCCTCCACAAGGGCAGCGCGAGGTATTTCTTCGCCACCATGCGCAAGTCGAAGGACAAGGGCCGCCAGGTGGGGGGCGGGGAGCTGGTCTCGATCGCAGTACGGACCGCGGTCGTCGACGTGCTCGCGTCGGGCGAGTTCTGCAACCCCAAACGCCGGGTGGCGCACCTGCTGGGCATGTACGGTTTCGTCCTCTACCTGGTGGCGACGGCGGTCATGGTGTTCCGCTATCCCGGCGGCGCCACGCCCACGCCGGCGATCTGGCCGGTGTTGTGGTGGATCGGCGCCCTGATGGTGCTGGTGGGCATCTCCTGGTTCTGGTTCTTCATCCGCGTGGACGTCGCCTCGGAAGGCCACTCGCCCTTGCGCCTGGCGAAGGCGGACCTCTTCGCGCTGTCCCTGCTCGCGAGCGTGGCGCTCGCGGTCGTCTGGGCCGCCACGGGCGGCGGCGCGGGCGTGCTCTTCTGGCTCTACATCATCGCGAACGTCGTGCTCTTCGGCGGGGTGCCGTGGTCGAAGTTCGCTCACATGTTCTTCAAGCCGGCGGCAGCCTTCGAAAAGCGCGTATCCAGGGCCAATGGCACGGCCGAGAACCTGCCGACGCAGACCCGTGACGATCCCGAGCAACAAAGGCGGCACTCGATGGAACTGCTGCGAAACGCCCCGATGGACATGGGCCTCGGCATCAAGCGCGAGGCGCCTCGTCACTATTGAGAAGACGACAGCACGTTCAACAGGAAAGCCCAGGGAGCCGACTCATGCCTACCTTCGTCTACATGACGAGATGCGACGGATGTGGACACTGCGTCGACATCTGTCCCTCGGACATCATGCACATCGACGAGACCTATCGCCGTGCCTACAACATCGAACCGAACATGTGCTGGGAGTGCTACTCGTGCGTGAAGGCCTGTCCCCAGCATGCGATCGACGTCCGCGGCTATGCGGATTTCGCGCCGCTCGGCCATAGCGTTCGCGTCGATCGCGACGAACGCAAGGGCACGATCGCCTGGAGGATCAAGTTCCGGGACGGCACGGAAAAGAACTTCCTGTCACCCATCACCACGAAGCCCTGGGGAACGGCGATCCCCAAGCTCGCCGATGCGCCCGCGCCCAGCAAGGAAATGCGCGACAGCCAGCTGCTGTACGACGAGCCGAGGTCCATCCGCCTCGATGACGGAGGCTTGCGCACGCTCAAGGACGCCGGCCTCGAGCTGAAGAAAGGCGTGTATTACTGATGGCCTACAACACGATCATCGAAGACGGCATCGACATCCTGGTGGTCGGCGGGGGCCTGGGCGGCACGGGCGCCGCATGGGAGGCCAGGTTCTGGGGCCGGGACAAGAAGATTGTCATCGCCGAGAAGGCGAACATCGACCGGTCCGGCGCGGTCGCCCAGGGGCTGTATGCCATCAACTGCTACATGGGCACCCGCTGGGGCGAGAACAATCCCGAGGACCATGTCCGCTACGCTCGCATCGACCTGATGGGGCTGGTGCGGGAAGACCTGCTGTTCGACATGGCCCGCCACGTCGACTCCACCGTGCATCAGTTCGAGGAGTGGGGCCTGCCCATCATGAAGGACCCCAAGACCGGGCGATACCTGCGTGAAGGGCGATGGCAGATCATGATCCACGGCGAGTCCTACAAGCCCATCGTCGCCGAGGCAGCCAAGAAATCGGCGGACCAGGTCTTCAACCGCATCTGCGTCACCCACCTGCTGATGGACGAAAGCACGCCAAACCGGGTGGCCGGTGCCGTCGGCTTCAACGTCCGCACGGGCAACTATCACGTCTTCAAGTCGAAGACCGTGATCTGCGGCGCGGGCGGCGCCTCGAACATCTTCAAGCCGCGTTCAACGGGCGAAGGGGCCGGCCGCACCTGGTATGCGCCCTGGTCGTCCGCGTCCGCCTACGGGCTCATGATCGATGCCGGCGCCAAGATGACGCAGATGGAGAATCGCATCGTGCTGGCGCGCTTCAAGGACGGCTATGGCCCGGTCGGCGCCTACTTCCTGCACCTGAAGACGTATACGCAAAACGCCGTGGGCGAAGAGTACGAATCGAAATGGTGGCCGGAGCTGCAGCAGATGGTCGGCAAGGCGTATCTCGATCCGGAAGCTTCGCACCTGACGCATCGGCCCATCCCGACCTGCCTGCGCAACCATGCGATGAACAGCGAAATGAAGGCCGGCCGTGGACCGATCCACATGGTGACCATGCACGCCTTCCAGGATCCGCACCTGGAAGAGGTCGGCTGGGAGAATTTCCTCGGCATGACCGTCGGCCAGGCGGTCCTGTGGGCCGCCACCGACGTGGACCCCAAGAACGAGAATCCCGAGCTGACCACGTCCGAGCCCTACGTCATGGGGTCGCACGCGACCTGCTCGGGCGCCTGGTGCTCGGGTCCCGAGGACATCTCCCCGCCCGAGTACTTCTGGGGCTACAACCGCATGACGACCGTCGAAGGCCTGTTCGGCGCCGGTGATGCGGTCGGCGGCACGCCTCACGCCTTCTCGTCCGGCTCGTTCACGGAAGGGCGTCTCGCCGCGAAGGCCGCGTGCAAGTACATCGACGACGGAAAGGCACAAGGCATCGTCGTCTCCGACGCGCAGATCGAGCGCCGCAGGAAAGAGATCTACAAGCCCCTGGAGCATTACAGGACGTACCGCAACGCGGTCGTGGCGGGCACCGTCAATCCGCACTACATCAATCCCCAGCAGGGCCTGGATCGCCTGCAGAAGCTCATGGACGAGTATTGCGGCGG
>DASTCK010000174.1:0-3923 GCA_035711225.1 Casimicrobiaceae bacterium
CGAAGTGCTGAACGATGACGGCACGATGGCGCGCCGTCCCGACCTCGAGCGCTTTGCCGCCGGCCACGGCCTCGCGATCGGGACGATCGCGGACCTCATCCGCTACCGCCTCAGCAAGGAAAGCTCGATCGAGTGCGTCGCCGACCGCACGGTCGAGACCGAAGCCGGCGCGTTCCGCATGCGCTGGTACGTCGACCGCGTGCACGGCCGGCTGCACGTCGCGCTCGTCCGCGGCGACCTGGGCGCGGTGCCGCCGCTCGTGCGCGTGCACGTGCGCGACACCGCGCGCGACCTCATCGGCATCCGCGGCGAGCACGCGGGCTGGACGCTGCACGCTGCGCTGCGGCGCATCGCGCGCGAGCCCCACGGCATCGTCGTCGTCCTGCGCCCCGAGGAATCCCCCGAGGACATCATCGGCGCGGGCGCGCACGAAACGGGCGCCGAAGCCACCGCGGGCGCGGTGCTGCGGACCTACGGCATCGGCGCGCAGATCCTGCGGGACCTCGGCGTCACGCGCATGCGCGTGCTCTCGGCGCCGAAGCAGCTCCTCGGCATCGCCGCATTCGGGCTCGAGATCGCGGGCTACGAGGAGTGAGCGCGCGGCCGCCTGATATACTCGCGGCGTGAACGCAATCCGCACCGTCGAAGGCGACCTCAAGGTCGGAAAGCTCCGCATCGCGCTCCTCGCGTCGCGCTTCAACGCGGAGGTCGTCGACCGCCTGGTGCAGGGCGCGGTGGACGCGCTCGTCGCGCACGGCGCCGAAGCCGCCGCGCTGGAGCTCGTCCGGGTGCCCGGCGCGTTCGACCTGCCGCCGGTCGCGCGGCGCCTCGCCCTGTCGGGCCGCTGCGACGCGATCGTCGCGCTGGGGGCGGTGATCCGCGGCGAGACCGCCCATTTCGAGTACGTCGCCGGCGAATGCGCCGCCGGCCTCGCGCGGGTCGCGAGCGAGACCGGCGTTCCGGTCGCCTTCGGCGTGCTCACGACGGAGGACGAGGCGCAGGCGATGGACCGCGCGGGCGGGCGCGAGGGCAACAAGGGCGCGGATGCCGCGCTCGCGGCGGTCGAGCTCGCGAGCCTGCTGCGCAAGCTGGGCGACTGACGTGGCCGTCCCCGGCCGCGAGACCGTGCGCGCGCGCGGCGCCGCGCGCAGGCTCCTCGTGCAGGCGCTCTACCAGTGGCAGCTCGGGAAGCAGGCGCCCGCGGAGCTCATCGCCCAGTTTGCCGCGACGCCCGAGCATGCGCGCGTCGACCCGGAGTATTTCCGCGAGGCCATCGCCGCGATCTGCGCCGAAGGCTCGCGCATCGACGAAGACCTGGCGCGCCATTCCGACATCGCGCCCGGGCGCCTCGACCCCGTCGAGCACGCGATCCTCGCGCTCGGCCTGTGGGAACTCATGGCCCGCCCCGAGGTTCCATACCGCGTGGTCATCAACGAAGGCATCGAGCTCGCCAAGCGCTTCGGCGCGACCGACGGGCACCGCTACGTCAACGCGGTGCTGGACCGCGCCTCGCGCGCGCACCGGGGAGCCGAGCGCGGCGAGGTCGCCTGAGGCGATGCCGGCGGGCGAATTCGAGCTGATCGGCCGTTATTTCACGCGCCGCGGCGCGCGCCGCGAGGACGTGATCGAGGGAGTCGGGGACGACGGCGCCCTCGTCGCCCCGCCGCGCGAGGGCGCGCTCGTCCTGGCGCTCGACACGATCGTCGACGGCGTCCACTTTCCGGCCGGATTCGACGCCCGCTTCGTCGGCCACCGGGCGCTCGCCGTGAACCTGTCCGACCTCGCCGCCATGGGCGCCGAGCCGGCCTGGGCATTGCTGGGCATCACGCTGCCGGGCGTCGACGAGCCCTGGCTGTCGGGCTTCTCGGCGGGATTCGACGCGCTCGCGCGGCGTCACGGCGTCGCGCTCGTCGGCGGGGACACGACGCGCGGCCCGCTCACGGTTTCCGTGGCGCTCGCCGGCACGGTGCCGGCGGGCCTCGAGCTCCGGCGCTCCGGCGCGCGCGCGGGCGACGACCTGTGGATCAGCGGCACGCCGGGCGACGCGGCGGCCGGGCTCGCGGTCCTCGAGGGCCGCCTGCCGGCGCAGGGCCGGGCGCGGGAAGCGCTGCTCGCGCGCTTCCAGCTCCCGCAGGCGCGGGTGGCGCTCGGCATCGCGCTCCGCGGGATCGCGACCGCCTGCATCGACGTGTCCGACGGCCTCGCCGGGGACCTCGCCAAGCTCTGCGGGGCGAGCGGCGTCGGCGCCGACGTCGAGAGCCGGGAATTGCCGCTCTCGGCCGGTCTCTGCTCGGTGGCGACGCGCGAGGCTCGGCTCGGCTTGGCGCTCGGCGGCGGCGACGACTACGAGCTCCTGTTCACCGCGGACCCCGCCGAGCGTGCGCGCCTCGCGGCGCTCGACGCCGGCGTCGTGCTGAAGCGCATCGGCGCGATCTCGGAGGCGCCGGGCGTCCGGGTCGACGGCGCGCCGCCCGGGCGAGATGCCGGTCACGGTTTCGACCACTTCACAGCGCGCCCCGCCGGCCCCGGGTGAAGCGCGATACGGTTCACGGTTCCGCCGGTTTTGACGAAATATCCTGCCACGGTATCCGGTGACATGTGTCCGCCGGACTTCCGCCCAAGGAGCCGGCCATCGCTACCGCAACCGTGCCGACGATCATGCGGCCCGCAGAGGGCTCGGCCGGACTCGGCGACCGCATCGGCAAGTACGAGGTGATCCGCGAGGTCGGGCGCGGCTCGACCGGCACCGTCTACCTCTCGCACGACTCGTTCTACGGCCGCGACGTTGCGATCAAGGCCTACCGCATCGCCGCCGACGACGACCCGGCGCGCGCGAAGGTCGCGCGCAAGATGTTCCTCTCCGAGGCCCACATGGTCGGGATGCTGCAGCACCCGAACATCATGCCGATCTACGACGCGGGCGAGGAGAGCGGCTACTACTACGTGGTCACCGAGTTCATCCACGGCGCGCGGACGCTCGCCGCCTACACCCGCCCGGACAACCTGCTGCCGGTCGAGGACGTGCTGACGCTGATGTTCAAGTGCGCCAAGGCGCTGCACTACGCGCACTCGCGCGGCGTGATCCACCGCGACATCAAGCCGAGCAACCTGATGCTGACGACCGACAGCGACCTCCGGCTGATCGACTTCGGCATCGCGCTCCACAACGACGCCGATTTCTCGCGCATCGAGGGCATCGCCGGGAGCCCGAGCTACATGTCGCCCGAGCAGGTGCAGTCGCTCGAGCTCACGAACCATTCCGACATCTACTCGCTCGGCGCGGTGATGTACGAGCTCCTGACGGGGCATCGCCCGTTCCGCGCGGGCGCGCTCGCGAAGCTCCTGCACCAGATCGTCTACGCGACGCCGCCGCCGATGCTTTCGCTGCGGCCGGACCTGCCCGCGGAACTCGAAAACGTGGTCGCGATGGCGATGCACAAGGAGCCGGAGAAGCGCTACCCGAACGGCGCGGAATTCGCGAATGCGATCGCGCGCGTGCACGCGCAGCAGCGCAAGGAAACGGACAAGAGCGACCGCCAGGAGCATTTCAACCTGCTGCGGCGCCTGAAGTTCTTCCACGACTTCGCGTCGGGCGAGATCTGGGAGGTGCTGCGCGCAGGCACCTGGCAGGCCCACGCCCAGGGCGACGAGATCGTCCGGGCCGGCGGCATCGACGACCGGTTCTACGTGATCGTCGCCGGCAAGTGCAACGTCGAGCGAGACGGCAGGATCGTCGGCCGCCTGGAGGCGGGCGACTGCTTCGGCGAGACCAGCTACCTGCGCGGCGCGAAGCGCCAGGCGGCGGTCATCGCGGGCGAGGGCGTCACGATCCTGCGCGTGAGCTCGACGCTCCTCGAGCAGGCCTCGTCGGCCTGCCAGCTGCGCTTCAACAAGGTCTTCCTCAAGGCGCTGATCTCGCGCCT
>DASTCK010000175.1:0-8482 GCA_035711225.1 Casimicrobiaceae bacterium
GATCGCTCTCCAGAATCTCGACACCCGCCCGCAGTCCCTTTGCCTGAGCGATCGTCGGGGATTGCGCCTTCGGCGGCGCCGGGTGGTGCGGTCCGGCGCGCTCTCCTGCGGGGGGCGGGGGGACTGTAACGCGGGGAGGCGGGAAGGTCAAAGAAGCCAGCGGCCGGACACCCGATGCGATCGGGCGCGAGGACCGGTCGAGCGCTTCGGCCGTCCGATCGCACTTCGCGATGGAGTCAAGGCGAAGCCGAGGAGGCGAACCGGTGGTACGCGCCGGCGGGTCCCCCCGCCGGTCTCGTCGCTTCGCTGCAGTCGCTTCAAAGCAACGAAGCCGGCGCGAGCCGGCTTCGAAGTGAGCAAGTACTTACCTGGCGCGCTACTTCTTGAGCGCCAGGACGTACGCGACCATCGTCTTGATGTCGGCGTCCGACACCGCGGCGTTCGGCGGCATCGGGACGGGGCCCCAGACGCCGGAGCCGCCTTTCTTGACCTTCTCCGACAGCTTCGCGAGAGCGGTCGCGTCGCCCTTGTACTTGGCGGATACGTCGTTGTAGGCCGGCCCGACGAGCTTCTTGTCGATGGCATGGCAAGCGGTACAGCCGGACTTCTGCAGCAGCGCGGCGGCGTCCTGCGCCTGCGCGGCGCCGGCGGCGCCGAGCGCGGCGGCAGCGAGGACGAGCGTCGAAAGCTTCATGGGGTCGGTTCTCCGGAACGGGTCGAAAGGGTCGATTTTAGAGGAAGGGCCGCGGCCACGCCACGGGCGGTACCGCCGACGCGCGAGAGTGTCCAACGAACGGGGGACCGGCCGCGTTGACTCGCATCAACCGCCGCTCAGGCGATCGCGGCTTTCAACCCGTCGAGCGTGTCGACGGGCGGCAGGCAGGTCATGCCCCGGCACACCCAAGCCCGGGCGCCGGCGGAAGGCGGCGCGCCCTTGGTTACGGCGGGCGGCGCTTCCGCCGGGTCGACCACGTAGACCTCGAGGCCCGGCCGGAAGTCGCGGCGCAGCGCATCGCGCCAGGCGAGCGCCTCGGCGCGCCCGGCCGCGCCCGCCGACGGCACGATCACGGCCTGCGCGCGCGGCCGCTCGACCTCGGCGGCCGCTTCGAGCAGCGTCGAAAAGCCGCCGGGCGAGTGGGCGATCGCGCCGGCGAAACGGTCGACCGCGCGCCTTGCGGCGTTCAGGTAGCGCGCGTCGCCCACCAGCGCGCCGAGACGCGCGAGCGCGCGCGCCGCGATGCCGTTGCCCGACGGCGTCGCGTCGTCGTGGCCGGGCATCGTGCGGTGGAACAGGGCCTCGTGGTCGTGCGCGGTGAACCAGAACCCGCCGCGGGCCGGGTCCTCGAAGCGCTCGAGCAGCGCGTCGGCGAGATGGACGGCCCAAGCGCAGTCGTCGCGCCGGAACGCGTTCTGCAGCCGCTCGAGCAGCGCGTCGAGCAGGAACGCGTGGTCGTCGAGGTAGCCGGGCAGCGCGGGCTCGCCGCCGCGTCGCGTCGCGTAGAGACGCCCGCCGCGCCACACGCTGGCGCGAAGCGCATCGACGGCGGTGGCCGCCATGTCGTCCCACGACGGCTCGTTCAGCGCGCGGCCGGCACGCGACAGCCCCGCGATGGCGAGCGCGTTCCAGCTCGTCAGCACCTTGTCGTCGAGGCCGGGCCGCACCCGGCGGGCGCGCACCTCGAGCAGCCTCGCCTTCGCGCGAGCGAGACGCGCGCGCGCCTCGGCCTCGTCCACGCGAAGCGCGCGGGCGACCTCGTCGAGCGGACGCACGACGCGCAGATGCCATGCGTGGCCCTCGAAGTTGGGCGGGCCGTCGAGGCCGAAGTGCAGGCGCGCGACGTCGAACGCCTCGTCGTCGAGCGCCGCGCGCACCTCGTCGGCGCCCCACACGTAGAAGCGGCCCTCCTCGCCCTCGCTGTCGGCGTCGAGCGACGAATGGAACGCGCCGTCGTCGGCGCGCATCTCGGCCGCGAGCCACGCCACGATGCCGCGGGCGACCTCGGCGAAGCGCGGCTCGCCGGTGGCGAGCGCGGTCTCCGCGTAGAGCGCGAGCAGCGGCCCGTTGTCGTAGAGCATCTTCTCGAAGTGCGGGATGCTCCATTCCGCGTCGACGCTGTAGCGGCAGAAGCCGCCGCGCAGGTGGTCGTGGATCCCGCCTTCGGCCATCCGGTCGAGCGTCGTCGTGACGATGCGGAGCGCCTCGGCGTCGCGGCGCTCGAACGCCGCGCGCAGGCAGAACTCGAGCTCGAACGGATGCGGGAACTTCGGCGCGCCCCCGAAGCCGCCCCAGTCGGGGTCGAACGTGCGCTTGAGGCCGGCGAGCGCCACGTCGGCAGCGTGCGGCGGCAGGCGCGCGCCGTCGTCGGGCTCGAGCGAGCGCATCGCCTCGGCGAGGCGCTCCTTCTGCTCGGCGATGCGTTCGCCCTGCTCCCGGTAGGCGTCGGCGACGCGCGGCAGGAGGTCGAGGAAGCCCGGCAGCCCGTGGCGCCCCTGCTTCGGAAAGTAGGTGCCGCCGAAATACGGCGTCCCGTCCGGCGTCAGGAACATCGTGAGCGGCCAGCCGCCCGACCGGCGCGTGAGCAGCGCATGCGCGGTCTGGTAGATGCGGTCGAGGTCGGGGCGCTCCTCGCGGTCGACCTTGATGTTGACGAACGCCCCGTTCATCGCGCGCGCGACCTCGTCGTCCTCGAACGACTCGTGCGCCATCACGTGGCACCAGTGGCAGGCGGCGTAGCCGATCGACAGCAGGATCGGGCGATCCAGCGAGCGCGCGAGCGCGAGCGCCTCGTCGTTCCACTCGTGCCAGTCGACCGGGTTGCCGGCGTGCTGCCGCAGGTAGGGACTGGACGCGCGGGCGAGACGGTTCATCGAGCAACCCCCGGTGTCAGACACGTGTCTGACACCCGAGGCGCGGTGTCAGGCACGTGTCTGACACCGGGGGGCGGGTCAGGATTCCTCGAACGCGACGCGCTCGAAGTCGGCGCCGCGCTGCAGCAGGCGGGTCAGCTTGTAGGTGCGCTCGGGACCCGGGTCCATCGAACGCAGCGTGCGCCCCTGCGTGAACGTGCGCGGCGGGAGCACCAGCGAGGCGGGCTCCTCCTGCGACTCGGCGAGCAGGATCGCCGGCACCGGCGGATCCTCGGAGAACGCGGTCGTGAACGGCCGCATCGCGCGCGTCTTCGGGGCGCCCGGCCACAGCTTCATCGAGACGTCGAGCTCGCCGTCGAGGCCCAGCGAAACGCGCGAGACGGTGCCGAGGCGAGTGCGCTCGTCGTCGCGGACGGCGACGAGCTGGTCGAGGAACCACCGGTGCTGCGTCTCGGCGACGCGCGTGACGTGCGCCTCGCGCCAGCCGTAGCGGCCCTCGAGACGCTCCCAGGGCCAGCGCCGCTCGGCGTCGTCGCGGTGGCGGTCGTAGTCGGTGAGCGCCCCGAGCGTCGCCAGGTGCTGCGAATTCGCGTACGACAGCCGGCCCAGCGGGTCCTGGCGGTCGAACGTGCGGCCGGCGACGCGGAAATAAGCTCCGGGCACGCCGCCGCCGCAGGCGTCGATCGACGCATGCGTCGCCCCCTCGCGGCGTTGCGCCTGGTACCAGTGGGCGTCGAGGTGCGACAGCAGCGCGACGCATTGCTCGACCGACGGATCGTGGCCGAGCGCGAGCTCGGCGGGCGTCGCGCCGGTGGCGAGCCGCTTGAGGCGGCCGCGCACGCTGGTGGCGAGCTTGCCCGGGTAGCCGAAGCGCAGCGACTCCGGCGCGCTCGACGGCACGCTCGACACCAATGTGCCGGGCGACGCCCCCTCGAGGTCGACGACGATCACCGGCCCTTCGGTCTCGCGCTGCTGCGCGTACGGGAACATCTTGCGCGCCCACTGCGCGAGCCAGCGGTCCGCCAGCTCGATCTGGCGCACGCTCATCGCGCAAGGGTCGGCGAGCGCTAGCAGGATCGCGTGGCTGTAGGTCGAGTAGCAGGAGATGCCGACGGCGTTGGGCGTGGCGTCGTCGGAAACGGCGCTGACCGCGCAGTCGAGCATCTCGGCGAGCCGGTACCAGGCGTGGAGCTCCTGCCATACCGATCCCGGCACCACGCGGCGCGCGAGACCGTGCACCAGCACGAGCTGCTTGCCCACGTAGAGACCGCGCTGCAGCAGCTTCGCCTTGACGCCCGCGAGGTCGGGCTCCCCCTCGAGGAGCGGCTTGAGGCAGCTCGAGTAGAGCTCCCACAGCGACTGCCACAGCACGATCGCCTGGTCGGCTGCTTCGCGCTCGCGCCCGACCGCCGGTTGCGGCTTGCCGGCGTAGCGGCGAGCCAGCTCGGTGTGCAGGTGGCCTACAGGTTCGCGGAGCACCTCGGCGATCGTCGCGCGCTCCCGCGCCGAGAACGACGCCGCGGTGACCGCGCGCAGCTGCTCGACGAGGGCCTCGTGGGCCTGCCCGGCCGTCGCGAAGGGAAGGCTGTCGGCCCACTTGGCGGCGCTCTCGGCGTCGACGAAGGCGAGCGACACCGCGCTGGCGGGCTCCGCATGGGGGGCGGCGGCGATCGCCGCGGGCGTCGGGACAGCGGCGGGAACCCCGCCGGGGTTCATGGGCGAGCCCTCCGGGCACCCGCAGGCGGCCGACAGGCGAAACGCGATGAAGGGCGCGCCCTCGCATCCATCGCGCGGTTATAGCACAGGGCCCCGAGCCGGAGAGCCGCCGCCCGGCGGCGCTCCGATGCCGGTGGAGCGGCCGGAGGCGGGAATTTTCCGCGGTGCAGCGTCGGGATTGTCCGGCGCGGACGGGACAGGTTGTAGCGCACGATGGCCCCCATGAACCGCCACGACCTCGACAAGAAAGCAGGGAAGACCATGAACCCGACGACCGACCTCACCCCGACCCACCGCGGCATGCGCCGCGCCGTCGCGCTCCTCGTGGCGCTGCTGCTGGCCTCGCTGGCCTTCGGTGTCGGCCTGCCCTGGATCATCGTCGACGCGCCGCCCGAGGCCGAGACGCTGTGGGCCCGCGAGATCCAGTCCCTCGCTCCGGCAGCGCAGCCGCTCGTTGCGCCGGCTGCCGTCAGGCGGTCGGCGCAACGTCCGTTTCACTGACACGGATCTCCCGGGCATCCGGTGCACGCCGCAGGCGCAACGCGCTCGACCCTCCGGTCCCGGTCACCACGACGGCGCGGGCCCGTCGTGAAAGCGCTCGGCCGGGACCGCGTCAGCGGCCGGCGCCCGCACGCGCCGCAGCCGAGGCGTCCCTCCGCAGATGGGACTTCAGCGTCGCGAACAACGACGTGGGATCGATCGGCTTCCTGACCAGCGCCGCCACGCCGGCGCCCTCCGGCGCACCGCGCGAGAGCTTCTCCGCGTAGCCGGTGTAGAGCACCACGCGCGGCGCGCCCGCCACGCCGCGACACGCCTGCGCGAGGTCGAGGCCGGTCATGCCGGGCATCGTCTGGTCGGTGAGCACGAGGTCGAAGGCGCCGGGATCGCCGCGCAGCGCGTCGAGCGCGGCGCGCGGATCGTGGAACACGCGCGGCTCGGCCCCCCATTCGGACAGCAGGTCGGCCATGAAGCCCGCCACCGCGGGCTCGTCGTCGACCACCATCACGCGGCCTGCGAGCCTCTCGCGCGGGAACGACGCGGCGGCGGCCGGCACGGCGAGCGCCTGGGGCGCATCCGGCGCGGCCGGCAGCAGCACGCGGAAGCGCGCGCCGCCGTGCTCCGCCGCCTCGTAGAGGACGTGGCCGCCGTGCTCGTGCACGATCCCGTGCACGGTCGCGAGTCCCATGCCGGTGCCGTGGCCCGCCTCCTTGGTCGTGTAGAACGGGTCGAACATGCGCTCCTGCACCTCGGCCGGCACGCCCGGGCCCGTGTCCTCGACGCACAGCTCGACGTAGTCGCCCGACACGGCGGCCCGGCAGCTCGCGCAGGCGCGCGCCTCGACGGTCGCGCGCCGCACGAGGACGCGGATCTCGCCGCGCGAGGCGATCGCGTCGCGCGCGTTGATGCAGAGGTTCATGACGACCTGCTCGACCTGCACGCGATCGGCGACGACGGCGGGCACGTCGGCGTCGACCTGCGTCACGATCGCGACGGTCGACGGGAACGACGAGCGCAATAGCCGGATCACCTCGCCGGCCGCGACGTCGAGCGCGACCGGGCGCGGGTCGCCGCGCCGGCCGCGGCTGTAGGTGAGCATCTGCGCGACCAGGTCGCGCGCGCGCTCGGACGCGGAGCGCGCCTCGCCGAGGTAGCGGCGCGCCTTCGCGTCCGCCGACGTCTCCGCGGCGAGCGTCACGTACCCGAGGATCGTCGTGAGCAGGTTGTTGAAGTCGTGCGCGATGCCGCCGGTCAGGTGGCCGAGGGCCTCCATCTTCTGCGCCTGGCGCAACCGCGCCTCGAGCGACGCGCGCGCGCGCTCGGCCGCGCGCTCGGCGGTCTGGTCGCGCACGGTCACGAGCGCGTGCGGCCGGCCGCCGTAGTCGATCGGCGCCGCGCGCACCTCGACGTCGAGCCCTGCGCCGTCGCTGCGCCGGGTCGGGAGCTCGACGCGGCACGACTTCCCCTCGATCGCGAGCTTGAACTGGCCGCGGCACTGCTCGGCGAGCGCGCCGCCGACGACCTCGCACCCGTCGCGCCCGAGCAGCGCATCGCGCTCGTAGCCGAACATGCGCATGAACGCCGGGTTCACGTCGACGAAGCGGCCGTCGGCATCGCACAGCGCGAGACCGTCGACCGCGGCGTTGAAGATCGTCCGGTACTGCTCCTCGCTCGTGCGGAGCGCCTCCTCGGCGGCCTTGCGCGCCGTGATCTCGTGCGAGAACGCGAGGACGACGGGGCGGCCCTCGACCTCCGCCGCCTTGAGCGTCACCTCGTCCCAGTGCAGCGAGCGGTCGCGGTTGCGCCGCCGCCACTCGAACGTCACCGGGGCGCCGCGCTTCGCCTGCGCGATCCAGTGCATCGCATGCGCCTCGGTGTACGGCGGCTCCCCGGACGACAGGTCGCCCGCCGACAGGGTCCGGAACTCCTCGGCGCTCCATCCGAAGGTCGCGACCGCCTTGGGATTGACGTCGAGGAACGCGCCGCTCTCCCAGTCGAGGACGAACACCGCGTCCTCGGTCGCCTCGAAGATCGCACGGTACGAGGCCTCGGACCGGCGCAGCGCCTGCTCGGTGCGCCGCCGCTCGATCTCCGCGGCGGCGCGCGCCGCGAAGATGCGCAGCAGCGACTCCACGAGGCCGTCGTCGACCATCGGCGAGCGCGCCATCGTCGTGATCAGCCCGAGCGGCTGGCCCGCCGAGTCGTTGAGCGGGTAGGCCGCGTAGCTGTCCATGCCTTTCGCCTCGAAGATCGTTCCGGGCGGGAACTCGGAGCGCACGCCGCGCTCGACGAGGCGGAAGCTGTGGCCGACCACCTGCACGCACGGGGTGCTGGCGAGGTCGTACTCGAAGTTGCGCAGGAGCTTGCCGTCCAGCATCGCGGCGAGCGTGCGCATCCGGTCGCGCCGCTCGTCGACGAACACGGCGATGAACGCGACGTCGACGGCGAGGACACGAGCGATCGC
The DNA here is from genome assembly GCA_035711225.1 of Casimicrobiaceae bacterium. Lineage (GTDB taxonomy): Bacteria > Pseudomonadota > Gammaproteobacteria > Burkholderiales > Casimicrobiaceae > VBCG01. The sequence continues at coordinate 7,547 of DASTCK010000175.1, forward strand.
CGCGGTGAGGTCGCGGAAGATCGCGTCGCCGCCGTCGGTCGACACCGCGGAGGCCGCCGTGCGCAGCGCATCCTCGGCGCGCTTGCGCTCGCTGATGTCGGTGGCGATCCCGCACACGGCGTAGGCGTCGCCGTCGGCGTCGATCAGCGGAAACTTGTGCGCGAGCCAGGTGCGCGTGCCGTCGGCCGCCTCGACGGTCTCCTCGAAGTCGAGCGGCCGCCGCTCCTCGACGACGCGGCGGTCGTGGCGGCGCACCTCGTCGGCCGCCTCCGGGAACAGCGTCGCGTCGGTGCGGCCGAGGATGGCTTCGCGCGGCTGGCCCTTCAGGCGCTCGAACGCGCGGTTGACGTACAGGAACGTCCCGTCGAGGTCCTTGACGAACATCGCGACCGACGCATTGTCGACGATCTGCCGCAGCTGCATCGCGTCGCGGCTCTCGTCGCCGGGAACGTCGAGCGCGAACAGGTCGGCGGCGGGCTTGTCGAGCATCGGGCTCTCGCGGGGAGGCGGGGGGGCTTTGCTGCCAGTCTAGGGGGTCGGCCGCCTGTGCGGGAACCGCTGTTACGCGCGGGTTACAAACGAAACACGGCGGTTACGCGCCCGGCCCCGGCACGAACATGTAGCCGGCGCCGCGCACCGTGCGGATCGCCTGCGGGCGGTCCGGGTCGGCCTCGATCTTGCGCCGCAGCCGCGCGATGCGGATGTCGATCGAGCGGTCGAACGGCTCCCACTCGCGGTTGCGCGTGAGCGTGAGGAGCTGGTCGCGCGAGAGCACCTGGCGCGGCCGCTCGACGAAGATGCGCAGCAGGTCGAACTCCATCGCGGTCAGCGGCACCTCGACGCCCGCGGCGTCGTAGAGCGCGCGGCTCGCGAGGTCGAGCGTGCCGGCGCCGACCGCCACGCGCGCGGGCGGCGAGGCGGCGGCCGGCGCGGCGG
>DASTCK010000176.1:0-11619 GCA_035711225.1 Casimicrobiaceae bacterium
TGGCTCTGGCGCGTCGTGTTGACGAGCATGACGAGGCTCACGACCGCCATCGCGATGAACAGCAGCGTGACGACCAGGAAGGCGACCAGCAGCTTGGTGTGGACGGAAGCGCGAATGCCCCCGACCCAGCGCACCAGCGCGCCGAGCGGCGTCCGCATCAGGACATTCGCAGAGAGATCCTCGAACTTGATGTTCTATCGCTCCGTCGTGAATGAATGCCCGCGCGAGAATAGCATCTTGCCCGCCGCACCCGCGCGTCGATTCCGGCGTGGAGAACGAGGCTCGCGCGCCTCATCCCGTCGACCTGGATCGGGCCGTTCGTCGTGGGAGGACCCGCGTCGACGACGCAGGCATCGCGCGCCCCGCCGGATGCCCGGGTCGCGGTTCCCCGCCGTCGGACGACCGGCGCCGATGGTCGCAGGGTGCCGATGCGGAAGGATCGACGCGTCCTTCAATGCCGCGGATCCTGCTGATACCATGCTCGAACGAGGAGTTTCCCGATTCCGCATGCAGCTCGGAGCTCTCACGCGGACGACCCGGGTTCGCGACCCGCGAAATCGGCGCCCGGGGGCGGCGATGGGCTGGCGCGCGACACGAGATGGGGGCGTCCATTGAAGAGCTTTCCCCTCCGAAGGTGCTTCGACCTCCTGCTGCTCGGGTTCGTCTGCCTGCCCGGCACGGGCCTCGCCGGCGCGATCAGCGGCAAGATCGTGCTCGCCGGAGCTGCCCCGGCGCCGAAGAAGGTCGACATCACGATCGACCAGTACCTGTGCGGCGACCAGAAGGACGCGGGCGATCTGCTGCTGTCCGCCCGGAAGGAAATCCAGAACGCCGTCGTGTGGATCGAGAACCCGCCGGCCAACGTCGCGGGTCCGGCCCGGTCCCAAAAGGTGGAGGTCGACCAGAAGGGGTGCGTGTTCATTCCCCGCGTCGTCGTGGTGCCCGCGGGCGGCACCGTGGACTTCCTGAACAGCGACCGGCTCCTTCACAACATTCACGCCACGCCGAAGCTGAACGTTTCGTTCAATCGCACGCAGCCGAAAGGCCGCACGATCCCGGTCACGTTCGCCAAGCCCGAGATCGTCCGGATCAACTGCGACCTCCACTCGTGGATGACGGCATGGGTCGTCGTCGCCGAGCATCCCTTTTATGCGATCACCGGTGCGGACGGTCGCTTCACCTTCGACGGCCTTCCGCCGGGGCGGTACAGGCTGAAGGTCTGGCACGAGCGCCTCGGCACCATTCCGGCGAGCGTCACCATCGGCGCCCAGCAGCCGGCCGAGGTCACCGTCGAGATGAAGGCGCCCTGACCGGCATCGTGTCCTAGGGGCGGACGACGATTTTCTTCGAGGCTTCCCACGCCGCGGAGTGCGTCGGTTCCGCGAGCGCCCGCAGCATCCCGCCCTCGTCGAGCGCGACGGTGAACGTCACGGCCGGCGCCGAGTACACCGGGTGCAGGTAGGCGCGCGCGATCTCCACGTCGTCCTTGTAGAGCGCGATGTAGCGGACGTGGTGCTCCGACAGCGACGGGTGCGGCGATCCCGCGCCGACGCTCACCGTCACCTGGAACCATTCGCCGCGCGCGATCGCATCGGGCGCGACGATCTTCGGCGTGTGCTTGACGTCGTAGGTCGTGTGGATCCGGCCGAATTCCGGCGTGAACTGCTCGGCCTGCTCGCCCGCGGCTTCCGTCCTTGCGATCCCCAGGCTCAGAACGAGGAGCAGCACGGCCGGCACGGTGGGGAGGGGCTTGCGAAGGGTCGTCGTCATTTCATCGTTTCGATGCGTTGACCAAGGTCTGGCGGGACGCCGGCGGGGCGCATGCATTCAGGCCGAGGGCGCCGTCGCCGCCCGGCGAACGCGGACGGGAATGCCGGCTTGACGCCGATGCGGAGATCCGGACACGAACCGGGTCCGATGCAGTATTCAGGGCCTGATTGGCGCCGTCAATCCGACCGGCAGGCGCGCAATTGCCCGCGCGGCCGACCCGATCCGGCCAGACCACGGGTTCGGTCCGGCGTGCGGACCCCATCGGGAGGGCGCGGAGTGCTTCGAGTTTCCGGCCGCCCGCGAGGCTCACGAAGATGGAACCCTGCCAGCCGGAACCCGCCATCGACGGCCAACGACAGGTGAGCGTACAATCGTTCGATGGCGCGCGATCCGACCTCTCCCGCCGCCCCCGGGGGCCCTAGGCGCGGGCGCGGGGCGACGTTCAACCCCGACAACCGCTTCCACGACGCGTCCCGCGTCGCCGTGGACGACGGCTGGTCGACCGCGCCCGATCCGGAGATCGGCGAGCCGTCGCGCCAGGTCAGGACGACGGTCACGATCCAGCCGGCGCGCACGATCATCACGCGCAACGCGTCGCCGGACATCCCGTTCACGCAGTCGATCAATCCCTACCAGGGCTGCGAGCACGGTTGCATCTACTGCTATGCGCGCCCGTCGCATGCGTTCCTCGACCTCTCGCCGGGCCTCGATTTCGAGACGAAGCTCTTCGCGAAGCCCGACGCGCCCGCGCTCCTGCGCGCGGAGCTCGCGAAGCCGGGCTACGTCTGCGACCCGATCGCGCTCGGCACCAACACCGATCCCTACCAGCCGATCGAGCGCGAGTGGAAGATCACGCGAGCGGTGCTCGAGGTGCTCGCCGAGCACCGGCACCCGTTCTCGATCGTCACGAAGAACGCGCTGGTCGAGCGCGACCTCGACATCATCGCGCCGATGGCGGCGGCGGGCATGGCGCGCGTCTACCTGTCGGTGACGACGCTAGACGCCGATCTCGCGCGAAAGCTCGAGCCTCGCGCGAGCGCGCCCGCGCGCCGCCTGCAGGCGATCCGCACGCTCGCGGCGGCCGGCGTGCCGACCGGCGTCATGGTCGCGCCGGTGATCCCGCAGCTCAACGACCGCGACCTCGAGGCGATCCTCGAAGCCGCCGCGGCGGCCGGCGCGCAGGGAGCCGGGTGGATCATGCTTCGGCTGCCCCTCGAAGTCGCGCCGCTGTTCCGCGACTGGCTGGCGACGCACTACCCCGAGCGCGCCGCGCACGTGATGAGCCTCGTGCGCGATCTCCGCGGCGGCAAGGACTACCGGTCGGCCTGGGGCACGCGCATGCGCGGCAGCGGCGTCTTCGCCGACATCATCGAGAAGCGATTCGACGTCGCGTGCCGCCGCTTCGGGCTCAACGACGAAGGCGCGCGCGTGAAGCTCGACACGTCGCAGTTCGTGCCGCCCGCACGCGATGGGGGGAGGCAGGCAACGCTCTTCTAAAGTGGCGATGGGCGATAGGCGATGGGCGATTGGAGAACCGCCCGCCGCTCCATCGCCCCTCTCCCCTCGCCCATCGCCTATCGCCTATCGCCTATCGCCTATCGCCTAGAAGAACTTGTACCCGACGTTCGCGTACCAGAACGCGCCCCTCGGATCGGCGTACGACGGGTCGTAGCCGTTCTGGAACGTGAAGGTCTGGTTGGTGAACGGCGGCGCGCGGTCGAACAGGTTCTTGATGCCCGCCGAGACCGTCAGGTTCCTGACGCCGGTCCAGCGCACCTGGAGGTCGTAGATCTCGTAGTTGCCGACGCGCCGCGGGTTGCCGTCGACGTCCGGACTCGCGTCGGTGTAGCCCTGGTTGAACGTCTGCGCGAGCGTGGCGCCCCATGGCCCGTACTCCCAGTCGATCGACGCGTAGTGCTTCCACCGGTTGATGGCGCCGCCGATGCCCGAGTAGAGGCCGATCTGGCCGGCGAAGCTGCCGTCGATCTGCTGGATGTCGTACTTCGTGTAGTAGGTCCCCTGGAGCCCGAAGCGGAAGCGCCCGGCCGGCGTCGCGGGCGTCCGGTAGCGCGCGTCGATGTCGAAGCCCTCGATGCGCGTCTCGCCGAGGTTGGTGAAGAGCGTGGTGATCGCGAGGATCGGCCCGGGAAGGGTCGGGAAGTTCGGATCCACCGGTCCGCGGGTGATGTACGCCGCGTATTGGTCCACGTCGCCCAGCACCGCCGCGGGGTTGAGCAGACCGACCTGGTCCTTCAGGTTGATCTTGAACCAGTCGATGCCGATCGACAGGCCGTCGAGGGGCTCGGCCACCGCGCCGAGCGACCATTGCGTGGACTTCTCCGGCTTGAGGTCGGGGTTGCCGCCCTGGATGCTGACGAATTGCGTGACGCAGTCGTTCACCTGATCATTGGTGACGGGGCAGCGCACCGGGTCGGAGAGCCCCGCCTGCGTGTTGGTCGTCACCTGCGGCGAGAAGAGCTCCGGCAGCGCGGGCGCGCGAAAGCCGGTGCCGTACGAGGCTCGCGCGAGGAAGACCTTGTTCGGCTGCCAGCGCAGCGAGATCTTCGGGTTGGTGGTCGACCCGAAGTCGCTGTAGTTGTCGTAGCGCACCGCCGCGTCGAGCTCGAGGCCTTTCACGATCGGCACGATCGCCTCGGCGAACAGCGCGTAGACCTTGCGGTCGCCGGTGACCGTCGGGCTCGAGGTCCCGTAGCCGACGATGTCGCCGGACGACAGGATGTCCGCCGACACCGAGTCGTATTTCTCCCTGCGCCACTCGCCGCCGAACGCGACCGCCAGCGGGCCCGCCGGCAGGCTGTAGATCTCGTTGCTGATCTTCGCATCGAGTGCGTTGACGGTCGACTTCGACGAGCGCGCGTCGGCCTGGATCGACGTCCCGGCGAGTTGCGCGACCACCTCGGGGGTGTTCGGACCGAAGGGGTTCACGTTCCCGCTGTTGAGGATCGGCAGGAGCGCCGACTGCGACAGGTAGCCGCCGTTCAGGTGGTCGGTGTCCTTGCTCTCGTTGTAGCTGTACGCCGCCTCGTAGTCCCAGCCCTTCACGTTGCCCTTGAGGCCCGCGACGACGCGCGTCTGCTCGGCGGTCGTCGTCGAGTCGCGCAGCCCGGCGTCGAACGCACGCCACTGGATGTTGAGCGGCTGCCCGTCAAGGCCGTAGAGCGCGGCGAAGCTGTGCGGGTAGTACGGCGAGCTGGGCGGCAGGAAAAAGCCGGGCGCGTCCGGTCCGGACGCCGGGAACAGCGTGCCCACGCTGATCGGCACCGGCTGCAGCACGAAACGGTACTCGTTCTTCGCGTACAGCGCCTCGCCGAACAGCTGGTGGTCGGGCGTGAGCTGGAACGCGCCGCGCGCGATCAGGTTGAATTTCTCGACCTCCGGGAGCGAGCCCAGGAACGGGTTCGGGTCGAAGCGGCACTGGTCCGGGTAGACCTCGGGGTCGGCGACCAGCGACGGAGAGCAGTTCGGGTAGAGCGGGTTGCGGTTGCCGATGCCGGGGATGGCGACGTTGCCCGGCAGCGAGCGGCCCGACGTCGAGTCGAGCCCTTCCGACGGCAGGTACGAGGAGCTCATGAACGGGCGGTCGCGCCCGAACAGCGGGTCCTGCTTCGTCCACTGCATCGACACGAACGCGTTCCAGCGGTCCTTGGCGAGGTCGCCGAAGCCGAGCGTCGCTGTGACGCTCTTCTCGCGCGCGCCGCCGTCGAACGTGTCGCCGTAGTAGACCGCAGCCTCGCCGCCGCGGTAGTCGCTGCGCGTGATGAAGTTGATGACGCCGCCGATCGCGTCGGTGCCGTAGATCGCCGACGCACCGTCCTTGAGCACCTCGATGCGCTCGATCGCGGCGAGCGGGATCGCGTTGAGGTCGACGGCCGTGCCGTCGTGCGCGTAGTTCGCGATCCGCCGGCCGTTCAGCAGGATCAGCGTGTACTTGAACCCGAGGCCGCGCAGCGACGCGCCGGAAAAGCCGATCCGGGCGCTGTCGCCGAAGGCGTTGGCGAGCGTGTAGTTGCCGACGGCGCTGTTGATCGCGAGCCGGTCGAGCAATTCCATCGCCGACGTCGAACCGGTCGACGCGATCTCCTCGCGCGTGATGACCTGGAGCGGCTGCCCGGTCTCGCCCTCGACGCGCTTGATGTTGGTGCCGGTGACGTCGACCTTGATGTCCGCCGCCTGCAGATGAGGCCCGGCGGCGACGGCGAGCGCGAGCGCGACGCTCCGCGCGGCCCGCTTCACGGTGAGTGGCATCTCGACTTCCCCCAAGGAAACGTTGTTCGTCCGTCGGCAGCCCGGCGACACGCGCCGCGCGCGGTCGTGAGCGCCGCGCTTCGAGATTGCTTGCGCGCAGCGCGCCGCCGCAACGGGAAGTTGGCGAACCGGTGAAAAGCGGCGGGCGCGGCGCGGATGCGCGGGGGCCAATGGTCCGACACGAGGCCGGCGAACGGCGGTTGCGCGACGGCCGCGGGCTTGCTAGGCTCGCCCCCGGGACGCTTGCATATGCAAGGGTTCGCCTCGATGCCACGGTCCGCCCGCCCCTCCCGCCCGGTCGCCGCTGCGCCAGCGGCTCGCCGACGCCCCGCGACGGCCGTCGCGGCGACGCCGGCGTGGGCGGCGCGCCCGCGCGACGAAGGGGTCGACCTGGCGCGCCGGCTCGGGCTCGACGCCGTGCCGCCATGGGCCTCGTACGTGCACCGGGGCCGCCGCGAATGCGCGTTCTCGCAGCTCAAGCTCCTCGGCCGGGTCGTGAACACGCTCTACGACGAGGCGCTGAAGCCGGTGGGGCTGCGCGCGAACCAGCTGGCGCTGATGTGGGCGATCGTCGCGATGGAGCCCGTCGACCTGACCTCGCTCGGCGCCGCGACGCTGACGGACCAGACGACGCTGTCGCGCACGGTGGAGAACCTGCGCCGCGCGCGGCTCGTCAGCGTGCGGGCCGGCGCCGACCGGCGCGTCAAGGAGCTGCGACTGACTGCCGCCGGCAAGGCGCGCTTCGCCGCGGCGATGCCCTACTGGGAGCACGCCCAGCGCGAGGCATCGCGCATGATGTCGCTCGACGTGGTCAACGCGCTCGGTCGCCAGGTTCGCCGCGCGATGCGCGAGACGGCGTGATGGGCGTCGCGGGGGTTCCGCCTGCGCGGAAATGACGGCCGGGCGGTCGCGCGATGGCGCGTGGCCTCGACGTCGCGAATCGAAGCATGCGGCGCCGCCCGAAAGCCTGCCGAGGCGACTGGGGGTCCCCGCCGGTCAACGTCCGGGGCGGCTCCGCACGAAACCGACGTTACGCCGCCTGCGCGCTCCCGTGCCCGCGATTCCGTCAAGCGGCGGCCCGCAGGGGCGAACCGGTCCCGACGCGGCGCGAAACGCTTTGTCGGCGCCCGCGACGTTTCATCGCTCCGCCTATTGCGGCCCGCTGCCGCCTTTGCTAGGTTGTCGCCATACACTTGCATATACATGAAATGGGACGTCGACCGCGGGGAGGCGGCCGCCCCCCCCCCGGAAGAGGCCGGAGCGACGCATGGATGACCCCCTCGTGTTTTCCCTCATCCCGCGCCCCGAGGGCGCGCGGTCCGTCGACACCGGGGCCGACGACCTCGCGGCGCCTTCCCCGCCCGCTGCCGGGCCGCCGTGGCTCACGCGCATCCCCGTGCGCTCCGTCCACCGCATCGTGATCGTGCCGGTCGAGACGATCACGCGCCTCGAGGCCGAGGACAACTACGTCCGCATCTGGGCGGAGCGCCCGTTCCTGCACAAGGAGACGCTGACCTCGCTCGTCTCCCGACTCGATCCCGCCGTGTTCCTGCGCGTCCACCGGTCGCACGCGGTCAACCTGACGCTGGTGCGCGAGCTGCGCCCGCAGCTCCATGGCGAATACACGATCGTGCTCGCCGACGGCACCGCGATCGTTTCCGGCCGCAGCTACCGCGCCCGCATCCAGCAGGTGTTCGGCCTGGCGAGGCTCGACCCGGCCTGACGTCGCTTCGCCCCCTGGCGACGCGCGCGCGGCGACGCGAGGGCGGCCCCGGCGACATCGCGAGGTTGCCCCCGCGCGCCCGCCGGGCCACACTCCCGCCCTGCCCGGGCGCGCGCCCGGATCGCCCAGGGAGGAGTGATGATCGGCAGGCGCATCCTCGCGGTCGTCGTCGCGGCCGGCGTCTATTTCGTCATCGGCGCGATGTGGTACGGGCATTTCTCCGAGGCCTGGCTCGCCGGCATCGGCAAGACGCTGGCGGAGCTGCAGTCGGCCAATCCGGGACCGCTTCCCTACGTGGTCGCGTTCCTGGGCGTGCTGCTCGAATGCGCGGTGCTCGCGTACCTCCTCGCGCGCGTCGGCGACGACGGCTGGCTCGACGGCGCGAGGCTCGGTGCGATGCTCGCGCTCGGGCTCATCGGCGCGCAGCTGGCGCTCAACTACGCGTTCGAGGCGCGCAGCGCGACGCTGTGGCTCATCAACGCCGGCTATGCGCTGCTCGGGCTCGTCGTCGCAGGAGCGATCATCGGCGCCGTCATGCCCGCGACCGAAGACTGACGCCATGCCGACGCTGACCGACCGCCTCGCCGCGTGCTACACCGGCGCCGTGCACGACGTTCTGAGGATGATGGGCCACGAGCGCGTCGTGCTGCCGCCCGACATCAAGCCGCTCGATCCCGCGCGAAAGCTCGCCGGCCCGGTGTGGACCGTCTCCGGCCACCTGGACCGCACCAAGACGCGGCACGACACGCTCCTCGGCTGGTGCACGCTGCTCGCGAAGGCGCCGTCCGGGCACGTCGTCGTCTGCCAGCCGCACAACCGCGAGGTCGCGCTGATGGGCGAGCTGTCGGCGCAGACGCTCGCCGCTCGCGGCGTGCTGGGCTACGTTGTCGACGGCGGCTCGCGCGACACGGCGCTGGTGCTCGAGCAGGGCTTCCCGGTCTGGTGCTCGTTCCTGACGCCGTCCGACATCGTCGGCCGCTGGATCCCCGACGCCTACGGCGCCCCGATCGACATCGGCGGCGTCACGATCTCGACCGGCGACTGGCTGCTCGCCGATCGCGACGGCGTGGTCATCGTTCCGCGTGCGATCGCCGAGGAGGTCGTGCGCCGCACCGAGGAGGTGGTCTCCACCGAGAGCGACATGCGCAAGGCGCTGATCGGCGGCATGGACCCGGTCGAGGCGTACAACACCTACGGAAAGTTCTAGCGCGACGGGGCTGCGATGGGCGACATGCTCGTCAAGCTGTGGGAGCTGCCGGCGCTCGCGCCGGCGATCGCCGCCTGCGCCGCCCGCGGCGTGACCGTGCGCCGGGCGCTCGCGCCCGAGAAGCCGCTCGTCGTCGACTGGACGCGCGGGCACTGGCCGGCGTGGGCCGCGGAGGTCGACGTCGCGTTCGCGCGCCTGCCCGTGGCGTGCTTCATCGCCGTGCGCGACGGACAACTCGCCGGCTTCGCGTGCCACGACGCGATCGCGCCCGACTTCTTCGGCCCGACCGCGGTGGCCGAGGCGGCGCGCGGCCAGGGCATCGGGCGAGCGCTCGCGCTGGCGGCGATGCACGCCCTCGCGGCGCAGGGGTACGCGTACGCGATCGTCGGCGGCATCGGACCGGCGGCATTCTACGAGAAGGCGTTCGGCGCCGTCGCGATCGCCGGCTCCGCGCCGGGGATCTACGCCGGGATGCTGCGGCCGTCGCAGCCGGGGCGAGCGTCCTGACCCCACCGGGGTCGGAATCCTTGCCGGGCCCCGGGTCGTGCCGCTCTGCAGGCGTCGTTCGCGCGCGACGCCTCGGCACCTCGCGCGCGTCCCTCCCGCCTCGCCCACCCCTTGACCCCGATCAAGTAGCGCGCCGCACGATCGTCCGACCATGGCTGCGAGCCATTCTCTCGCGTCGCGCCGCGACGCCCGGAGGCCCGCCGTGACCGACCCGATCGCCGCCTGGCACACCGAGCACGCCTATTTCGCGCAGTTGCTGCGCCTGCTCCGCAAGGAGGTCGACGTCTTCCACGCGGGCGGTGAGCCGAACTACGAGCTGATGGTGGACGTCCTGCGCTACCTGCGCGAGTACTCGGACCGCGTCCACCATCCGCGCGAGGACATCGCATTCGCGCGGCTCGCGCGCCATTGCCCGGACCTGCGGCTCGTGCTGTCGCGCCTGCAGCAGGAGCATCGCGTGATCGCGGCCGCGGGCGAGGAGCTCCTCGCGAAGATCGAGGCGGTGGTCGGCGGCGAGGTGGTACCGCGCGAGCACGTGGAAGCCGCCGCCGCCACCTACCTGGTCTACTACGAAAGCCACCTCGCGAAGGAGGAGGCCGAGGTGCTTGATCGGGCGCGAGCGCACCTCACGCCCACCGACTGGGATGCGGTGCGGAGCGGCATCACCGCGCTGCCGGACCCGCTTTTCGGCCGGGACCCGCAGGAGCGCTTCAGGGGATTGCGGCGGCAGATCGCGCGGGAGTCGTAGTCGAAACGCGCACCGCCGCGCTCACAGCGGCGGCAGTTCGGCCAGGAACCGCTCCATCATCGCGAGCCCGAACGGCGTCGGCCGCTGCGCGGGTGCGCGGTCGTGCACCTCGGGCAGCCCGAGCCGGCGCGCGACGATGCGCTTGCCGTAGCAGACGAACGTGTCGATCGAGCTCATCATGAACGTGACGAGCGGCAGCATCGCGCGGTAATGGGCCTCCGCCTCGTCCTCGCGACCGGCGCGGAACGCGTCGTAGGCGGCGACCTGGAGGTCGAAGCATTCGGGCGCCGGGATCATGCCGACGCAGCCGGCGCGCAGGCAGTCGGGGAGCTCGAGCCCGCCGCGCCCGTTGAACACGCGGAACGCGCCGGCGGTGTCGTCGACCAGCCGGGCGATGACGTGCGCCGGCGCCTCGCCCTTCAGCAGCCGGACGTTCGCATGATTGCGGTGCAGCGACGCGAGGCCCGCGTTCGACAGGCCGGCGGCGAGGAATTGCGCGGCGTTCTGGATCGCGACCGGCAGCGGCGCGGCATCCGCGACCGCGCCGAAGAAGCGCAGGTACTCGATCTCGGCGAGCCCGGCGACCGGCGGCGGCTGCAGGATCACCCAGTCGGCGCCGAGGTCGCGCGCCGCGCGCGCGAACGCGACCTGACCGTGCACCGACGGCTCCGCGACCGTCACCGCGAGCGGGAGTCGCCGCCCCAGCGCGTGCGCCGTCCACTCGACGATCGTGCGGCGCTCCACGGCATCGAGCTTGTTCGTCTCCGTCGCGATGCCCAGCACCGCGACGCCGTGCGCACCGTGGCGCACCGCCGCCTCGACCTGCGCGGCGATGCCGTCGCGCGACGGCCGCCCTTCGGCGTCGAAGAACGCGTAGAGGATCGGGTAGATGCCGTGGAACGGCGCGTCGGCCATGGCACGCTCGCCTTCGTCGAGGAACGAAGCGTGCGATGGTACTCGCGTTACGACGCGCCGCTGTGGCGATAGGCGATGGGCGATAGGCGATAGGGAGCTCGCGGCGAAGGAGCTTGCCGCGCGCCAACGCTATCGTCTCCCACCTCTCTCCCTGCCGCCTATCGCCTATCGCCTATCGCCCATCGCCATCTTTCCGGTCAGTGCGCCGCGACCGCCCGCGCCTCGATCCGCCCGAGGATGCGCCGCCCCCATTGCGCCTCGGGCTTGGACACCAGCCGCTCGGCGAGCACGTGCTTCGCGAGCGAGGTGCGTCCCGCACGCCGCGCCGCGTCGACCAGCGTCAGGGTGAGAACGTCGCGCTGCGCGTGGCTGCCGCCGAAGCGGTGGGCGATGTCGCGCACCGGCGCGATCAGGTCGACCGCCTCGCCGTAACGCCCGCGACCGTACGCGGCGACGCCCTTCGCGAGCGGGATGCCGACCTCG